>NZ_JBGUAX010000007.1:0-300000 GCF_041821065.1 Egicoccus sp. AB-alg2 | reverse complement strand
GCGCCATCGGCCAGCGTGACGTGCGGGCCACGCCGATGCAGATGGCGCTGGTCGCGGCCGCCCTGGCCAACGGTGGCCAGTTGCTCCAGCCGCACGTCGTCGCCGCCGTGCGCGACCCGTCCGGCCGCCTGCTGCGCGAGACCGGCACGCGGACCTGGAACGAGGGCCGCTTCGACAGCCAGGTGGTGGACGAGACCGTCGCCGACCAGTTGCGCGACATGATGATCGACGTCGTCGAGGACGGCACCGGCACCCGCGCGCAGATCGACGGCGTGACGGTCGGCGGCAAGACCGGCACCGCCCAGACCGGGGGCGCACCGACGGTGTGGTTCGTCGGCTTCGCCGAGGACGAGGTCGCCGTCGCGGTCGTGCTCCCGCAGGCCGGTGACGACGCCACCGGCGGCCAGGTCGCCGCCCCGATCGCCCGTGCCGTCATGCAGGCGGCACTCGACGGGTCCTAGGGGCGTGCGTGCCTGAGAAGTTGCCTTCCCGGCCGTTGCTACGCTCGGCGGCCGCCCCCGCACCCCCGCCCGTTCGCCCTGCCCGAAACCCCGCACGGAGGCCACGGTGACCGAAGGTCGCGTGCTCGTCGGCCGCTACGAACTGCGGCGACCGCTGGGTCGCGGGGGTATGGCCGAGGTGTGGGCGGCGCACGACCGCACCCTCGACCGCGAGGTGGCGATCAAGCTGCTGCTGGACCGCTTCCGCGACGACGAGGCCTTCACCCGCCGCTTCCACGACGAGGCCCGCCACGTCGCCAGGCTCAACCACCCCAACCTCGTGGCGGTCTACGACACCGGCTCCGAGGTGCCCCCGGGCGTCGATCCGGCGTCGGGCATCCGTCAGCCGTTCATCGTCATGGAGCTGGTCGAGGGCCGCTCGCTGCAGCAGGCCATCGACGCCGGCGGGCTGACCGAGGACCGGGCGCTGGAGGTCGTCGCCGACGTCTGCGCGGCACTGCAGTACGCCCACGGGCGGGGGCTGATCCACCGGGACGTCAAGCCGGGCAACATCCTGCTCGCCCACGACGGGACGGTGAAGGTCACCGACTTCGGCATCGCGCGGGCGGTCGGCAACGAGACCGTCACCCGCACCGCCGCGGTCCTCGGCACCGCCGCCTATCTGTCGCCGGAGCAGGCCCAGGGCCTCGACGTCGACGAACGTTCCGACCTGTACTCCCTGGGGGTCGTGCTCTACGAGGCCCTCACCGGCCAGCAGCCGTTCACCGGCGACTCGGCCGTCACCGTCGCCTACCAGCACGTGCAGGAGCCGCCCCGCCCACCACGTGAGCTGGAGCCGTCGGTGTCGCCGGCGGCAGAGGCCATCACCATGCGGGCGCTGGCCAAGAACCCCGCCAACCGCTACCAGAGCGCGGCGGAGATGCGCGACGACCTGCTCAGCGCCCGGGTCGGCGACCCGGTGGCCGCACCGGCCGTGCTGACCGAGGACGACACGGCGCTGCTGAACCCCACCACCGCGGCGCGGCCGCTGCCGTCCCACGAGCAGGAACGGCGTCGCAAGGGCGCGCTGTACGGCGTGCTGGCCGTGCTGGCGCTGCTCGCGCTCATCGGGGGCGCCTGGGCGCTGGCCAGCCTCTTCACCGACGACACCAACCGCATCGCGGTCCCCGACCTCGTCGACCAGACGCTGGAAGCGGCCGAGGAGATCCTCACCCGCCAGGGGTTCGTCCGCGGCGAGGTCACCGAGGAGTTCTCCGACACGGTCGAGGCCGGCCGCGTCATCAGCCAGTCGCCCGACGCCGACACGATGGCGCCCGAGGGCGCGGAGATCGACCTCGTCGTGTCGGTCGGTCAGGAACAGGTCGCCGTCCCCGACCTCGTGGGCATGACCGAGGAGGAGGCCTTCGGTGCCCTGCGCGAGGCGGGCCTGAGCCCGGGACGTGCCACCAGCCAGGCCAGCGACAGCGTCGAGGCGGGACGGATCCTCGCCACCGATCCGGAGGCCGGCACCGAGGTCCCGCTCGGCAGCACCGTCGACTACGTGGTCAGCGCCGGCGAGGAGCGCGTCATCGTGCGGCCGGTGACCAACTACAGCGAGTCCGAGGCACAGTTCCGCCTGGAGGACCAGGGCCTCGAGGTCAACATCCTGCGCGAGTTCTCCGACGTCGTCTCCGAGGGCTTCGTCATCCGCCAGGACCCGCCCGCCGGCACCGAGGTGCGGCGCGGTTCGATCGTCACGATCGTGGTCAGCCGCGGGGCCGAACCGGAGCCCGACCCCGAACCCGAACCGGAACCGGAGCCCGAACCCGAACCGGAGCCGGAACCCGAGCCCGAACCCGAACCGGAACCGACGCCGACGCCGACCCCCACGCCCTCGCCGCCGGACGAGGACGACCCGCCGACCGACGGTGACACCACCGAGGGTTAGGGGGCCGGGCGGGGCGTCGGCGCGTCCAGCGACGTGGCCGCCATGACCCGACGCACCACGGCTCCCAGGGCGGCCAGGCCGGCCGCGCCGGTGAGCGCCACCGCCACCCGCACCGCCCCGACGGGCAGCGGGCCGGGCACGATCGGGCGGGTCAGCGCGCCGAACTGCAACACGGCCCACACCAGCAGCGGGATCCCGGCGGCGGCCGTGACGAGGGCTCCACGGGTGTCGGCACCATCGGCACGCCGCGACAGCGCGAGCCCCATGCCCAGCAGGGCGAGCGTGATCCCCGGCAGGACCAGCAGCATCGGCTCGCCGTCCGCGCCGGCAGGCAACCCGACGACCTTGGTCACGCCGACACCGACCGCGACCACCGCGCCGACGAGTGTCAGCCCCGCCGCCGCCGAGGGGCGCCGCAGCACGACGGCGGCGGCGAGCGCGACGGCCAGCACCACCAGCAGCGCGGAGACCAGCGGCGAGGGCCCCGGCACCCACGACAGCGTCCCGGTGATCTCCACCGTCTGGCCGTCGACCTCGACCGGTACCGTCCAGTCCATCACCGGCTGCGGGCTGCCCGCCGACGGGTCGACCTGGGGCGGCAGGCTCGGGCTCATGAAGTGGATGCGGTGGTCGTGCCAGGCGTAGGTGCCGTCGCTCGCCACCTCCACGAAGACCGGCGCGGCCTCGGCATCCGCGATCGTGGGCAGCTCCACCTCGAGCTCGCCGTAGCGGGCGTCGTTGAGCCACCGCGCGGGAGAGCGCTCGTTGACGAGCACGGTCCCGTCCGGCTCGAACCTGACGTAGGGCTCGCCCTCGTAGCCCGGCACCTCCGCCTGCACGCCCGCGGGCACGGACACGACCAGGAAGGCGTCACCGCCCAGAATCTGCACGTCCAGCGGGGCGTCGGCCGGCTCCACCGCGCCGAGGACGGAGTCGTAGTGGGTCGGGCCGGCGGGGTCGGCGGCCGCGGGCGAGGCCAGCCCGACCAGCAGCACCGCCGTCGCCGTCAGGACACGCAGCCACCGCCGGCGCGCCGCACCGCTGCGTCGCACCGTCGCCTCCATGGACGGCATCAGGCGTCCCCTTCCGGCCCGGCGCCGGGCGTCGACGCGCCCCCGCGTCGTCGCGCGGCGACCAGAGCGGCCACCACGGCCACGAGCACCAGCAGCACGATCAGCGCGACGGAGACACCGCCCTCGTCGGCGGCCTGCTCGCCCGGCGCGGCAGCTTCGTCCGTCGTGGTGTCGTCGGACTCCGACTCCGCGGTGGTCTGGTCGGGGGCCGGCTCGTCGTCGGCGCTGTCACCCGGCTCGTCGGCGGGGTCCTCGACGACCGTGTCGACCGGGTCCTCGGGCCCGTCCTCGTCCGCCGCCGGAACCTCCTCCTCGGGCGGGGGCGGGCTGTCGGGATCGGCGGCCGTCAACGTCACGCCGATCGCGGGGTCCTCGGCGGGCTCGTCGGGGGTGCCGACCCAGCGGTAGCTCGCGTTCTCGCAGCCCTGGAAGACGGCGAGGTAGCGCTCGTCGCCCTCCTCGCCGCTGGCGACGACGTCGAGGTCGAGATCCGGTGCCAGTTCGCCCTCGCCGTCGGCGGTCCACACGACCGCGTCCACCGTGCCGTCGGCGGCGGTCTCCACCTCGGCGGTGTAGCCCTCCGTGTCGGCCACCTCGACCACGCGGAGCCACTCGGGCACCTCCAGGGCGACCTCGAGCGTCGGCTCCTCCTCGCCGCCACCGTCGCCGCCGCACCCGTGCGCCATCGCGAGCGTGATGGTCGCGAGGCTGTCGACGGGCACCTCGCCACCGCGCACGAACGGGTGCGCGGACGCGGGAGCAGCCAGCAGCAGGGTGGCGCCGAGCGCGGCGACCAGGCCGCGACGCCAGGTACGTCGGACGGGAAGCACGTGTTCCTCTTCCTCCGCGGCCGGTGCGGTCGCGGTCTCGGGGAGCTTCGTCAGCGGTTGACGACGACCGGGATGCGGACGTCGGCCTCGGTGAACCGGTCGATCCCGGCCACGACCCGGACCTCCCACTCGCCGGCGAAGCGCAGGTCCTCGATGTTGGCCGTCCAGTGCCCGGGACCGACGAGGAACGGCTCGATCTCGATCGGGCCGATCTGCTGGGGCACGTAGGTCAGCTCGAGGCGCAGGTCCTGGACGTCGCCGGTCGGCTGCCCGGTCTGCTCGAGCACGTAGACGTGGATGGCGTTCAGACCGACCTGGTTCGGGTCGACGACCAGGTCGACGTCGTACTCCTCGGTGAGAGCGACGGTCGTCTGGTAGGCGCCGGTGACGCCGGCCGCTTCCGCGGCCGGCCGCTGCGAGACCAGGAAGCCGGTCAGCAACGCCACGACCAGCACCCCCACGACCTCGACGGCCAGGGTGGTGCGCAACTGCGCCCAGGCCCGGCGGGAACGACGCTCGCGCACGTCCGTGTCGGGCGAGTCGACGTCGACGGCGCCGCCGGCCGGCGCCAGGCGCGCCGCGATGGCCGGTTCCAGGCGCCAGCGGTTGTAGGCGGCGGCCAGCAGCACGACGGCGACGATGGCGACCTTGGCCACCAGCGTCCAGCCGTAGCCGGTGGCGGTCAGTGCCCGCGGAACCCGGACGAGCACGACCGACATGGCGATCCCCGCCGCGCTCAGGGCGACGACGGACCAGAAGGCCACCCGGCTGAAGCGCGCCACCAGGCCGGCGGCGCCGACGGGGTCGTCGTCGAGCCGGCGGGTCCGCACGGCACCGAACAGCAGCACCAGACCACCCAGCCACACGGCGGCCCCGAGCAGGTGCACCAGGTCGGCGCCCATCAGCAGCCACGTGGGCTCGACCGCGCGCTGGTGCCCGTCGAGCAGGTACGAGCCGGCGGCCAGGGCACCGGTCAGGAGCACCTCGAGGTGGGCGCGCGTGCCGCCCTGGTGCGCGTCGCCGAGGCGCTGCCACGCCAGGACGAAGGCGGCCAGTGCCACCAGCCGCAGCAGCGTGCTCTGCCCGAAGGAGCTGAAGACGAGCGTCTCGCCCAGGCCGCCGCCGGGCGTGAAGACCCCGGCCAGGTCCCGTCCCGTGACCGCCACGGTCTGGACCGGGACGGCCAGCAGGCTGGCGACCGCACCGACCACGGCGCCACGCACGGCCCAGGTCCCCACCGCGCGACGGTCGAGCACCGACCCGGCCACCCAGGCCGAGAACGCCGCTGCCCCGGCCGCGAGGAGCACGCCGAGGTAGCTCAGCCCGCGCAGGACGGGCCCGACGGTGCCCGTCCAGGCCTGCCCCGCGCCGCCGAACAGGTCGGCCACGACGGCCTCGTCGACCGGCTCGCCCGCACCGACGGTGAAGGTGAACGTGCCGGCGACCGGGTGGCTGTCGGCCGAGATGACCCGGTAGGTGACCACGTAGCCGCCGTCGGGCAGGTCCGGCGGCAGCGCGACGGCCACCTCGGTGGCGTCGGCGGTGTCGGCGGGCCCGCGGTCCACCCGCGTCGGCGACGAGTCGAAGACGCGAATGCCGTCGGCCGGCACCTGGACCGGCTCGTTGAAGCGCAGCACCACCGTCTCGGGCGGGGTCTGCGCCGCCGTGCCGTCGGCTGGAAGCGTCTCCACGAGCACCGCGTGGGCGGCGGCCGGCACGGCAAGGGCGGTGAGCCACACCAGGGCCAGCAGCGGCACCACCAGCAGGCGGGCCGTCGTCGGCCCGCCTGCCCGGCGCTCGAGGTGGCCCTGGCTCACGCAGTGCTCCCGATCGGCGCGGTGAGCCGTGGGCGCGGCAACCGGCGCGTCAGCGCCCACAGCGCCAGCACACCGACGATCTCCGTCAGGTGCGGCAGTTCCTGCAGCAGTGTCGCGCGGCCGGCCGCCAGGTCCAGCACCCCGGTGACCACGGCCGCGGTCGCGACCACGGCCGCCACCGGCAGCACACCGGCGGCGCGCTCGGGCTGCCAGGCCGCGAACAGCAGCCCGATGCCGAGCGCCAGCTCGAGCGCCCCGAGGTCGCGGCCGACGTGCGCGGCCGGACCGGCGACGCCGAGGACGAGCGGCAGGGCGATCAGCAGCTGCACGGCGCCGGCCAGAGCCACGATCCAGCGCAGCTCCAGCACGCGACGGTCACGCTCGGCCCGTGCCTCGGCCGTCACCGCGGCCAGCACACCGGCCGTCAGGTCGGCCGCCGGGAGCGCCCGGGCCGCGAGCACCCGGTCGTCGAGGCGATCCAGCGACGCGGCGAAGGACGCGCACCCCTCACAGCCCGCGAGGTGGGCGTCGACGGGCCGACCGGCCGGGACGGCCTCGCCGTCGTGGGCGGCCGAGAGTGCCTCCCGGACCTGCTCGCACGGGGAGCCGGTGCGGCGCGCGCTGCGCATGCTGCGTCCTTTCCGTTCGGCCGCCGTCGAGGGTAGGCGGCGCGGGAACCGTCGAGGTGGTCGCTCCAGCCCGCCGTTCGGTTCCCGGGGCGGTGCTGCGAGCGCACGACGGCCCCCGGCCGCTGGGAGCCCGGCCGGGGGCCGACGACGCCGACCCGGCCGGAGGGAGCGACCGGCCGGGCGGCGGGCAGACGTGTCAGCGGCGGCGGGCCACCGCCAGCGCGCCGAGGCCGGCCACGGCGCCGACCAGGCCGAGGGCGAAGGCCACCCAGGTCAGCGATGCGGTGGTCCCGGTCTCCGCAGCCGCGAGGTCGGCGTCGCTGAGGTCCGACGCCTCGGCGGCGTCGTCACCGTGCCCAGCGCCGCCGGTCAGCGTCACGTACGGCGCCGGGCGGTCCAGCTCACCCCACTGCTCGACCGTGTCGGGGATCTCCACCCACGCCGTCTCACCCTCCGTGCAGGTCTGCACGGTCGGGAAGTAGAGGGTCTCGCCGTCCTCGCCGCCGACGCGCAGCGACAGGCCGAACTCGCGGTACTGGTCGCTGGGGAGCTCGGCGCCTGCCTCGGCGGTCCACACCACCTCGCGGACGCCCTCGGTGACGGTCTCGCCGTGCGCGTCGTAGGGCTCGTCGAGTTCGCCGACAACGGTGCGCACGGTCCAGCCCGGCACCTGCTCGGGCGTCGCCGACTGCACGCCGGCGGGCATCTGCACGGCCAGCTCGGTGGTCGCGGCGTCACCGCACCCGTGCGGCACGCGCAGCGAGACGGCGGCGTAGCCGTCGGCCGGCACGGCGTTCGGATTGGCGGTGACGTGGGCGGCGGCGGGGGCCGCGAGCAGGCCGACGAGTGCGGCGGCGGGCAACAGGACGCTGACGAGACGGCGACGCACGAGGGTTCCTCCCAGATTCGGCTGCCGGGGATCGGCATCGCCGCAGTGGTCGTCGCCGCGCACGCTCCGGTTCCACGATCGCCGCGCCCGGCGGCACCTCGTACGCTGGACGGACACCTGTCCCCGGGTCGGGAACCGATGGACGAGCTCACGCGACTGCTACGCGCCGCCGGTGACGGCGACCGTGCCGCGCTGTCCGCGTTCGTCCGCGCGACCCAGGACGACGTGTGGCGGTTCTGCGCGCATCTCGTCGAGCCCGCGGTGGCCGACGACCTGGCGCAGGAGGTCTACCTGCGGGCGATGCGCTCGGCCCCGCGCTTCCGCGGTGACGCGTCGGCGCGTACCTGGCTGCTCGCGATCGCACGCAACGTCGCCGCGGACGAGATCCGCCGGCGGCAGCGCCGTCGGCGGTTGCCCGAGGTCACCGAGCGCGTCGAACCCGACCCTGCCGGCGACGTCGAGCTCCTGGACCTGGTCGGCGCCCTCGACGACGACCGCCGCAGCGCCTTCGTGCTGACCCAGCTGCTGGAGCTCGGCTACGCCGAGGCGGCGGCGGTGTGCGGCGTACCCGTCGGCACCATCCGCTCACGGGTGGCCCGGGCCCGCCAGGACCTGCTCGCGATGCTGGAACCGGTCGACGAGCGGGCCTGACCGTTCGGCGTTCGGGTCAGGCCTCGTCCTGCTCGGCGCGCACGGCACGGGCGCGGGCGTGGTCGCCCAGCTCGTCCAGGAGGTCGGCCTCCACGTCCAGCAGCTCCAGGCGGGCCTCGGCCACCTCCGGGTCGGGGTCGCCCTCGAGCCGGCGGACTGTGGCGTCGAGCACGGCGACGGCCTCGTCGCGCCGGCCGAGCTCGGTGAGCACCTCGGCCCGCTCCCGCTGCGCCGAGGCGAGTTGCGTGCGCGCGGCCGGGTCGTCGGCGGCGCAGAGCTCGACGGCCGCCAGGACCTCGGCCGCCTCGCCGGCGCGGTCCAGTGCACGCAGCGCTGCGGCGCGGATCCGCATCGCCATGGCGAGCTGTTCGGCGCCAAGCGCCTCGGAGGCGTCCAGCTCGCCGATGACGGCGTCGGCGACGGTCAACGCCTCGTGCAGCTCGTCCAGGGCCAGCAACGCGGCCGCGCGGTTGACCCGACCACGCACGACCTGGTCACGGGTCACGGGGTCGTCGGCGTCACCGAACCGGACCACGAGCCGGTCGTAGGCCTCCAGCGCGCCGCGGTGGTCACCCATGGCGTCGAGGCACACCCCGCGGTTGAGCAGCGCCATCGCGACCTCGTGACGCTGGTCCGGGTCGTCGAGGTCCGCCGGGGCCTCCGCCGCGTCGTCGTAGGCCGCCGCGGCCGCCTCCAGCTCACCGAGCTCCGTGAGCAGCAGCGCGCGTTCGAAGCGGGCGAGGAACAGGCTCTCGCGGACGACCGGATCGGCGGGATCCGCGGCCTGCGCCGCCGCCAGCAGCGTCTCGCAGGCCGCGAAGGCGGCGTCCAGGTCCCCGGCCTCGTGCAGTTCGAGGACCTGGTCCGCTTCCGCCCTCAGTCGCCGGGCGACCGCGTCCATGCCCGACGTGTCGCGCATGCCCGGCACGCCGCCGTCACCACCGCAGCAGTGCGGCGACGCCGTCGTACGCGCCCAGCGGCGCCGCCGGGGCCTGCGCGACCGGGGTGATGGCCGCGCCCGTGGCGACGGCCTTCTCGATCATCCGCTCCACGAACAGCGGCTCCTCGTGGAACTCCACGCCCTCGGACTGGGTGAGCTGACCGGTGAGCTCCGGGTGCAGCGTGTCCTCGGACGAGCGGTAGCCGGTCAACTGGAGCCGGTCGTCGAACAGCAGGTGCGCGACCCGGCCCTGGTTGAGGGCGTCGCAGACGTCCAGCAGGCCCAGGGCACCGGCGTTGTTGGACAGCGCCCGGTCCATCACCAGGTCGACCAGTTCGTGTTCGCGCTCCTCGTGGACCGAACGCAGGATCGGCCAGACGCTGGCGGAGATGGCGGCGGGGCTCTGGTGCTCCCAGTCCGAGTCGGCCTGGATGACGCGCAGCCCGTCGGACTCGCCGATCAGGTTCGTCGCGTACTCGCGCACCTGGGCGCTGCCGGCCACCACCAGCCGGTCCCAGCCGTGCTCCTTGGCGGTGCCGACGACCTCGTCGACGAGCGAGCGCAGCCAGCGGTTGCGGTTCTCGTCGACGCGGTTCTCGAACATCTCCTTGTGGTCGACGCCGTGGCCCTGGATCTGCGGGGCGGCCGGCGACGGACCGCTCTTGCGGTCGGCGAGCTGCGCGTCGGTGAGCTCGAACGTGTCGCTGGTCAGTTCCTCGGCTTCACCGACCTTCCAGTGCAGCAGGCGCGAGCCGCTGCGCGAGAGCACGAGGATGCCCGCGGGGCGCCCCTCGTCGACGGCGGCCACGAGCGGACGCAGGAAGGCCCGTTCGTGGTGGATCACGCGCTCCCGGAAGGGGATCTGCAGCGCCACGGAGGCGGTGCGACCCGAGGCCACGCCCACGAACAACGCCCGCCCCTGCCCGTGGGCCTTGGGATCGAGGAGTCGCTCGAGTTCGCCGTCGAGCGCGTCGATGCGTCTCTCCACGGCAGCGGCGAGGTCCTTGTCGCTCTCCGCGAGTCGTGCCTTCAGGTCCCGGACCTGGTTGCGGATCTCGATCGGCTGGGTCGGCTGCGGGTCGGCTGCCTGAGCCGGTGTGTGCCCCACGTAGAACGAGAGCACACCCTGCTCGTCCGTGAAGTCGATGAGGTCGTTGATGAGCGAGTCAGCGAGGTTCATGACGCCGACCGTAGCCCTCGCGCGGGGCGCGTGCGGAGGCGTGCGGCACGGACGGACGACGGGGGGCGCGCGGCGGCCAGCGGGTCGGCCATCGGGACCAGCGGCGTTGCGGGTACCGTCCCCGCATGTTCTCCCGCGCCGTTCGGCTCACCCGCATCCGTGGCGTCGAGGTGCGTCTCGACGTGTCGTTGGTGCCGTTCGCCGCGCTGGTGGCCTGGTTCTTCGCGGCGCGGTTCCGGGAGTCGCACGCGCTGTCGACCGCCATCGTCATGGCCGGGATCGGCTGCCTGTTGTTCATCGCCTCGATCCTGGCCCACGAGGTGGCGCACGCCCTCGAGGCGCGCCACCGCGGCCTCGAGGTGCCGCGCATCACGCTGTTCCTGTTCGGCGGCGTGACGGAGATGCACGCCGCGTCCGAGACGCCTCGTGACGAGTTCGTCGTGGCCGCGGTCGGCCCCTGGATCAGCCTCGTGTGCGGCGCGGCCTTCGGCCTGTTCGGGACGTGGGCGACGTGGTCGCTGCCCGCCGCCGCGGCCGCGCCGATCGCCGAGGTGGCGGGCCTGCTGGCCTGGGTCAACGTCGTGCTGGCCGTGTTCAACCTCGTCCCCGGCGCCCCGCTGGACGGCGGCCGGGTACTGCGCGCCGGCCTGTGGTGGCTGCTGAAGGACCGTCGGCGCGCGCTGCGCATCGCCGCCCGCGCCGGTCAGGCGCTGGCGATCGGGCTGATGCTGCTGGGCGTACGGGCCGTGCAGGTCGCCGGCACGGACGGGCTCTTCGGCGCGTTGATGTGGCTCGCCGTCGGCTTCTTCCTGTGGTCGGCGGCGCGGGCCGAGATCCGCCAGAGCGACGTGGACGCGCTCCTCGAGGGTCGGGCGGCCCGCGACCTCGTCGGTCGGCTGCCCGACGCGGTCCACCCCGACCAGCCGCTGCACCTGCTGGACCCGGACACGGTCGCGCCCGGTCGGACGCTGCTGCCCGTCGCCGCGGACCACCCGACGGGCGACGCGCCCCTCGGGAGCGGCCCCAACGGCCACCTCGCCGGGGTCCTCTCGGTGCGTGAGCTCGTCGAGCTGCACCCGACCGACCGCGCGGCCCGGGTGGCCCGCGACCTGCTCCAGCACGTCGACCACCTGCCGCGGGTCGGCCTGGACGACGACGTCCGCGACCTGATCGCCGCCTTCTCCGGCAAGGTGCACGCCGTGCGGCTGCACGCCGACGGGCGTGACGTCGGCGTGGTCACCGAACGCGAGGTGGCACGCGCCCTCACGGCACTGCGCCGCAACGGTGGCACGCCCGCACCGGACAAGGCCACGGAGCCGGCGTCGTGAGCCAGCCGGACGTGACGACGTCGGGCCCACCGCCGGTTCCCGAGCCCACGCCGCCCACACGACCGCGGCCCCGGTCGTGGTGGCGGGTGGGCTTCTACACGCTGACGCTGGCGATCGTGCTGTGGGCGGCGGTGCTGGTGCCGCTGCCCTACGTGGAGTACGTCCCCGGCGGTCCGACGGAGATCGAACCGCTCCTGGAGATCGAGGGGACGGAGACGACCGAACTCGACGGCAGCGCGTCGCTGCTGACCGTGTTCCTGCGCCAACAGCCGACCTTGCAGTCGTTGCGGGCGGCCGTCTCCGACCAGCGCCGGCTCATCCCGCTCGCGCAGGTGTTCCCGCCGGACGTCGACCGGGACACCTTCTTCGCCGGGCAGCGCGAGGTCTTCGGCCGGCAGTTCGAGATCGCCGCGGTCATCGGGGCGCAGGCCGCAGGGGTGGAGACGACGATCCTGTCCGAACCCGTGGTCGTCAGCGTGCTGCCCGGCAGCCCGGCCGACGGGGTCCTGCAGCCGCGCGACGTCATCGTCGCCGTCGACGGGCAGGCGGTCGTCGCCGCCGAGGAGATCCAGGCCCGCACGCGCGCCGGCGCCGTCGGCGAGCAGATCGCGCTGGAGGTCCGCCGCGGGGAGGAGACGATCCAGACCTCGGTCGTCCTCGGCGAACTGCCCGGCGTCGACTTCCCCGCGATGGGCATCTCGGTGGAGACGGCCGTCTACGACATCGAGTTGCCGTTCGACGTCCGCCTCGCGTCGACGACCCGCATCGGCGGTCCCAGCGCCGGCATGATGGTCGCCGTGACGGTGTACGACCTGCTGGCCGAGGAGGACCTGCTGCGGGGACGCACCGTGCTGGGCACCGGCAGCGTGGACGCCGACGGCCGGGTCGGCCCGGTCGGCGGGGTGCCGGAGAAGATGCTGGCCGCGGCCGAGTACGGCGCGGACGTGGTCCTGGTCCCCGCGTCGCAGCTCGACCAGGCGCTGACGACGGCACCACCGGACCTCGACGTGATCGGGGTCGCGACCGTCGAGGAGGCGATCGACGCGCTGCGCGGCAAGGGCCGCTAGGCGACCGGCGCGTCGGCCGGTGTCGCCGCGGTGGCGCAGCGGGCCACGAAGGTGCCCAGCAGCTGCATCCCGGCGCTGGTCAGTACCGACTCCGGGTGGAACTGCACGCCCTCGACGTCCACCTCGCGGTGGCGCATCGCCATGATCAGCCCGTCGGAGGTCTCCGCGGTGACCTTCAATGCGGAGGGCAGTGTCTGGCGGTCGACGACCAGCGAGTGGTACCGGGTCGCGTCGAAGGGCACCGGCAGGTCGGCGAGCACGCCCTCCCGCCGGTGGTAGATGGGGCTGGTCTTGCCGTGCACGAGCACCGGGGCCCGCACGATGTGGCCACCGTAGACCTCGCCGATGCACTGGTGGCCGAGACACACCCCCAGCAGCGGTCGCCGCCCGGCCACCAGCCGCACGACGTCGTTGGACAGCCCCGCGTCGTCGGGCGTGCCGGGGCCGGGCGAGATCACCACGCCGTCGGGCAGGTCGGCCTCGAGCTCGTCCAGCGTGAAGGCGTCGTTGCGCACCACCTCGACGTCCGCGCCCAGCTCACCCAGCTCCTGTGCGAGGTTGTAGGTGAACGAGTCGTAGTTGTCGACGAGCAGCAGTCGCGGCCGGTCGCCGTCGGACACCGGTGTCGGACCGTCGGTCACGTCGCTCACCCTCCCGCCAGCAGCTGGCGCAGGTCGTCGCGGTCGAGGTCGCCCGCCGCGGTCTCGGGCAGCCGGTCCACGACGGTCACCCGGTCGGGGACGGCGGCGGCGTCCAGCAGCTGGCGACAGTGTTCCACGAGGACGTCGCTGCCGAGGCGGGTCCGCCGGCGCGTCACGACGGCCCCCAGCAGCAGGTCACCGGACGCGACGACACCGGCGCGGGCGACGGCGGGATGGTGCAGCAGCGCCGCCTCGACGTGCCGGGGGGACACGAACCGGCCCTCGCGCTTGACGACCTCGTCGATGCGCCCGACGTGGGTGAAGACGCCGTCGGCGTCGACCGTCGCGAGGTCGCCGGTGACCAGCCAGCCGTCCACGAACGTCCGCGCCGTGAGCTCGGGTCGGTCCCGGTAGCCGGGCGCCACCTGGGGACCGTGGACCAGGAGCATGCCCGGCGTGTCCGGGGGCAACACCCGGCCGAAGTCGTCGGGGTCGACGACGATCGCGACCGTGTCCGTCACGGGCAGGCCCATCGTGCCGAACGTCGCCCGCCCGTAGACCGGCTGGGCGTGGGTGAGCGGTGCCGCCTCGGCGAGCCCGTAGCCCTCACGGACGCGGGCGCCGCCGGTACGCCGCTCCACCTCGGCGGCCAGGCGCGGATCGAGGGGCGCGCCGCCCGCGACGCAGACGCGCAGGGAGGTCAGGTCGCGACGTGCCCCGTCACGGTCCGCCAGCAGAGCACCGAGCCGGGCGGGAACGGTCGGGAACAGCGTCGGCTTCTCCCGCTCGATCGCGCGGGCCAGGGCGGCGGGCTCGGGACGGTCGAGGAGCACGATCGTCGCGGCGGACAGCACGCCGGCCAGCAGCCCCAGCGTCAGGGGCAACACCTCGTGCAGCGGGTCGGCCACCAGCACCCGCTCACGCCCAGCCTGCACGTCGGGGACCCAGAGACGGGCCTGGAAGGCGTTGGCGACGAGGTTGGCGTGGGTGAGCCCCACCCCACGCAGGTCGTCACCGCGGGCGCGGTAGACCAGGGCCGCGACGGTGTCGGGCTCGGGCGCCGCCGGGACCGTCCGCGCACCGTCACCGGCCAGCAGGTCGGCGAGCCGGACGTGGTCGTGCCCGCCGCGATGTGGACGCCGCGGCAATCGAAGACGGCGACGGGGCCCCGGCCACTCCTCGCCGCTCACGCACACCGCGATCGGGGGGAGCGCGACGTGCTGACGCAGCTCGTGCAGCACCCGGGCGGTACCGACGACGGCGGCCACGCCCGCGTCCTGCGCGATCGCCCGCAGCCGTTCGGCCGGCAGGTCGGGTGGCACGGGCACGACCGCCGCCCCCAGGCGCCACAGCGCGAGCAGTACGACGGGCGCGACCACGCCGTTGTGCAGGCCGACCAGCACCCGGTCGCCGGGTACCAGACCGGTGCCGGCGAACCGGCGGGCGAGGTCGTCCACGCGGTCACGCAGGGACGCGTAGTCGACCCCGCGGCCGTCGCTCACCAGTGCGGCCGTGCCCGGGAAGTCGCGGGCGGCGTCCTCGAGCAGGCGCGGCAGCGCGACCGCCGGCAGACGGTAGGTGGGCGGTACCCCGGGCGGGTAGGCGGCGAGCCACGGCCGCTCGAGGGACGCCGGGTCCGGCGGTCCGGCCACCGCGGCACTCCTGGCTCGTCGTTTCCGGGGATCGGGCGAGCCGATCAGTGTATCGGGGGCCGTCAGGCGGCCTCCCGACGCCGGTCAGCACCGCAAGGAGGCCCGCCGAACGGCCGCGGAGATGGCCCGATGGAACGGGACACCGGCCCTCCAGTAGCTCGCCGGAACGCACGAAGCAAATTCGTTCGCGCGCCCACTGCACGGCTGCGTCAACGATGCATCAACCTGATCAAGCGATCTCCAATTCGACCGATAAGCACGTCTCAAACCCCCATCCTCCGAGTCGACGCTGCGGCACGGGAAGCCGAGGCGCGACAACGGGGACAACTGAAGATGCAGCACACCACCATCAAGGTTCTGCTGGTAGACATGTTCTGCGTGGTACGCGAGGGCGTACGCGCCATGGTCGACGGCCGCCACGAGTTGCACGTCGTCGGAGAGGCGGCATCCGTCGCCGCCGGGGTGGCCAAGGCCGTCACGTTGCGGCCCGACGTGGTCCTGGTCGGGGCCGACCTGCCCGACGGGCGCGGCGCCGACCTCATCCGTCACCTGCGCACCCGCGTCCCGGGCGCCCGGACCGTGGTCCTGAGCCCCTTCGCGGACGAGGAGACGTTCTTCCAGGCCGTCGTGGCCGGTGCTTTCGGCTACCTCGCCGAGGACATCGACGCCGACGCCCTGGCCCGGGCGCTGCACGCGGTCGGCCGCGGCCGGTCGCTCATCAGCCCCTCGACCATCGACGAGCTGCGCGCCCGGTCGCGCGCCTCGGTGGTACCCGACCGGCTCAAGCGGGACCTGACCGGCCAGGAACAGCGCATCCTCACCATGGTCGTCGAGGGAGCGACCAACCGGGAGATCGCGAACCGCTTGTCGCTGGCCGAGAAGACGGTGCGCAACTACATGTCCAACATCCTCGCCAAGACCGGAGCGCGCAACCGCACAGAGCTGACGGCGGCCGTCGTCGGCGGAGCGAACCGCGCCGGACTCAGCCGCGGGCCCCGCCGGATCCCGGCGCTTGCCCACGCCGGCTGAGGTGCGGCGGGTGGGCGCTGCGTCCGCGGGGGGCGCCCGCCCACCCGCCGCAATTCGACCGACGGCCCGGCCGGCCGACGAGCCGCCGGAGCCGACCCTGGACGCGCGGTAGGTTGCGGCGACCTGCCGCGCGCGACGGGCGCCGGCGTGACGACGTCACCGCCGACCGAGGAACGACGTGACCGCCGCACCACCCGCCGTGACCGCCCTGCGCGCCGAGGTGGACACGGCACTCGCACGCGCCCTCGCCGAGCGCCTGCCGCGGCTGCGCGACTACCACCCGGCGCTCGACCCGGTGGCCGAGCACCTGCAGCGGTTCATGACCGGCGGCAAGCGCATCCGTCCGGTGCTGCTGCTGTTGGGTTACGCGGCCGGCGGCGGCATGCCGCCCGGGTCCGTCATGGGTCCCGCCCTGGCGCTGGAGTTCCTGCACACCTGCGCCCTCGCCCACGACGACGTCATCGACCGTGCCGACACCCGCCGCGGCGAGCCGACGGTGCATCGCAGCTTCGCCCGCCTCCACGCGGGGGCGGGCTGGCAGGGTGACGCCGAGGCGTACGGGGAGGCGGTGGCGATCCTGCTGGGCGACCTCGCCTTCGTGCTGGCCGACGAGGTGTTCCTCACCGCCGACGTCCCGGCGGAGCGGCTGCTGGCCGGCCTCGCCGGCTTCACCCGGCTGCGCGAGGAGGTCATGGCCGGCCAGTACCTCGACCTGTGGGCGGCGACCAGCCGGACCACCGACCGCGACCTCACCGAACGCATCGCCGCGATGAAGTCGGGCTGGTACTCGGTGGCCCGGCCGCTGCAGGTGGGGGCCACGCTCGCCGGTGCGGACCCGGCGCTGATCGACGGGTTGGTCCGCTTCGGTGATCCGCTGGGCCGTGCCTTCCAGGTCCGCGACGACCTGCTCGGCGTGTTCGGGGTGGCGGCGGAGACGGGCAAGTCGACGCTGGGCGACCTGGTGGAGGGCAAGCGCACGCTGCTGGTGGCCGAGGCGGCCGCGCGCCTGGCCCCCGACGCGTGGTCCCGCCTGGATGCCGCCCTGGGCGACCCGTCCCTCGACGAGCAGACCGGCGACCACGCCCGGCGCCTGCTGCGCGATTCCGGGGCCGAAGCCGCCGCCGAGGCCTACGTGGCGGCCGCCATCGCCGAGGCGCACGCGCAACTCGACCGGCTGGCGCTGCCCGACGGGGTGGCGACGGCCCTGCGGGAGCTGGCGACCTACCTGGGCGACCGCAGCAGCTGAACGGCCGCCCCCAGCGTCGGGTCCTCGAGCTGGCGTTCGACCCACGGGAACACGGTCGTGAACAGCACGACGACCGCCACGGCGATCAGGACGGCCAGCAGCACCACCTTCAGCCACTTCGGCACGGTCGCGGTCCCTTCGCCGGTCATGAGGTCGTCGGCTCCTCCACGAGCTCGCCCCAGGCGATCAGCCGCTGCGCGGCGGAGAACTTCGGGTGGCAGGTGGTCAACGTGATGGTCGGGGCGCCGGTGCCCAGCGGGTCCTCGTCGACCACCCACACGTCGGTCGGCGCCACGACGCGCTGCTCACGGTAGGCGTACACCCACTCCCGGCCGTCACGATCGACGACGTGGATCGTGTCGCCGTCGCGCAACTCCTCCAGCGCCCAGAACGGGCGGCCATAGGTGGTGCGGTGGCCGGCGATCGCGAGGTTGCCCTCGCCGCCGGGGCGAGCGGAGTCGGGATAGTGCCCCGGACCCAGGCGCAGGTCGTCGAGGGAGACGCCCTCGACGACGTAGAGGACCTCGTCGTTGACGATGCGCTGGCCGTCGCGCTCGAACCACAGCGCGGCGTAGGCATCGCCCGTCGCCACGGGCTCGTCCCCGTCGTCGGCGACCGGCGTGGAGTCCCGGCCCACGTCGTCGTCGCCGTCGGGTAGGCGCAGCTCCCACTGCTGGGCGAGGTCGCGTTGGGAGGCGTTGGTCGACAGGTCCGTGAACCACAGCAGGTAGACCACGTAGAGCAGGACGACGCTGCCGGCGACCACCAGGGTCCAACCGACCCCGCGCACGACCCGTGCCAACCTCGCCCCTCGCGTCGGCCGGTCGAGCGCCGCCCGACCGGAGCCGGGAGGGTAGCCACCCGAAGCGGTAGGCTGACGCGCGCGTACGCCGTTCGTCAGCCGAGGCCCCGATGCCGCAGAGCAAGCACCGCCGCAAGGGACACAACCGCCCGCGGGCCTACCAGACCGCGCCGCCGGCGAAGAACCCGACACCGTCGGCACCGTGGGTCCCGGCCGTCGGGGTCGGTCTGCTGGTGGCCGGCGTCCTGGTGATCCTGCTGGCCTACCTGCCGTTCCTGCAGGACCTGCTGGCGTCCGCGCCGCCCTTCTACGGCAACTGGGGCCTGGTCGTCGGCTTCGTCATGCTGCTCGCGGGGTTCGTCTTCCTCACCCGCTGGCGCTGACACCCGCGCGACGGGTCGTCGGCGTTTCCCCAGGTCAGCGGCCGGAAGCCGGACTTATCCCCAGCTTCGCCCCGGCCGCAGGTCCACATCCTGTGGACAAACGCAGCGTCGTCATGGCGCTCCTCCACAGTCACTGTCCACAGGCTCGTGGACAACCTCGATGGAGCGTCCGGGTACCGTCGGTGGCGGTGATCGAGATCGTCCGAACTGGCTGGACAGGCGTCCAAGGAGCACGCGTGCCGGTTTACGAGTACGTCTGCACCGTCTGTGGACAGCGCACCGAGCGTCTGCTGCCCCATGCACAGGCCGGCGAGCCCGGCCCCTGCCCGGCGTGCGAGGGCACGCTCGAGCGGCGCTTCAGCCGGGTGGCCGTGCGGCTCAACGCCTGGGGCTTCAGCCGCACGGACGGCTTCGTTCCCGACCGGCCCGGCCGCGGTGACTTCCGCACCGTCCGTGAGCGCGCCGAGCGGATCGCGGACGGCGACACCTGAGGCCGCGGCGCGCCGTCGCCTAGTTCAGGATCTCGGTGCGTTCGTGCATCCGTTGGCCACAGTGGCTGGGGGCGCGCGAGGTGCCCCGCACCAGCAGCAGCACCTCGGTCCCGCACTCCTCGCACCAGAACAGCGTGCGCTCGCTGGTGACCATCGGAGTCGCGACGACCTCCTCGTCGGGCATGCCGGGAGCGCGGGCGTCCTTGCCGAGCACCCGCAGCGAGCTCAGCAGCCAGGTCAGCATCGCCCAGCCGAGCAGCGGCGCCAGCACCCACCGCCAGCCGAACAGCACGCCGACGGCGACCGCGACACCCACGGCGGGGATCAGGAGCAGCACCACGGTGGCAACCTCGCGGACGTGGACGGGGACGACGCCGCCCAGTGTGCCCCAGCTGCGGCCTAGTGGGTGGCGCGCCACTCCGCGGACCAGGCGTCCTCACCGAGGTGCCAGCGCGACGTGCGGTGCACCAGGGCGTGCAGGCTGGCGACCAGCGCACCGTCGGAGCTGACCTCGATGAGATAGGCGCCGGTCCGGGCGGTGCGGTGACGCTCGCGGCCCTCGGCCACCAGCCGCTCGCCGGGGGCGGCGGAGGCGAGGAACTGCACGTCGACGCTGAGTGCGACCGCCAACCGCCCCCAGGAGTTGGACGCGACCGCGAACGCGACGTCGCCGAGCCCGAACCCGACCCCGCCGTGGAGCCAGCCGGCGAAGTTGCGGTGCTGGTCCGTGACGGTCAGGCCCACGCGGGCCCAGCCGCCGCCCCAGTCCTCCAGTTCCGCGCCCAGTCGCCCGGCGTACTCGTCGCCGCGCCACAGCGCGTCCAGTGCCGCCCGGTTGGGGACGTCCACCTCGGCGTGCGGCGCGTCCACGTCAGCCCAGGCGTTCGAGGACGGTGGCGTTGGCCATGCCGCCGCCCTCGCACATGGTCTGCAGGCCGTAGCGCCCGCCGGTCTGCTCCAGGACGTGCAGCAGGGTGGTCGTGAGCTTGGCGCCCGACGCCCCCAACGGATGGCCGTTGGCGATCGCGCCACCGTTGACGTTGACCCGGTCCAGGTCGGCGCCGGTCTCCTGCTGCCAGGCGAGCACGACCGGCGCGAAGGCCTCGTTGACCTCGAAGGCGTCGATCTGGTCGATGGACATCCCGGCGCGGGCCAGCACCTGCTGCGTCGCCGGGATCACGCCGGTGAGCATGAAGACGGGGTCGTCCCCGGCCACCGCCATGGCATGGACCCGGGCCCGCGGCGTGAGACCGAGCGCCTCGGCCCTGCTGCGCTCCATGACCAGCACCGCGGCGGCGCCGTCGGAGATCTGCGAGGCCCCGCCGGCCGTGACGACCCACTGGATCTGCGGGAAGCGCTGCGAGACCGCGTCGTTGCGGAAAGCGGGCTGCAGACCGGCCAGGGAGTCGGGCGTCGAGTCCGGGCGAATGCCCTCGTCGGCCGTCATCGTCTCACCGGTCGGCCCCTCGCCGCGGTCGACGGCGACCGGCAGCAGTTCGGCCGCGAAGCGGCCGTCGCGGGTGGCCGCGGCGGCGCGCTGGTGGGAGCGTGCGGCGTAGGCGTCGAGGTCCTGGCGTGAGAGGTTCCACTTGGCCGCGATCAGTTCCGCGGAGATGCCCTGCGGGACCAGACCGCCCGGATACCGCTCGGGAATCCGGGTGCCGAAGGGGTCCTGGCCCATGGTCGAGGAGAACATCGGGACCCGGGACATCACCTCGACGCCGCAGGCGATGGCGACGTCGTAGCTACCCGCGATGACCCCCTGGGCGGCGAAGTGCAGCGCCTGCTGGGAGGAGCCGCACTGCCGGTCGATGGTCGTGGCGGGCACGGACTCCGGGAAGCCGGCCGCCAGCACCGCGTTGCGGCCCACGTTGAAGGCCTGCGCGCCAGCCTGTGACACGCAGCCGGTGATGACGTCGTCGACCTCGCCGGGATCGATGCCGGCCCGCCCGACCAACGCCTGCAGGGTGTGAGCGAGCAGGTCCACCGGGTGCCAGCCCGACAGGGCACCGCCGGGCTTGCCCTTGCCGACGGGCGTCCGGACGGCTTCGACGATGACCGCGTCACGCATGGGCGCGCCTCCCTCTCTCTCCGTGCCGCGAGGCTACCCGCGCGCACCCGCCGACCGGAACGCGGCAGGGGAAGTCGTTCCGGTCACGCCTCGACGACCCGGCAGGCCCCGCCACGGCGGTGGTCGCCGGCGCAACTGCCGTCGGGGCTGGCCACGTGCGTGCCGCCGAAGTAGAGGTCGGTGACCGGCCAGACGTTCACGGCCCGCCGGGTCGCGAGTTCGGCGACCGCCTCCGAGGCGAAGCCCGGCTCGACCTGCACCACCTCGCCGTCCCAGTGGACGCGGGGGGCGCGGACGGCGCCCGCCACGTCGAAGCCGTGGTCGACGAGGTTCACGACGACCTGGGTCATGGCGGTGCGGATGCGCTCGGAGCCGCCGCTGCCCAGCACCACCGGCGCGCGCCGGTCACGCAGGAGCAGCGACGGGGCCATCATGGAGCCCACCCGCCGCCCGGCGGGCAGCCGCAGCCGGCCGCCCTCGCCCATGCCGCGAAGGTTCGGGTTGAGGTCCGTCTCGCCCATGATGTTGTTGGCCATGACCCCGGTGTCCGCGAGGATGACGCCGCTGCAACTTCCGTTGGACGTGGTCATGGACGCGAGGTTGCCCTCGTCGTCGCAGACGCTGACGTGCGTCGTGCCGCGCGCGCTGCGTGGGCGGCGCTCGGGCAGGGCCTGCTCGGTGGCCGCGCCGGTGTGGTGACGCCACACGTCGTCGAAGGCGTCCACCAGGTGACCCAGCCGGCGCGCGCTGCCGAACGGTTCGGCGTCGGCCTGCCGCAGGTGGCGCAGACCGCGGGCGATCAGCGTCCCACCGTGGGACGGTGGCGGGTTCGTGACCAGGGTCGCGTCGCGGTAGTCGACCCGCAACGGTTCGCGTTCGACGACCGTGTAGGCGGCGAGGTCCGCCGCACTCACCAGTCCCCCGTGCGCGGCCATGTCGGCCGCGATCCCGGCCGACAGGTCGGGGGCGGCGAAGCCGGTGGTCTCCCCGCCGGCCACCCGCTCCAGGAACGCGGCCAGGGGTGCGTTGCGGACGGCGGCGTCGGGGCCGAGACGGGCACCACGCGGCAGGAAGCGCTCGCGCCCCTCGGCCGAGCGACCGAGGATCGGCTCGAGCAGGTGCACCACGGCGGCCTGGTCCGGGCCCAGGACCACACCGTCGGCGGCCATCCGCCGCGCCGGTTCCAGCACGTCCACCAGCGGGAGGCAGCCGAGCCGTCGATGGACGTGGAGGTAGCCGGCGAGGGCACCAGGCACGGCGACGGAGCCGTGCCCGACGTGGAAGACCTGGTCCGCGGCGCCGAAACGCAGGGTCACGGCGTCCAGGCGCGGCTCGACCTCGTCGGGCACGCCCCGGCCGGGCGTGTCGACGAAGAAGTCGAACAGGACCTGGTGTCCCGCGTCGGTGTGGGCGAGCAGGAAGCCGCCGCCGCCGAGGCTGCTGAGGCAGGGTTCGACGACCGCGGCGGCGAAGCCCGCGGCGACGGCGGCGTCGAAGGCGTTGCCGCCGGCCGCGAGCACGCGTGCGGCCGCGGCGGCGGTCTCCGGGTGTCCGGCGGCGACGACGCCGCGGGGGACAGGGGCGGGGGGTATCGCTCGGCCTCCTCGGGCGGCGTGGACACGGCGAAGCCTGCCACGCCGCGTCCGCTCCACGCCGACGCACTGGATCGGAGCCGGTCCCCGGCCGTGCGGCGGTCGGTGCCGGCGCCCGCCAGCCGCTGCAGGACGCCACCGTGACGTCTCGACGACACCCACGCGGCTCACCACCACCGGAGTCACCCGCCATGGCCGACCAGGACATCATCGACCTGTTGCTGCAGGACCACCACGAGTTCCGGGAGCTGTTCGCCGAGCTCGAACGCAGCGAGGACGAGTTCAAGGAGGAGTTGTTCCACTACCTCGTCGCGCGCCTGGCCAGCCACGAGGCGGCGGAGGAGTCGGTCGTGCACCCCGCCCTCCGTGACGAGGTCCCCGACGGTGAGGCCGTCGCCGAGCAGGTCATGCAGGAAGAGGCCGACGCCGAGCAGCTCCTGCACCGCATGACGAAGCTGGAGGTGGCCAGCCCGGAATGGGAGGACGCCCTGGTCACGCTGCAGGGGGACGTGCTCGCCCACGCCGAGCACGAGGAGCGCGAGGAGTTTCCGCGGTTGCGGGAGCGCCTCGACATCGAACACCGCCGGAAGATCGGCAGGACGTTCACGACGCTGCGCGACAGTGGCCCGACGCGACCCCACCCCAACACGCCCAACCAGCCGCTGGTGCGTGCCGCCGTCGGTCCGGTCGCCGGCGTGTTCGACCGGGCGCGCGACAAGGCCCGCGAGGCATTCGGCGGCTGACCGCCCGCGTCGAGGTTGCCGGCTACAGACCCCTAGCTTTCCTATACTCCGCTCGCATCCGGTCGCGAACACCGAACGGCCGGGTCGGAGACGTCGTGCCCAACCCGTTCGAGGACCCGTTCACCGACGGGGCCCTGGATCCCGCCGCGAACCCCTTCCGTCCCGGCATGGGGCGTGTGCCGCCCGATTTCGGTGGCCGCGAGCCGGCCCTGCGCCGCGCGAAGGTGGTCGTCGACCGCCTCGCCCGCCCGGCCGCCCCGCAGTTGCTGCTCTACCGCGGGGTGCGCGGCGTCGGCAAGACCGCCCTGTTGGCCTACGTGCGACTGCAGGCCGGACAGCGTGGCGTCCACACGATCGCGCTGGAAGCCGACCGGGGTGACGGGGACCTCGTCGCCGCCCGCGAGACCCTGCGCCGAGGCGCCGCCGGCCTGGTGGAGCGCGCCGACGACGCCACGCTGGCGCGCTGCGGCAGCCTGCGGCGCGGCCGGGACGGCAGCGTCGAGGTTCGCGCCAGCGGGACCCCGGCCGCGACCGTCGAACGGCTCGTGGCCGACCTCGGGATCCTCGCGGCGACGCTGAAGCAGGGCGTGCTGCTGACGGTCGACGAGGTGCAGGAGGCCGAACAGACGCTGCTGAAGCCGCTGCTGCGCGCCGCCCACCTGGCCTCACAGGAGGACCGCCCGGTCGGCGTGCTGCTGTCGGGCCTGCCGTCGGCGGCGGAGACGCTGTTCGACGAGGGCCAGACCTACACGGAACGGCTGGAACGGCTGGAACTTGGCCTGCTCGACCGCGACGGCACCGTGGAGGCCGTCCGCCGCCCCTTCGAGCGCGAAGCCGATGTCCTGGTCGACGAACACGTCCTGGACCACGTCCACGACGAGTCGGGCGGCTACCCCTGGTTCGTGCAACTGTGGGGCGCGGCCCTGTGGGACGCCGCCAGGAGCCCCGAGCGGGTAGATCTCGTCGACGCCCGCGCCGCCGGTGTCGAGGTCCACGAGCGCGTGCAGGCGTTCTTCGCCGACCGCTGGCGGCGGGTGCCCTCGGGGCGCGGCGCCCTGCTGACCGTCGCGCTGGCCGAGCAGGGCGGCGACGCGGAGATGGGCGACCTCACCGAGGTGCTCGACCTCACCCATCAGGCGCTCTCCCCGGCGCGACGCGACCTGGTCGAGCGGGGCCTGTGCTGGGCCCCCGCACGCGGCCGGCTGGCGTTCACCGTGCCCGGGTTCGCCGAGTGGGTGACCCGCACCCGCCCCGACCGGAGCTGAGGGGACCCCCGCGCGCATCCGTCGCGGCTGGTCGCCCCGGCGCGGCAGCGAGGCGCGACGGTCGCCGGCGGGCGCGACGGTTGCCGAGTGGCGCGAAGAGGTGCTGCTGTCGCGCCTGCGCGCATCGGTCGCGGCTGCCCGCCCCGGGTCGGCAGCAAGGCGCGACCGTTGCCGGTTCGCTCGACGGTTGTCGAGTGGCGCGACGAGGTGGTGCTGTCGCGCCTGCGCGCATCGGTCGCGGCTGGTCGCCCCGGGTCGGCAGCAAGGCGCGACCGTTGCCGGTTCGCTCGACGGTTGCCGGATCGCGCGACGGGAGGCGCGTTGCCGCGGCCTTCACGGAGCGGAGGGGTGTGGTGGTCGCCGTAGCAGGGGCTATCTCGGAAGCGCCCCCAGGGCGCGCACCGAGAGCGAGCGAAGCGACCCCTGCGCAGGCGACCACCACGGCCCCGGAGCGGTCGGGCTCGGAGCAGCCCGGCGCGCACCGAGCGAAGCGACCCCTGCGCAGGCGACCACCGCAGCCCCGGAGCGGGCTCGGAGCAGCCCGGCGCGCACCGAGAGCGAGCGAAGCGACCCCTGCGCAGGCGACCACCACAGCCCCGGAGCGGGCTCGGAGCAGCCGGCGCGCACCGAGAGCGAGCGAAGCGACCCGTGCGCAGGCGACCACCACAGCCCCGCGGGCACGGCCGTCCGACCGTCGTCGCACGGTCCCCGGGGCGCGGCGATCGGTGAGAGTGCGGAGGAATCCGCGTCCGGGAGCCGCACCTTGTCCACGCACGACCTGGTGGTCATCGGTGCCTCCGCCGGGGGGATCGAGGCGCTGACCCAACTGGTGGGCGAGCTGCCGGCCGACCTCGAAGCCGCCGTGTTCGTGGTCGTGCACACGCCCGCCAACGCGCGCAGCGAGCTGCCACGCCTGCTGGCCCGTGCCGGCCCGCTGCCCGCCGCACACGTCGCCGACGCCGAGCCCGTCGAGTGCGGGCGGATCCGGGTCGCGCCGCCGGGGCTGCACCTGCTCGTCAAGCCCGGGTTCGTGCGACTGGTGCAGGGCCCGCCCGAACACGGTTTCCGCCCCGCCATCGATCCCCTGTTCCGCAGCGCCGCCAGCGCCTACGGCCCGCGCACGGTCGCCGTCGCGCTCTCCGGCGTCCTGGACGACGGCAGCGCCGGCGCCCGCGAGGTCGAGGCCGCCGGCGGACGCGTCCTCGTGCAGGACGTCGAGGAGGCCACCTTCCCGGATCTTCCCGCCAACGTCGCGGACGCGTGCACGAGCGCCGAGTCGCTGACCATCGCCGAGCTCGCTCGGCGCATCACCACGCTGACGAGGATCCCCGCCGCGGCCGCGCTCGACGACCCGCCCACCCCGGACCCGCTGGAGCTCGCGGTCAGCCGTCACGGCACCCAGCAGCGCGACCAGGAGGGCGGCCAGCTCCCGGCGGTGTGTCCCGACTGTGGCGGGCCGCTGCGCGTCGTGGCCGGCCGCGACGAGGTGCCGGTCTTCCGCTGCCACGTCGGCCACGCCTGGGGTGGCAGGAGCCTGCTGGACGCGCAGGGCGTGCAGATCGAGGGCTCGCTGTGGACGGTCGTCCGCCTGCTCGAAGAGCGTTCGGAGCTGGCCCAGCGACTGCGCGAACGCGCCGCCGAACGCGACCTCGGGCGCGCCGTGCGCCGCTACGACGAACAGATCGACGACATCGAGCAGCAGCTCGAGCACCTGCGGTCACTGCTGGCCGCCGGCGGCGCGGCCAGCTCCGCGGGCTGACCCGGCGGCGCCCCCGGACGCGGGGGTCCTCGCCGCTACAGTGACCGTCAGACGGCACGAGACAGGTCATGGCGGAGCGAACCGACGACGAGCCGGCCTTCTCGGCCCTGCTCGACCACGTCAAGCGGACCCGCAACTTCGACTTCAGCGGCTACAAGCGCGGCACGCTGCACCGGCGCATCGACAAGCGGCTGCAGACGCTCCGGCTGGACTCCTACGGTGCCTACCTCGACCACCTGCAGGTGCATCCCGACGAGTTCACCGCGTTCTTCAACACCATCCTCATCAACGTGACGTCGTTCTTCCGCGACCTCGACGCCTGGGAGCACCTGCAGCAGGAGGTCCTGCCCGGGATGCTGCAGGCCAAGGACCCCGGTGAGCCGATCCGGGTGTGGTCCGCCGGCTGTGCCAGCGGCGAGGAGACCTACAGCATCGCCATCGTGCTGTGCGAACTGCTCGGCGCCGACCTGTTCGTCGAGCGCGTGAAGATCTACGGCACCGACGTCGACGAGGAGGCCCTGGCGGACGCCCGCTCCGCCAGCTACGACGCGGAGGACATCGCACGTGTCCCGGAGCCGTGGCGCGAGCGCTACTTCGAACCACCGAACGGCGGAGGTCCCGCCCGCGACGACGTCACACGCCTGCAGTTCCGCGGGGACCTGCGCCGCAACATCATCTTCGGCCGTCACGACCTCATCCAGGACGCGCCGATCAGCCGGCTCGACCTGCTGGTCTGTCGCAACACGCTGATGTACTTCAACAGCGACGTGCAGGCCCACGCCCTGGACCGTTTCCACTTCGCGCTGCAGCCCGGCGGCGTGCTGTTCCTCGGCAAGGCGGAGAAGCTGCTGCGCTCGAGTCGCCTGTTCGAGCCGATCGACGCCAAGCGCCGCTTCTTCCGGAAGGTGCCCACCGGCGAGGCCCGTCAGCGGCTACTACAGCGCGTCATCGTGGACGCCGAGCCGGCCGTCGCCAACGTCGCGCTGCGCGATCGCGCCTTCGACGTCGTGCCGTTGCCCACGGTCGCGGTCGACCGCGACGGCCACCTGCTGCTCGCCAACGCCCCGGCGCGTCAGCTGTTCCGGCTCAGCCTGCGCGACCTGGGTCGTCCGCTGCGCGACCTGGAGTTGTCGTACCGACCCGTCGAGCTCCGCGCGGCCATCGAACGCGCCTACGAGTCCGGCGGGCCGGTCCAGCTGCAGGACGTCCGCTGGCAGGTCGAGCCCGACGTCGTCACCACGCTCGACGTGCTGGTGCAGCCGCTGCCCGACGACGACGGTGGCGTGTGCGGCACCGCCATCACCTTCGCCGACATCAGCGACCGTCATCGCCTACGCGACCAGCTCGCCGAGTCCCGCAGCCGTCTGGCCTCCGCCTACGAGGAGCTGCAGTCCAGCAACGAGGAGCTGGAGACCACCAACGAGGAACTGCAGTCCACCATCGAGGAACTGGAGACCACCAACGAGGAACTGCAGTCCACCAACGAAGAGCTGGAGACGATGAACGAGGAGCTGCAGTCGACCAACGACGAGCTCCACGTCGCCAACGAGGAGCTCTTCCAGCGTCAGCGCCAGCTCAACGACGCCAATGCGTTCCTGGCAGCGGTGCTGCGCAGCCTGCGCCGGGCCGTCGTCGTCGTCGACGAGGCGTTGCTCGTCCGGGTCTGGAACGACCTCGCCGAGGACCTGTGGGGACTGCGCAGCGACGAGGTCGTCGGCACCAACCTCCTCGACCTCGACGTCGGCCTGCCCGTGCACGAGCTGCGGGACCCGTTGCGTGCGTCCCTGGCCGGCGAGGACGACACCAAGCTCTTGGTGCTGCCGGCGCGCAACCGCCGTGGCATGCCGGTCGAGTGTCACGTCTCGTGCATGCCGCTGCACACCGACGACGGTGCCGTGAAGGGTGCGATCCTGCTCATGGAGGAACGACGGCGGCCGGACACGACCTGATCGACGAGGGCACCTGGCGCGATGCCCTCGAGGCGTCGGTGATCGCGCAGGCGATCACCGACCGTTACGGCACGCTGCGCTGGGCCAACCCGGCACTCGCCGCGCGGCTGGGGCGACATCCGAGGTGGCTGGTCGGCAAGCCGCTGGCGGTCCACGTCGCGGTGCCCGACCGTCCGGCGTTCCGGCGGGCGCTCTCCGAGGCCTTCCACGCGCACACGTCCTGCGAGGTGGTGCTGCGCGACACGAATCAGTGGAGCCATCCGGCGCAGTTGCTGCTGACCCGCCTCGGCGACGACGACGAGCCGCTGGTGCACGTCGCCGCCCGCTTCCACGACGAGGCGGCAACGTTCCCACTGCTCCCTGCCGTGGTCGAGTTGCGCGAGCACCGCGAGCGCCTGCGCGAGCTCCACGCCCAGCACCACCCGCCCCACGACCACGTGCCGGGACTCGCGGTCGACGTCGCCGACGCACCGCTGCAGGACGGGCCCGGCGGTGACCGCTACGACGTGCAGCCGCTCGACGACGGCAGCGTCCACGTCGCGGTCATCGACGCCACCGGTCACGGCGCGCCCGCGGCGCAGGCAGCGGCGGAACTGCTCTACACGCTTCGCCTCCTGGCGCTCGACGGGTGTCCGCTGCCGTCACTGCCACCTCGCGCCGACGAACGCCTGCGCCAGCAGGGCGGCGCGGTGACGGGGACCGCCGCCTTGGTGCGTGTCGACGCCGAGCGCCGGAAGGCGGAACTGGTCCTGGCCGGACATCCATCCGCCTTCCACGGTCCGCTGGCGGGGCCGCTGTTGCCGGTCGGTACCGCCGGACCGCCGCTGGGGTTCGGACTCACGGCCGAGACGGGGGTGACGCCGTTGCCGATGTCGGGCCACCGCCTGTTGCTGGTCACGGACGGTGTGCTCGCCACCCCCGGCGCCGTGCTGGACACCGAGGAACTGATCCGTCGGCTCGCGGACGTGCCGGCGGCCGCGGACCTGGCCACCGCCGCGCTCCGTCTCGTCCCCGACGGCGAACGCGCCGACGACGCGCTCGCTCTCTGTCTGCGCTACCTGGAGGATCCAGCCGCCACCCGTTCGCCGGCCGCTGGCCTGGAGTTGACGCTGGCGCGTCAGGCCAGCGAGGTCGGCCGGGCGCGGCACGTCGTTCGTGACTGGCTGCGGGCCCTTCACGTCGCCGACGACCGCGCCGGCGACGTGCTGCTGGTGGTGTCCGAGCTGGCCACCAACGCCGTCGAGCACGGTGGCGAGACGATCTGGCTCACCCTGCGACGGCTGGGCCGCGACGTCGTCGTCGAAGTCCGCGACGACGGCCCCGGCATCCAGCCCCCGGACGCACACGTTCCGCCGGTGGGTTCGGAAGCGACGCGCGGCCGCGGCCTGCACGTCGTGCAGCAGCTCGCGGACCCGTTCGTCGTCGCGTCCGGGGCCACCGGCACGGCGGTCCGCGCCGTACTGTCCGCGGTGCTGCCCAGCGACTAGGCCGCGCGGCGCCGCAGCTGCTCCAACGCGCGCGCGAGCAGACGTGACACGTGTTTCTGGCTGAGTCCGACCTCGTGCGCGATCTGGCGCTGCGGGATCCCGCGGACGTAGCTGAGGTACAGCAACCGGCGCGTGCGTTCCGGCAGGTCCCGGACGAGATGGCCGAGCAGGTCCCGGGCCTCGACCCGCGTCGGGTCGTCGAACGGGTCGTCGGCCAACGGCTCGGTCCACAGCGGCTGCGGGCGGCTGGCGGCGGTGGCGTCCAGCACGGCCACCACGTCGTCGACCGTGCAGCCGGCGCGGGTCGCGACCTCGGACAGCCGTGGGCTGCGCCCGAGTTCCTGCAGCAGCGCGTCACGCGCGTCGAGGACGGCCCGGCTGCGGTCCCGGATCGGGCGGGGCACGCTCACGCTCCAGCAACCGTCGCGGAAGTGCCGCCGCAACTCGCCGAGGATGGTGGGCGCCGCGAAGGCCTCGAACGGCACGCCGCGCGCCGGGTCGAAGCGCTCAAGCGCCTTGACGAGGCCGAGCGCGGCGACCTGCTGCAGGTCCTCCAGCGGCTCGCGGTGGTGCCGGTACCGGCGGGCGAGCGCCGTGGCGAAGGGCAGGTGGTCGACGACGAGTTCGTCGCGCAACGCACGGTCCCCGGTCCGCGCGTACCGTTCGAACCGGGTGTCGATGGTCGTCGGCTCGTCCATGCTCCCCCGTCGGCCGGGCCCCAGGCCTTGGTCGGCCGACCTCGACGAGGTTAGGGCGTCGTGGGCGTCGCCGTCACGCGTTCGAGCCCGAAGGTCCCCCGTGCACCCAGCCAATGGTGGTCGGTGGTCCGGGGCAGAACGTCCTGCGCGATGGGGCTCAGCTGCGGCGTGGACCCCGGCGGGCGGGTCAGCCTGCCGACGACCCGGAGCCGACCCCGCCCGACCTCGACGTCCGCGATCAACCGGGCGCCACCGTCGGCGACGGACATCACGGCCGCGGCCAACTCGTCGACCGCGATGCGCACGTCGCCGACCGCCTCCTCGTCGAATCCCGCCAGCTCGGCGGCTCCCGCGATGGCGAGGCGCAGCGTGCGCAGGCAACGCGTGTCGGCCGGCACGTCGAGTCGGATGTCGAGTGGCGGCACGGCGGCGTGGTCCTGGTCGGGGGGCTCGTGATGGGCGTCATAGCCGGCTACCGTGCCCGGTGTCACGCACGTCGGAGGCAGCCGCCATGGCCGAGCCACTGGCCGTCCGCACCGCGCCGGGCGACGGCCGCGACGTGACGCTCAGGCTGTCGGGCGAACTCGACGCGCACACCAGTCCGCTGCTCGAGCACCACCTCGAGCACGCGGTCGCTGCGACCGACGGCGACGTCCGGCTCGAGGTGTCGGAGCTGACGTTCGTCGACTCCTCCGGTTTGGGCTGTCTGCTCCGGGCCGCCGGCACCCTTGGATCGCTGGACCGGCGGCTGGTCCTACGGGCGCCGAGCCCGCCGCTGCAGCGGCTGATCGAGCTGGCCGGCGTCGCGCCGCACCTGGCGGTCGAAAGCTGACGCCGTCGCCGGGGCCGGGCGGTGCGGCAACCGGCCGGGACGCCGGTCGAGGATCGCCCGCGCCTGGATGGCGGCGCTCAGCTCACCGTTGCGCAGCACCAGGGCATACCGCCGGTTGCGCGTCTCGGCCTGCCCGAGCAGTTCCCGGTAGTGCCGGACGTTGCGGCGGATCTCGTTGTTCGCGCTGAGCGCGCAGGACAGGGAACAGACACCGGGTGCGGACTCCACCGGCGCCGAACACATCAGGCAGTACGCGGTCACGGTCACCGGCATGTGCCCCCTCCGTTCCACATGACGCAAGAACCGTTCGGTTACCCCGCGAGCCGCTCACTGAGTCACCCGACCAGCGGTGCGGTCGCACGGCGCACGTCTCGGCGCAGGCGCCGGCCGCTACCCTGCGCGACGGTCCGGGCCCGTAGCTCAGTTGGCAGAGCGCTGCCCTTGCATGGCAGAAGTCGTCGGTTCGACTCCGATCGGGTCCACACACACATAGTTCGCGGCTCAGGCCGCGGCGCGCCCGGCGATCCAGTCGCCGATGACGGCCAGCGGCAGCACCTCGTCGACCATGCCGCGCTCGATGACCGCCCGGGGCATGCTCGGGTGATCGGCGGCGCGAGGCTCGATCGTCACGACCCGACCGCCGAAGCGGCGGACGACCGCGGCGCCGGTCGCCCCGTCGTTGCCGTCACCGGACAGGATCACGGCGACCGCCCGCTCGCCCAGGCCGAGCCCCATCGAGGTCAGCAGCAGGTCCGCCGAGGGACGGCTGGGTGGGAAGGGTCCGGAGCGGATCATCGCCAGACAGCCGTCCGGGGCGATGACGAGGTGACGCCCCGGCGGGGCCACCGTCACCGCCCCACCGTGCAGGGGCTCGCCGTCGCCGGCCGGCTGCACCGGCAGCGCGCAGCCGCGCTGCAGCAACTGCGCCAACTGGTTCTCCCGCTCCGGCTGCTGGTGCAGCAGCACCAGCACCGCGACCTCCAGGCCGGCGGGCAGGTCGGCCAGCACCTGGCGCACCTGCGGCAAGCCACCGGCCGAACCGACCAGCGCGACGACGGGTCCTGCGGCAAACGGTGTGTCCACGGCCACCACCACCGGTGCTGTCCGTCAGGGTAGGGATTCGCCGGCACGGTCGTGCGCCGAAGTGGCCTCGCCGCGAACCACGACGGCCTACCTTCGGCGTCTCCGCCGCGCGTGCTGCGCGGCCCGAGCCGAGGTCGCGCTGCCGTGTCCGCCAGCGACGAGCCCACCACCGTACCCACCGCCGACGTGAACACGATCCCGGCCAGCGGGGACGAGCACGAGGACGCCACCTCCGACGTGCCGGAGGTCGCGCGCGTCCTGGACCTGCGTCCGCCGCCGGAGGTCGACCCCGCCTACCGCGCCACCGTCCGCGACCTGGCCGAGCGGCTGCGCCAGCTGCAGCGGCCGATCAACGTGCTCTCGCCGCTGCGGTGGCCGAAGGCGGTGGAGGAGGGCTTCTTCGCCGCCGGCGCGACGCGTCAGCCGGAGGTCACCCGGGAGACCTACGCCCCGTTGCCGTACGACCCGACCGCGCTCACCCGGGCGCTCGAGGACCTGCACGGCGACATCCGCAACCGGCTGGGACGCTTCAACCCGGTCGGGCAGCTTATGGCGCAGCGCTGCCTCGAGTGGCGTGAGACGGTCGCGATGCTGACCGCGCGCGGCACGCCCGACTTCTCCCGCAGCGCCGGGCTGCTGTACGGCCGCACGAGCGACGCGTTCCACGTCGCCGGTCCCACGACGGCGGACCTGGGCGTCGACCTGGCGGCCCGGCTCGAGCGCATCGAGGGCTCGGGATTGCTGCCGGCCGACGAGAAGACCATGGACGCCACGGAAGGCGCCGCCTGGCTGCAAGAGCGGCTCGACCGCGTCTTCGACGAGGACCGCGTCCGTGTCGAGGTGTCCGACGCGATCGTCGCCGAGGCCATCGCCGGCTCCGACCGCATCCGGCTGCGCGCCGACGCACGGTTCAGCGAGCGGGCGCTGCGGATCCTCGAGGTGCACGAGGCCTACGTCCACGTCGCGACCACGCTCAACGGCCGGCGCCAGTCGACCCTCACGTTCCTCGACAAGGGACCACCGTCGACCACGATCAGCCAGGAGGGACTGGCCGTGCTCGTCGAGGTGACGGCGTTCACCTCGCACCCGACGCGGCTGCGGCGCATCAACGACCGGGTCGAGGCGATCCACAAGGTCGAGGACGGGGCGACGTTCCTGGACGTCTACCGCTGGTTCCTGACCGAGCGGGGGCACGAGCCGCCGGCGGCGTACGCCGACACGACGCGAGTGTTCCGGGGGTCGCTGCCGGAGGCCGGACCGTTTCCCAAGGACCTCGCCTACGCGCGCGGGTTCGTCCAGACCTACAACTTCTTCCGGGTCGCGGTCGCGCGTGGGCGGGTGTTCCGCATCGGACTGCTGTTCACCGGCAAGACCGCACTCGAGCGCATCGACCTGCTCTTCGAGGCGTTCGACGAGGGGCTGCTCGACCCGCCACGCTACCTGCCGCCACACTTCGCCGATCTGTCGGGGCTGGCGTCCTGGCTGGCCTACTCCGGCTTCCTGAACCAACTCGACCTCGACCGAATCGAGGACGACTACGTCCGGCTGCTGTAGTCCTCGGCCGCCGTCTCGTCCCCGGGGGGCACGGCGACCGGTGTGCCGTCCGGCAGCAGCCGCGCCAGCAGGTCGCGGTCGGGCACCAGACCGGCGGGTCCGAAGCGGCGGGCCGCCTCGACGAAGGGCGGGGCGCACTCCTCGAGCTCGCGGAAGATCGCGCGCGCGTCGTCCTCGCGGCCGGCCAGCCCCAGCACGATCGCCCGCCACATGAGCAGGTCGGGTTCCTCGGTCGGGTCCTCCTCGCGCATCCGGTCGAGGTCGACGACGGCCGCCTCGGCGTGGCCGTTGAGCGCCAGCTCGAACGCCGCGACCACGCGGTGGTAGCGACTGCTCTGATCCAGCAGCCGCTCGAGCTCCAGCAGCGACTCAGGGTGGTCGTCGACACGTAGGTTGACGACCTGGTCGCGCCACGGGCGGCCCGTCCGCTCGGCCCGCACGACGAGCACCGCCGCCGACCGGCGGCCGCGGAAGTCCCCACCGGCGTCCTCCGCCGCGTGCAGCGCCTTCAGCAGCCGCCGCGACAGGGGCCCGGTGGTCGACTCGTACGCCTCGACCATCCGTTCCCAGACGGCCGGCCCGGTGACCATGTTCGCCAGCGCCACGCAGTTGTCGCCCAGCCGGTGGCCGGCGGCCGCCACGCAGTCGTCCCCGGTGTACACGTCGATGCCACCCGCCGCGTCGACCATCGCGACCTGCCGCCGCTCCGGGTGCGGGTCGACGCTGCGCAGGGCGGCCAGCACCTCCGGCGCGGTCAACCCGCCCCGCAGCATGTCCAGGCCGAGCTCGCCGTACATCGGCTCACCCATCGACTGGGTCGCGATGACGCCGTAGCCGGGCAGCGCCCAGGGCACGCTGGCGCCGACGGCGAGGGCCTGCGTCTGGGTCGCGACGCCCATCTGCCCGGTGCGGGGATCGCGGGCGACGATCGAGTAGGTCACGTGCGGCTGCCTCCGTGCGGGGGAGCGGGCGCGGCGAGGCTGCCGGCCGCGGCGGCACCTGTGGTGCTAGTCGCCCGCGTACGGCGGGCGCCACCGCTCGACCCGCCCGTCGAGACAGCCGCGGCGGCGGCGTGCCGCCCGGCTCCCTAGCCTTCGGCCGACCCCGCGGCGAAGAAGGAGCCGGCCTTGACCGATCTGCGCGACCTGCCCGTTCCGCGCCGCAGCGACTTCGCCCACCACCGGTCGATCACGACCCGCTGGCACGACAACGACCACTACGGCCACGTCAACAACGTCGTCTACTACGCGTGGTTCGACACGACGGTGAACGGCTACCTGATCGAGCACAGCGGGACCGACACCCGCGACCTCGACGCCATCGGCCTGGTCGTGGAGACCGGCTGTCGCTACCTGCAGCCGCTGTCGTTCCCCCAGCCGGTCGAGGTCGGACTCGGGGTCGAGCGGTTGGGGCGGACCAGCATCACCTACCGGCTGGCGGTCTTCGGCGCCGACGACGTCGCGGCGGCGATCGGCCGCTTCACCCACGTCTACGTCGACCGTGACACCGGCCGCCCGACCGACGTGCCGGCGGCGGTCCGCCGCGCGGTGCACGCCCTCGGCCCACTCCCCAGCGTATGAGGCTGGCCGGCGCCCCTCGCTGCGACGGTCGACCGGGCACTGCGGCCGGAGGGGCAGTCGTCGGCCCGGGATGGTGACACGGCGGCCGGGCCGCGCACCGCGGGACCGGGCCGGGTGACGCCACGGTTGCGCCCCCCGCCACCGAGAACAACGGAGGGCTCATGGCGCGCACGGTGTGGCTGCTCGACGGCGACGAGCACACGATCGCCGTCTCCGACCAGGCCGGACCCGGCGACTTCGTCGTCCGCCGGACGGGCGAACTGGTCGAGGTCGGCGAGATCGCCGACGGCGAGGAGCCGCGGGTGGCCTGGTTCGGCGAGGTCGAGCCGGCCCTGCTGCCCGAGATGGACGACGTCATGCTGGCCGAGGACCGCATCGGCCCGCTGCAGCGGATCCCCGAGGACGGGGACCTGCGCGCCGCCATCGAGGGCATCGAGACCGCCGAGCGCAACCGCGGCGGCTGACCGACCCGCCGACGGCGCGCGATCACGGTTGCGCGGCGTCTTGGTGATCGACGCGCCGGCGCGGCAGGATGCGCCCGGCGCGTCGCCGTACCGAACCCGTGCGCGGACGTACGACGACGCCGACGCCGACGCGTGAGGACGTTCGTGGACCCGTATGTCGTGGTGGCGTCCGGCTTCCGGGCGGGCTGGCGTGCGCTGCGCCTCGACGTGCGTTCGACCGCGCACGCGAACATCCCCCGCCGGGGGCCGGCGATCCTCGCCAGCAACCACGTCGGCTACCTCGACTTCTGCTTCGTCGCGCTCGCGCCGCCACCGCCACGCCGTCGCGTGCGGTTCCTGGCGCGGGACGACTTCTTCGAGGGGCGGGTCGTCGGGGGCGCGCTGCGGGCCATGCAGCAGATCCCGGTGGACGTCCACGGCGACCCCACGACGGCGTTCGCCGCCGCCGAGGCCGCGCTGGCGCGAGGCGAGGTCGTCGGCGTGCACCCCGAGGGCACCATCAGCCCGTCGTTCGTGCCACGCCGGGGACGGACCGGCACGGTGCGCCTGGCGTTGCGCACCGGCGCGCCGATCGTGCCGGTGGCGGTGTGGGGCAGCCAGCGGCTGCTCACCAAGTGGCAGCCCAAGCGGCTGCGGACGGGCGCGTGCGTCTCGGTCCGCTACGGCGAGCCGTGGCATCCGCCCGCGGACGTGCCACCGGCCGTGTCGACCGCCGAGTTGATGCGACGCATCGGTGACCTGCTGGCACGTGAGCAGGCCGCCTACCCGCAGCAGCCCCGCGACGCCGAAGACCGCTGGTGGTTGCCGGCGCACCTCGGCGGCACGGCGCCGACGCCCGAGGAGGCCGAACGCCGGTTGCGGGAGCAGGCGGCGGCCCGCCGTGCCGCCCGGCGCGACGGGACGGGGGCCGACTGACCGGTCGGCGAGCCGTCAGCCGCCCTGGCCGTCCAGGTCGATGCGCCGCAGCGGGCGGGTGGCGGGCGCTTCCAGCACCTCGCCGTCGGCCGTGAATCGCGAGCCGTGACAGCCGCAGTCCCACGTCTCCTCCTCGGCGTTCCAGCGCACCAGGCAGCCGAGGTGGGTGCAGGTCGCCGAGACGGCGTGGACCGGGCCGTCGCGGGTCCGGGCCACCGCGGTGGGGGTGCGGCCCCGGCGGACCAGGCGTCCCTCGCCGGGCTCCAGGGTGAGGTCGCCGGCCGGCAGGGCCCGGAGCCGGTCGCCGACGAAGAGTCCACCCACGCGCAGGTTGTAGCGCAGCATCTGGCGCCAGCCGGCCGGTGGTTCCACGCGGTTGGTGTCGAAGCAGCCCGCGAACGGGTCGGGTCCGCCCTGCAGGCGGGTCACGAGCGCCTCGGCGGCGGCGCTGCCGAAGGCCAGACCCCACTTCCCGAACCCGGTGGCCGTCCAGAGGCCGTCGCCAGGCAGGGCACCGACGTAGGGACGGCCGTCGGATGGCGACTGGTCCTCGGCCATCCACGCGTGGTCGACGCTGGTCACCGGGAAGTGTTCGCGTACCCAGCCCTCCAGTCGACCGGTCCGGCCGTCGAGTGCGCTGCTCGCCGCGGTCGGCTCGCTCATCCCGACGGCGATCAGGTGCTCGCCGGCACCGTCGGTGCGGCTGGAGCGGACCGACCAGGTCCGGGACTCCTGGAACAGGTACATCCCGCGCGGTGCCGGCCCGTCCAGGCGCGCGGAGACACCGACGGCCGACATCGACTTCGTGCGCCCGAACAACAGGCGGCCGTCGCGGAACGCCGGCAGTCGCGTCGCCAGCACGACGTGGTCGCTGCGCACCTCGGCCTGCTCGGTCAGGACCCGCCAGCGCCGCGCGCTCTGGTGCTGGCGCACCACGTCGACGACGCGAGCGTGCTCGTGGACCGCACCGCCCAGCGCGAGGACGCTCGCCGCCAGGCCGTGGCAGTAGCGCACGGCGTGCATCTGGCGCTGGTCCGGCACGGTCAGGCACGGTCGGCCGGCGAACGGGACCTCGTCCGGTGCCGGGCCGACCTCGACGGTCAGGCCGGCCTCGCGGGCGGCCGCGGCCTCCTCGTGCAGCGACGGCTCCTGCTGCTCCGTCAACGCCACGAGGTGGGCCGGCACCTCCTCGCGGTCGCAGGCGATGGCGTGGTCCGCGACCAGGCGGTCGAAGATCTCGATGCCACGCTGGTTCGCGCGTGCGTAGTGGCGGGCGGCGTCGGCGCCGACCTCGGATCGCAGCCGGGCGAGGCGGGTCTCGTTCTGCGCCGTCAGCTTGCCGGTCGTGCCACCGGTCGTCCCGTTGGCGAGGCCGCGAGCCTCCAGGACGACGACCCGGAGTCCGGCCTCGGCCGCGAGCGCCGCCGTGGTCAGGCCGACGATCCCGCCGCCGACGACGGTCACGTCGGCGTCGGCCAGCCCCTGCAGCGGTGCCAGCGAGGAGGCGTCGGTCGTGGCCCGCCAGTAGCTGTGGTCGTGTCCCCGCTGGTCGTCCCGCATGGGCGGCCCTTCGCGTCGCGCGCCGGTCCCGGCTCGCCGGCGTCTGGGCGTTCACCTCACACCGCGACGGGGGCGGTCGCCCGCGGGCGCCCCGGCCGCCCGACGGGAGGCCGTTCGTCCCGCGTCGGCGCCGCGCGTGTCACGAGACGTGACCAATTGGACACACGACCGGCTCACCCCACCCGGGTTCGTGCGTCAAGGTGACGGCGAGGTCGTCGACAGCGGAGATCACTGATGACTCGAGAACTGACCTGCTGTAACGACACCTACGTCCGCGGTGCCGACGGTGTGTGGCGCTACGGCTGGGGGGACCCGGTGCCCGGGGCCACCGACCTGACGCTCGCGGACGTCTTCGCCATCCACCTCGGGCCGACCGATTCCGTGCCGCTGCGCACGCTGACCGCCGACGAGGTCGCCTGGGTGAAGGGCGAGGCCACCGACCTGGACAACGTGCTGGTGCGTCCGGCACGCAACGGCCGCTCGCCCGGGGTCGGCGACCTCGTCGTCGGGATGATGGCGCCCGAGCTGCACGTGCTGACGATGCTGACCGTGGCCGACATCGGTCAGCTGGCCGGCGTGTCCAAGGCGACGATCGACAGCTACCGCTACCGCGGCTACCTGCCGGCGCCGCAGGCGACCCGCGGGCGCACCCCGCTGTGGGCGCGCCCGGTCATCCGCCACTGGCTGGACAACCGGCCGGGCTGCGGGTGGCGAACCGACCTGTACGGCTCCACGCTGGAACCGGCCCGGATGGGCAACTGACGCCCTCACCGGGTACCCGCCGACGACCCACCCAGCAGCCGACACCGCCGACGTGCCGAGGAGCAACGCGAACCATGGCCGACCAACATCTGGTACGGGCGCTCGTCGCCCGCGACGACGCGCCCCGGGTACGCCGTGAGCTGATGGACGAGCTCGACCTGCCCGCCGACCACATCACCCTGGGCGAGCCCGAAGTGGCCGACTACCGCGACGAGGCGCCCGACCTCGAAGTGACCCGGATGTTCAAGGTGGGCAGCCGCCGCGCCGTGCTGGGCGCCGTCGGTGGTGCGGTGCTGGCCGCGCTGCTGGTCGTGATCATCCCGCCGCTGCGCGAGTGGCTGCCGTTCAGCCTCATCCTCGTCTTCGGCGGTGCCTGGGGCGGCGCCATCGCCACCACGGCGCGCGGCATCCAGGTCGACAAGCGTGAGGACGACCTCGGTGAGGACATTCATCACGTCGGACCGGCCGATGCGGACCGGCTCCGGTTGCTGACGGTGACGGTGGACCGCGACCGCGAGAGCGTCGTCGAGTTGCTCCAGAACCAGGGCGCGACCCTCCTCGACTCGCACCACCCCAAGGTGGGACGGGGACCCGATTCCCGGCCCGCCAACCCCGGCCAGGCCCCGCACAGCGGCGATCAGCGCGACTGAGCCGCGTACCGCGCCCGGCCCGCGCCCGGCCCGCGCCGGGCGCGCTCCGCGCTCGGCGAGGGACGCGCGGCCGGTTGTCAGACGGCGCGACACGCCCACATGCTGGTCGCTCGACCAGGCGCGACGGGCCGGCCACCTCCTGCGGGACGCGCCGGCGAGGGGCATGCTCCTCCGCCGGTCGTGAGACTCGGCGGGAAACGGGGAGGAAACGATGAAAAGCGCTCAGGATCTGCTGCACGTCCTCGCACGTGACCACCGACGGTTCGACGAGCGTTGCCGGTCCTTCCTCGACGCCCCCACCCGCCGCGGCGAGCGGCTGCTTCGTGGCCTGGCGATCGACCTGTTGGCCCACGAGGCGATCGAGCAGCTGCTGCTGCACCCGATCGTGGCCGAGCGGCTCCCCAGCGGTCAGGAACTGGCCATCCACCGCCTCGAGGAGGAGGACCTGCTCGAACGGCTCCTGCTGTCGGCGCTGCGCCTGCCGCTGGCCTCGGAGGGTTTCCGGACCGCGTTCCAGCACGTCCACCGCAACCTGGTCGAGCACACCGATCGCGAGGAGCTGGAGGTCTTCCCGTACCTGCGTCACGTCGTCGACCGTCGCGACCTGCGCGAGCTCGGGCGCGTCTACACGACCCTGATGGTGCGCGTGCCGACGCGCCTGCACCTGCGGCTGGAACCGGACGACCTGGGCGGCCGCCGGCCGCTGCTGCGGATCCGGGACGCGGCGTGCGACGTGCTGCGCGAGCTCGGCCAGCGGGTGCCGGACGGCATCGAACCCGGACGCGACGAGCTGACCTCCCCGGTGCGGTGTCTCGTCATCGACGTCACCCAACCGGCGACGACCCTGTCCCCGCCGGCTCACGTGCCGAGCGAGCCAGCCACCGCACCACGAGCGTGACGGCCACGCCCACGTAGACCACCAGGGCGCCGACCTTCATCAGCGCACCGCCGACGCGCTGGCTCGTGAGGGCGCCGGGCTGCCCGGCGTACCAGGGGTAGAGCAGTTCGCTCGCACCGAGCAGGAACACGCCGAGCACGGCGCCGCCGACGGCGCTGACCGCGGCGGCGAGCACCGCGGCCAGCACGTAGCGGGACTCCTCGGCGGCCCGCCAGATGGCCGTCCAGAGCACGACGGCCGAACCCAGCAGGCTGAGGTGCTCGAGGCCGTGCAGGCGCGGATCGGCGAGCGCGGCTTCGAACAGCGGCGGCAGGTGCCAGGCCAGCATCACGCCCAGGCCCATGACCGCCGCGAGCACGACCCGCACGCCCGGATCGCCGGGAACACGCCAGCCGCGCAGCCCGCTCGGCGGCGGGGATGCCGGGTCGTGCGCGGCGCCGCCGGGCCGTCGCCGGGCGGCCAGCACGGCCCGCAGCGCGCCGCCGGACGCCAGCAGCGGCGCCGCGACCAGCGTCAGCAACTGGTGCTGGACCATGTGCCAGGCGAAGCTCGTGTCGGCGAGGCCCTCCAACGCCGGGGTCAGCGCGAGGACCACGATCGCCAGCCCCGTGAGGAAGGCCCAGCGCCGGGCGGGCGCCAGCCCGGCGCGCCGGGCGCCGCGGTGGTACAGCAGCGCGACGCCGACCGCGGGCAGCAGGACGGCGGGCACGGCACTCACCCCTGGTCGAACAGGAACGCGGTGATGGCCTCGGCGTCCTCGGGCGTGACCCCGAGGTTGGGCATGCCGGTGCCGGGGGCGTACTCCTGCGGGTTCTGGATGAAGGCGGACACCTGCTCGGGCGTGTTCGGGAGTTGACCGGCGACGATGCGCTGGTCGGGGAGGTCGCTGAGATCCGGTCCGACCCGCCCGCGCGCCTGCCGGATGCCGTCGACCTGATGGCAGGCACCGCAGCCGTAGCCGACGAACTGTTCGCGGCCGTGCTCGACGTCGGCGAAGGCCACCGGTTGTCCGCCGTCGTCGCAACCCTGCAGCAGCCCGACCACGCCCACGACGGCGAGGACGGGAAACAGCGGCCGGGGCGTTCTCACGGGATCGCCCCCTTCATGCACGAGTCGACGAAGAACACGGTGAGCCCCTCGAGCGCGGTCACCAGGACGAAGAAGCCGTTGAGCGTCAGCCCGAACAGCAGCGCGAAGCGGGCCTGCGTGCCCAGCGGTCGGCGCAGCCAGGCGACGTTCAGTGCCGTGACCGCGCCACCGCCGAGCAGGGCGACGGCACTGATGGCGTGCAGCAGCCAGTCACCCACCTCGCACGCGGCGGGCACCATCAGGTAGCTCAGGCCGAAGCGGACGGCCCACACGATGGTCGCGCCGAAAGCGACCAGCGTGATCGCCCACCACGGCGGCTGCCGCACGTCCTCGGCCGCGGGAGGTTGCTCGGTGACGGCCATGCTCACCCTCCCCACCACAACGTCACACCCGTCAGCACGAGCCAACTGACGCTCACGAAGACCGCGACGGTCGCCGTCCACAGGGTGATCGACGCGAGTTCGGCGTGGGCGCCCGGCACCGTCCAGCCGCGCACGGCGTGGACCGCAGCCACCAGCAGCGCCAGGCCGGTGGAACCGAGGAGCACCATGTCGATGCCGCCGAGGAACCAGCGGATCGACCAGTAGGCGTGCTCGGTCACGGGGTGGTCGGAGAAGATCGTCACCCCGCCGCGGATGACGGCGGCCGCGAGCACCAGCACGGCGGCGACCAACAGCAACGGCAGTCGCAGCGGCGTGGCGTCGCGGAAGCCACGCGCCGCGACGCCCGTGGCGGCCGCGGCCGCCACCGCCAGGCCGACGGCGAGCAGGCTCAGCCAGACCTCGGGTGGGTCGATCGCGCCGGGCGGCCAGGTACCGCTGACCGAGCGGAGATAGACGGCCGCGACGTTGGCGGCCGCGACCAGGTGCGCCAGCGCGATCAGCCCGATGACGGTGCCCCACCAGCCGATGGTGCGGCCCTCCTCGGCGCCGATCGCGCGGACGTTGCGGGCGGTGCGCAGGCTCATCGGCGGCCACCTCCGGTCGCGGCGGGGTCGCCGGGAGCGTCGTCGTCCGCGGCCGGACGGGCGTCCACGAGGCTGTCGGGCAACAGCCAGCCGACCAGCGTGACGAAGATGCCGACCAGACCGACGATCGCGACGACGTAGAGGTCGAACAGCACGCCCACGAGGCCGACGAGGATGGCCAGCGTCAGCCACAGCGGCCACAGCGAGTGGCCGGGCAGCACGACGATCGCCTGCGGTCGCGCGTCGGCGACGGTGGTGAGGACGGCCTCGCGCTGGCCCTCCGGTGGGGACGCCAGCTCCTGGTACCAGGCCGTCGTCTCGTGGGGATGTGGCCGCGAACCGGCGTCCCAGCGCGGTTCCTGGTCGGTCACGACCGGCAGGTGCGCGAAGTTCTCGTTCGGCGGCGGCGACGGCAACGACCATTCCAGCGACGACGCCTGCCACGGGTCGTCCCCGCAGGGTTCGCCCCGGCGCCACGCGACGGCGAAGGCCACCACGCTGATCAGCACGCCCAGGCCGAGGAGGCCGGAGCCGGCCGACGAGATGACGTTCCAGATCGTCCAGCCCAGGCCCGCCTCGTAGGTCCACAGGCGCCGGGTCATGCCGAGGAACCCGAGGATGTGCTGGGGCATGAAGGTGACGTTGAAGCCGATGAACATCAGCCAGAACGCCCACAGGCCGGCGGCGCGGTTGGGTTGGCGGCCGGTCAGCTTCGGGAACCAGTAGTACAGGCCGGCGAAGATCGGGAACACCGAGCCGCCGAACAGCACGTAGTGGAAGTGGGCCACCACGAAGTAGGTGTCGTGGATCTGCCAGTTGAAGGCCACGACCGCGACCATGACGCCCGTGATGCCGCCCAGGATGAACACCACCAGGAAGGCGACGGCGAACAGCATCGGCACGGTCCAGCGCACGTGCCCGGTCCAGACCGCGCCGACGTAGGCGAAGATGATTACGGCGGTCGGGATCGTGATCATGAAGCTGGCGGCACCGAAGAACTGCAGCGCCTGGGTCGGGATGCCGGTCGCGTACATGTGGTGCACCCACAGCGCGAAGCTGACGATCCCGATCGCGATGAACGACCCGACGACCAGCCAGCGAAGCGGCAGGCGCCGGCGGGTCATGGCGGGGATGACGGCCGCGAGGATGCCGAGGCCCGGCAGCAGCTGGATGTAGACCTCGGGGTGGCCGAACCACCAGAACAGGTGCTGCCACAGCAGCGGGTCGCCACCGCGGGCGGCGTCGAAGAAGGCGGTGCCCAGCTTGCGCTCGACCTCCAGCAGCAGGCTGGCGGCGACCAGCGGCGGGAAGGCCGCGAGGATCATCCCGGAGGTGACGAGGTTCGCCCACGCGAAGATCGGCATCCGCGCCAGCGTCATGCCGGGTGCGCGTGAGCGGAAGATCAGCACGATGATCTCGATCGACGCCACGATCGCGGAGATCTCCACGAACGTGACCCCGAGGAGCCAGAAGTCGAGGTTCAACCCCGGCGAGTACTCGGCCGTCGTGAGCGGCACGTAGGCGTACCAGCCCCCGTCGGGCACCGCCCCGAAGAAGATGCTCGTGAGCAGCAGCCCGGCACCGCCGACGTAGGCCCAGTAGCCGAACGCGTTGATCCGCGGCAGCGGCATGTCGCGCGCACCCAGCTGCAGCGGCAGGAAGTAGATCGCCAGGCCCTCGAACATCGGCACGACGAACATGAACATCATGAGCGTGCCGTGCATGGTGAACAGCTGGTTGAAGACCTCGGGCGTCGTGACGTTGGCCTCCGGCACCGCCAGCTGCATCCGCATCACCAGCGCCAGCGCGCCGGCCAGCAGGAACATGAACAGCGACGTGACGATGAACCGCAGGCCGACGGTCTTGTGGTTGCACTGCCCGAGCCAGCCGCGCAGCCCCGGCTTGCGGTCCCACGTGCGGTCGAGGACGGCGTAGTCGGCCTCGTGCAGGACGGTGGTCTCCGCGCTCATTCGAGCGACTCGAGGTAGTCGAGCAGCGCGTCGAGTTCCTCACCCGCGATCTGGGTGCCGGGCATCAGGTTGCCCGGCTTCTGGGCCTGCGGGTCCACGATCCAGCCGGCGAGGTTGCCGCGGTTGTTGGGCAGGATGCCGCCGGCGATGGTCTCTCGGGAGGCGAGATGCGTCAGGTCGGGGCCGATCTGGTTGGGAGGTCCATGGCCGTCGACCGTGTGGCAGTAGACGCACGAGGAGCCGAAGAAGACCTGCCGGCCCTCCTCCAGGCGCTCGGTGGGCGGCTGTGGCTGCGGCTGCTGCTGGTGCTCGACCCAGGCGTCGAACTCGGCCCGCTCCTGGGCCACGACATGGATGATCATCTGCGCGTGCGCCAGCCCGCAGAACTCCGTACAGCGGCCCCGATAGCGGCCCGGTTCGTCGGCCTCGAGGACCAGCTCCGTGGTGTGGCCGGGGGTGGCGTCGATCTTGCCGGCCAGCTTGGGCACCCAGAAGCTGTGGATGACGTCCTGGCTGGTCAGGCGCACGCGGACCTGTTCGCCGGCGGGGATGTGGATCTCGTTGGCGGTGATCACGTCACGGCCGGGGTACTCCACGCGCCACCAGAACAGCTCGGCGGTCACGTTGACGACGACGTCCTCCTCGGCGAAGCCCTCGACGCCCTCGGCCGAGGCGCCCCGGTCGCCGACGGCCATGCCCATCGGCACGGAGATGACGTTGAGCACCAGCAGGACCAGGGCCGGGCCGACGATGCCGCCGAAGATCATCAGCCGGCGGTTGACCGGCGAGGTGTCCTCGTCGCGCGCCGCCAGGGCGGGGTCGTCGGCCGGCCGCCGGCGACCGCGGCGGAAGGCCAGCACGACGAGCACCATCACGACGACGTACACCGCCGTGCCCATCCCGAACATGATCCACCACAGCAGGGCGGTGTTGCGGGCGGACGGCCCGAAGGGGTCCAGCATCGCCTCGGGACCGGCGCAGCCGGCGAGCAACGTCACCAGCAGGGCCGCCGCCGCGGCACGCCGGGTCACGGGGTCACCTCGACGATGCCGACCATCTCCGAGCGGCCGTGGAACTCGCAGTGGTAGACGTAGGTCCCCGCCGCCTGGAACGTGTGCGTGAACGTGCCGGTCCCGATGATCTCCCCCGAGTCGAAGTCGCCGGTCGGCTGCCGGTCCCGGTCGATGGCCGTCACCGTGTGCGGTCGCTGACCGTCGTTGCGCCAGGTCACGCTGCCCCCGGCGGGGATCTCCACCGTCGTCGGTTCGAAACGCAACTCGCCCGTCATGAGCACCTGCGCGTCGGTGGCCCCGGTTCCGCTGCAGCCGACGGTGCCCGCGAGCAGTCCGCCGCACACCAGCACCACCGACCACCCCCTCACGACAGCAGCTCACCCGGAGCGCGGAAGTAGTTCTGCTCACGCATCGCTTCGAGCGTGTGGTACATCAGCGCGTTCACGGTGGCCGTGGGGTTCGCGCCGGGGTTCTGCGGGAACAGCGCCGCCCCGGTCACCACGACGTTGGGTGCGTCCCACACCTGCCCGTAGCGGTTGGTGACCGAGTTGGACGGATCGGTGCCCATGATGGCGCCGCCCTGGATGTGCGTGGACTGGTAGTCGACGACGTTGTAGGGCTCGATCTCCGGGTTGTCGACGCGGGCGGTCGGCTGCATCCGGTCCATGATCTCCATGGCGCGCTCGGCGATGAACGCGTACATGCGCCGCTCGTTGTCGGTCCAGTCGAACGTGATCCGCAGCAACGGACGCCCCAAGAAGTCCGTGTAGGTCGGATCGAGGTCGAAGCGGTTGAACTCGTAGGCCGGGCTCTCGGCCTGCATCGTGATCGGGATGTACGAGTCCCAGTGACGGATGCGGTCCTTGAAGGCCTGGCCCCATTCGCGTGGCTCGCCGTCCGCGGTCTCCGCGCCCTCGCCCTGTGCCGTGGGGATGCCCTCGACCGTGCCGATCGGCAGCCGTTCACCCGCGTCGGCGAACAACTGGCCGCCGCCGATGAACCCCAGGCCGCTGTGGTCGAACACGTCGCCGGCGAAGTCGTAGATCGCGTGCGAAGTGGACGTGTTGCCCATGTAGGTGTTGAAGCGTTCGCCGTCGAAGCGGCCGATGGTGGGCTGCTGCCAGATCTGGTGGGTCGCGTTGCGCCCGAGCTGCCCCCGCGCGTTGCCGATGCCGTCGGGGTGGGCGTCGCTGGTCGAGAGCATCAGCAGGCGCACGTTGGACATCGTGTAGCCGCTGACCAGCACGGTGCGGGCGGGCTGGAAGTGCTCGCGCCCGTCGGGGCCGAGGTACTCGATGCCCGTCGCCAGCCCCGTGTCGTCGACGGGGATCCGGGTCACGTAGCAGCGGGTACGGATCTCGTAGCGGCCGGTGTCCAGCGCCATCGGGATGTGGGCCGTCAGCGCGGAGGACTTCGCGTCCACGTGGCAGCCGTAGCGGGTGCAGAACCCGCAGTACACGCAGCCCGCCCGCGGTTCGCCCGACATGTCGGTGTAGCCCTCGGACAGGATCGACGAGGGCTGCACGAACGGGGTGTAGCCGAGTGCCTCGGCGGCCTCGGCGAACCGCAGCCCGGCCCGGGTCGGCGCCAGTGGCGGCAACGGATACGGCCGGCTGCGGGGCCCCTCGTAGGGGTTTCCGCCCTCGAGGATCTCGCCGTTGAGGTTGCCGGTCTGACCCGACATACCCGTGTCCACCTCGAACTGGGTGAAGTGGGGTTCGAGCTCGTCGTAGCCGACCGGCCAGTCCTGGTTGCTGTGCCCGTCCGGCAGCAGGTCGCGGCCGTAGCGCTCCGTGTGGTGGGACAGGTAGTCGAAGTCGGTCGGCAGGAACCGCCACATCACGGCGGACCAGTGCACGCCGGCGCCGCCGACGTTGGAGCCGGGGTGGAAGGCGCCGTACTGACGCATCGGCAGCGACGGCATCCGGTCGTTGGGCCGCCAGGTCCACGTCTCGCGCTCGATCTCGTGCATCAGCTCGTGGCGGGCCGTGAACCGCAGTTCGTCGTGGTTGTGGGCGAAGTCGGGCCACGTCCACTGGGCACGACCCTTCTCGATCGACACGACCGTCAGGCCCTGCGCGGTCAGTTGCTGGGCCGCGATGCCGGCCGTCCAGCCGGCACCGACGGTGACCACGTCGACCTCGGGATGCTCGATCACGCCGCCCCCATCAGTCGATCGGTCCGTTCGGGTGACGCCGGCGCACCGACCCCAGCGCGGTCGTGTCACCGCGATGGGCGCCGTGCAGCATCGGCAGCATGGCCAGCGACTGCGGTGGCCGGCTGAAGTCCGGGTCCACCATCTCCTCGGGGCTGTAGGCACGCTGCGCCCCGGGGAAGCCGATCAGGCGCCAGCCGATCATGTCGCGGTTGCCGCCGTACATGGGATCGGCGAGGAAGCCTTCGACGACGTGCTTGTGCACCAGCTCGAAGAAGGTGCCGGCCGGGATCGGGTCGAAGATCTCGCCGACGTCGTCGTCCTCGTCGTCCTCGATGGCCTCGATGAGGGCGTCCTGCTCGTCCTCGCTCAGCTCGACGAAGCTCGCCCCGCCGTGCCGGGCGGCAACGAGCTCCTGGAAGCGGGCGAGCCCCATGCGGTACAGCTCACGCGGTGTCTGCCCGGCCTGCCAGCCGTAGCGGTCGAGTTCGTCCGCCGGCACCCAGACGATGCCCGGCTCGGCCGGCGGCTCCTCGTCGCCTTCGTAGCCGCGGGCGAAGGGCCCCATGGTGTAGGTGCGTTGCGGGTAGCCCTCGTGCGTGGCCAGCAGCCGGTCGATGTAGTCGACGACCCCGGCCTGTACCGCACCGGGGTCGTCCTCGTCGCCGGGAATCAGCCGGGCCGCCATCGCCTCCAGCAGCTCGTACTGGTCGGGGTTGAGGAAGCGGGTCGCGGCGCCGGTCGCCTCGGGCACCTGCACACCGGGTTGCGGGACCGCCGAGGGACCTTCCTGGGGTCCGGGCACCGTCGCGCGGTCGGTCGTGCAGCCCGGCACGACGGCCGCCGTCGCGAGCGTCCCGGTCACGGCGAGGAACGACCGGCGGCTCAGGCGCGCCGGCGTCGCCGTCGGCGTTGCCGCACCGTCGACCGGCGCCGTCGAGGCGTCGCCTCGCGGCGCCTCCGCGGGCTCGCTTCGCGGCCCGGTTCCCCGCTCCTGCTGTCCCGATGGAGGCATGCGGCCCCTCCCAACGTCCGGGACCCTAGGAGCGGGGCGGCTGAAGTCTCCCTGAACCGAAGGTCGGGCGGACGGCGACCGCGGCCCACCCGACTGGACAAGGTTTCACGACTTCTCGGCGTGGTTCACCGCTCCTCGTCGGAGAGTCGCGGACGGTCCGCGTAGTCCTCGCTGATCTTGTCGCCGAGGTCGACGTCCATGCCCTGCGACTCCGGCAGGTCCTCGCTTGCCGGTCGTGGCAGCGCCGCGTCGTCCTCGCTGAGGTACGGGTCCGCCTCCGTCGCCTCCGCCTCGGCGATCTCGTCGAGTTCCTCGACCGGGATGAGGTCCTCGCGCGGCGGCTGATCGTCGGTGAGGCGGTCGGTCTCGAAGGAGTCCCCGCCGGGGGTGCGGTCCGCGTCCTGCTCGCTCATGGTGCGCCCTTCGTCAGTTCGACAGGGCGCCATCCAATCCGGCGTCGCGCGCGTTCGCGTCGGGGTGCTCCGACCGCTCGACCGGTTGGCCGACCTCGCCGTGCAGCAGGCAGGCGGCCCGGTGGCCGGGGGCGTCGTGCGCCCCGCGCGTCACGTCGATCAGGTCCGGATCGACGCGGCCACAGGCCTCGAACACCTCCGGGCACCGGGTGCGGAACCGGCATCCCGACGGCGGGTCCATCGGGCTCGGCACGTCGCCGGCCAGTGCCACCCGGCGGCGTTCGCGCTCGAGCACCGGGTCGGGCACCGGGACCGCCGACAACAGCGCGCGGGTGTAGGGGTGCTGGGGGTCGGTGATCACCTGCCGGCGGTCACCGATCTCCACCACCCGCCCGAGGTACATCACCGCGATCCGGTCGGAGACGTGCTGGACGGCCGCGAGGTCGTGGGCGATGAACAGGTAGGTGAGCCGGAGCTCCTGCTGCAGTTCGGCGAGCAGGTTGAGCACCTGCGCCTGGATGGACACGTCCAGGGCGGCGATCGGCTCGTCGCACACCAGGAAGTCGGGTTCGACCGCCAGCGCCCGTGCGATCCCGACCCGCTGTCGCTGACCACCGGAGAACTCGTGGGGATAACGGCCAGCCGTGTCGGGGTGCAGGCCCACGCGCTCGAGCAGTTCACCGATCCGGTCGCGGCGGGCCGGCTTGCCCTGGTGCAGGCCGTGGATGTCAAGCGCCTCACCGATCGCGTCACCGATCGACCGGCGCGGGTCGAGCGAGGCGTAGGGGTCCTGGAAGATCATCGCCGCCCGCCGGCGGAAGCGGCGCAGCTGCTTGCGGTTCAGGCTGGACAGGTCCGTGCCGTCGAAGCGGACCGTGCCGCTGGTGGGTTCGAGCAGCCGCAGCACCGCCAGGCCGGTCGTGGACTTGCCGCAGCCGGACTCACCCACCAGCCCCAACGTCCGGCCGCGCGGGATGTCGAAGCTGATGCCGTCGACGGCGCGGACCGCGGACCGCTCGCCGCCCCGGCGGCGGTGCCCCACCGGGAAGTGCACGTGGAGGTCGTCGACCTCGAGCAGCGCGTCGTTCATCCCTGCTCCTCCACCCCGGCCGGCTCGGCGGCGCCGACGGTCGCGGCCTCGCGCCGGTCGGCCTCGGCCACCTCGTAGAAGCTGCGGATGCGGTGCCCGGGTGCGACCTCGCGCAACGGCGGGCGCTCGACCGCACAGCGCTCGTCGTGCCGGTACGTGCACCGCGGATGGAAGGCGCAGCCCGGCGGCAGGTCGATCGGTGCCGGCGGCAGGCCGGGGATGGCGGCCAGGTCCTCGCGCTCGAACGCGCCCAGCACGGGCAGCGACTTCAGCAGCCCGACCGTGTAGGGGTGCCGCGGGTCGGCGAACAGCTCGTCGACCGGCGCCTCTTCGACGATCTCGCCGGCGTACATGACCAGCACCCGGTCCGCGATCGACGCGACCACGCCGAGGTCGTGGGTGATCCAGATCACCGCCATCCCCAGCTCCTCCTGGAGCCGGTCGACGAGTTCGGTGATCTGGGCCTGGGTGGTGACGTCGAGGGCGGTGGTGGCCTCGTCGGCGATCAGCACCTCGGGATCGCACGAGAGCCCGATGGCGATCACCACGCGCTGGCGCATGCCGCCGCTGAACTGGTGCGGGTAGTCGTCCAGGCGCTTCTCCGCGGCCGGGATGCCGACCAACCGCAGCAGGTCCACGGCACGCTCGCGGCCTTCCTGCTCGGACACGCCGAGGTGGTGGCGCATGCCCTCGACGAGCTGGCGTCCGATCGGGTGCACCGGGTTCAGCGAGGTCATCGGGTCCTGGAACACGAAGCCGACCCGGCGGCCGCGGACGGCCAGCAACTCGCGTTCGGACAGCGACAGCAGGTCCGTGTCGCCGAGGTGCGCCGTCCCCGACACGCGCCCGGGCGGCATCGGGATCAACTTGGTGAGCGCCAGGGTCGACACCGACTTGCCGGAACCGGACTCGCCGACCAGCGCCAGCGTCTCGCCGCGGTGCAGGTCGTAGTCCAGACCACGCACGACCTGGGCCAGGCCGCGCTTGGTCGCGAACGACACCTCGAGGTCGCGTACGGACAGCACCACCTCTTGCCGGCTGTCGCCCGTCCGTGTCATCACTCCACCCCCCGGGACTCGATCACGGAGCGCTGCTTGGGGTCCAGGGCGTCGCGGAGGCCGTCACCGAGGAGGTTGAAGGCCATCACGGTGAGGAAGATCGCGGCGCCGGGGAACACCGACAGCCACCACCCCTGGGTCTGGTAGCGCTGCGCGTCGGAGAGCATCAGGCCCCAGGCCGGGTCGGGTGGCTGCACGCCGACCCCCACGAAGCTGAGCGCCGCCTCGGTGAGGATCGCGAACGCGAGGCTCAGCGAAGCCTGGACGATGATCGGGGCGGCGACGTTGGGCAGCACGTGCCGGCCGATGATCCGCCAGTCGCTGGCGCCCAGCGACCGCACGGCGCGGACGTGCAGTTCCTCGCGGACGCTCAGCACGCTGCCGCGCACCACCCGGGCGAAGATCGGGGTGAACACGATCCCGACGGCGATCATCGTGTTGCGTAGCGAGGGACCGAGCACGGCGACCAGCGCGATCGCCAGCAGGATGACCGGGAAGGCGAACAACACGTCCATGGTGCGCATCCACACCGTGTCGACCCACCCGCCGCGGTAGCCGGCGATCAGCCCGATCAGGGTGCCGGCCACCAACGAGATCCCGACCGAGACCGCACCGACCTGCAGCGAGATGCGCGAGCCCATCACGACCCGGCTGTAGAGGTCGCGGCCGAGCTCGTCGGTCCCGAACCAGTACTCACCCGAGGGTGGAGAGAAGCGTTCGGCGAGGTTCTGGGCGTTGATGGGGTAGCGGGCGAGCTGGTCGGCGAAGATCGCGGTCAGCAGCAGCAACGCGAGCAGCACCAGCCCGAAGACCGCCAGGCGGTTGGCCAGCAGCACCGACAGCGTCTCGCGCCAGCGCGGTACCGGCTTCGCGCTGGGGCGCTCGAGCGTGCCGGGCCCCTCACCCGGTTGCTCCTGGCGGTCGGCGCCCGTGTCGATCTGGCTCATGTCGACGCTCCCACCCGGATGCGCGGATCGAGCCGCGCGTACAGCAGGTCGACCAGGAGGTTGATGACCAGGAAGACCGCCGCGATCAGCAGCACGGCCCCCTGCAGTACCGGGTAGTCGCGGGTCTCGACCGCGTCCAGGGCGAGCCGGCCGATCCCCGGCCAGGAGAAGACGATCTCCACGATCACGATGCCGCCGAGCAGGGTCCCGAGCTGCAGGCCCGTCACGGTCACGATCGGGATCCAGGCGTTGCGCAGCACGTGGTGGCGCAGCACGTAGCGCCACGGCAGGCCCTTGGCCCGCGCCAGGCGGACGTGCTCGGCGTTGAGGGCCTCCAGCATCGAGGAGCGCACGAAGCGGGTCAGGATCGCGCCGGTGACCACACCGGCCGTGACGGCCGGCAGGACCAGGTAGCGCAGCGCCGCGCCCGGGTCCTCGGTCAGGGGCCGGTAGCCCCCCGGCGGCAGCCAGCCCAACACCCGGGCGAAGATCAGGATCAGCAGGATCCCGTACCAGAAGTCCGGGATCGACACGCCGATCTGCGAGAACGTGTTGGCGGCGTAGTCGGCGGCCTTGCCCTGGCGCACGGCGGAGACGATGCCGGCCGGCAGGGCGACCAGCAGCCCGATCAGCATCGCGCCCACGGCCAGCAGGGCGGTCGCCGGGATGCGCTGCGCCAGCATGGTCGTGACCGGCTGCCCGGTGCGGAAGCTGACCCCGAGGTCGCCGACGAGTGCCCGCCCGATCCAGTCCACGTACTGCACGACCAACGGCTGGTCGAGGCCTGAGCGCTCGACCAGCGCCTCGTACAACTCCGGGGTGAACCGCGTGCCCAGCGCCGCCCGGACCGGGTCGCCGGGGACGAGGTGCATCAGGGCGAAGACCACGATCGACACGCCGAACAACGCCAGCGCGGCCTGTCCGACCCGCAGGGCGAGGTAGCGGCCCAATCCGGCTCCTTGTCGGATGGCGGCCGGACGCGGCGACGCGCGTCCGGGCCGACGCGGTCAGTTCTCGATACGGGTGTCCACGAAACGGGTCGCCGAGTCGGCCCGGGTCTCGTAGCCGCTCACGGCCGGCGACCAGGCCTCGACGATGTCGGGGTTGTAGAAGTAGATGTACGACGCCTGGTCGACGATGCGCTCGGCCGCCTGGTCGTACAGCTCCTTGCGAGCGTCGTCGTCGACCTCGACCCGTGCGTCGTCGAGCAGCTGGTCCACCTCGGGGTCCGCGAAGCCCTGGAAGTTGTTCACGCCCTCGGAATGGTGCTGGGCGTAGTAGAAGTCGTCCGGGTCGATGTTGCCGAGCCAACCGAGCATGAAGGCGTCGAAGTCGCCCTCGCCCTGATCGGCCAGCCAGGTCGTGAAGTCCTCGGTACGGATTCGGACGTCGATGCCCACCTCGCCGAGCTGGCTCGCGATCACCTGCGCGCCGGTCACCGTCTCCGGGAACTCGTTGGTGACCATGAGGTCGATCGACAACCCGTCGACGCCGGCCTCGTCGAGCAGTTGCTGTGCCTGCTCCGGGTCGTGCCCGAAGGGCGCGTACTCGTGGTACCAGAAGCTGCCCTCGGGGATCGCGGTCTCGTTGGGCGTGGCGGCGTCGAAGTTGGTGGCCTCGGCGATGGCGGCCGGGTCGAGCGCGAACGCGATGGCGCGCCGCACCTCGACCTCGTCGAAGGGCTCGCGTTCGTTGTTGAGCGCCATGTACCAGTAGTCGTTGCCGGGGGTGCGACCGATCACGAGGTCGTCACGGCCCTCGAGGTCGACGACCTGCTCCGGCGGGACCGAGTCGATCCAGTCGACCTCGCCGGTCTCCAGGTTGGTGAGCTTCACGCCCTCGTCCGGGATGATCCGGAACTCGATGCCGTCGAGGTACGGGCCCTCGCCCCAGTAGTCGCCGTAGGCCTCGAGTTGGATGACGTCGGCGCTGGCCGAGGTCAGCTGGAACGGCCCCGTTCCAACCACCTCGTCACCCAGCGTGCCGCCCTCGATCGCCTCGGACGGCACGATCGCCATGCCCTTGAAGGGCCCGAGCTGCTCGAGCAGGTTGGGCGCCGGACGGTTGAGGTTCATCGTGACCGTGTAGTCGTCGGTCGCCTCGAACGCGTCGACGGCCTCCAGCCGCCAGCCGTTGGCACCCTCGTCACGGATGTACTCCATCGAAGCCACGACGTCGTCCGCCGTCAGCTCGGAGCCGTCGTGGAACGTCACGCCCTCACGCAGGGTGAATACCCAGGTCAGCAGGTCGTCGGAGGTCTCCCACGACTCGGCGAGCGCGGGCTCCATCTGCAGGTCCTCGCCGGGCTGCACCAGCGTGTCGTACACGTTCTCCAGCACGGTGAACGCGAACGACGAGGTCGTCGTCAGCGGGTTGAGCTGGTCGGGTTCCCCGCCGATGGCCGCGACGAGCGTCCCACCTTCCGGGCCGGCGGCCTCGCCCTCGCCCTCGACGCCGGGATCCCCGGTGTCGGGCTCCGCGCCCGGGTCGTCGAGGTCCACGCCCCCGCCGCCGTCCCCACAGGCGGTGAGCAAGAGCGCGAACGCAGCGGACAGGGCCAGAACACGAGTGCGCACGAGCATCCCTGACATCGGCGTCGAGGAGACCCTAGGAAGCGGGACCGTCGAACGGACCACGGCCGTTCGGGCTGCGGAGGCGACCGGCCGGCCCGGCCGCGAGCATGTGGACAAACCTGTGGGGATGTGGACGAGGAACACGCCTGGACTTCCACACCTGTGGTCACACCTGTGGAAGTCGTACGTGTGTTCGGCCACGCGGGCATCCGCCGCCTCCCCCCTGGCAGCCGGTCGCGAGCCCCGATGGTCACGATCCGACGCCCGGCTGGGCAGGGGCGCCTGTCCCGTGCACGGGGACCGTGGCCCTCGACCACTCAGCCCGGCGTGCCGATGACCCCGTGCAGCACCAGCCGGGTCACCTGCTGTGCCGTGCGGTCCGGATCGAGTTCCCCGGAGGCAATGGCCAGGCGGTAGCCCTCCAGGGTCGCGAAGACGAAGCGCGCGAGCTCCTCGGGTTGGCCCCCCGCCAGCTCACCGCTCTGAACCCCGTCGCGCAGGACGTCCGCCAGCATCTGCCCCATCGGCGCGAGCTGACGGAGGAGCCGTTCGCGCTCGTCCTCGTCGAGGCTCGCCATGACGTCGTGCCCGGCGCCGGGTTCCGCGGCCCAGCTGTGGAAGGTCACGTGCACGAAGCGGGCGAGCTTGCGCTCCACACCTTCTTCGGCGTCCAGCGCGGCCTGCAGGTCGGCGGCCGTGCGCTCCAGGACCCGGGCGGTGTGCGTCAGCAGCAGGTCGTGCTTGTCGCGTACGTGGTTGTAGACGGCGCTGCGGGCGAGGCCGGCCCGTTCGGCCACCGCGGCCATGGTGGTCGCCTCGAATCCGCGCTCGCGCACGAGCTGGGCGAAGGCGTCCACCAGCCGGTCGAGCACCAACGCCCGGTGCTCGCCGAGTGTCTCTCCCCAGATGGACGGCATGCCGCGCAGCCTAGCGCGCCGCGAGCTTTCACGACACGGTGTTGACAACACGACAGAGTGTCGTGATACTGCCCCGTATGAGACTCGCCCTGAGAGAGATCCGCCGGTCCAAGCTGCGGTTCGTCCTGCTGGCCGGCGCCGTCGGGCTGCTGGTGTTCCTGCTGCTGTTCTTCCAGTCCGTCGCTGGTTCGTTGCTGGCCGGGTTCACGGGTGGGCTCGAACAGGCCGACGCCGACGTCGTCGTCTACGACGCGACCGCGCGGGCCAACCCCGTGGTGTCGGTGCTGCCCATGACCACGGTCGACGAGGTGTCCCGGGTGTCGGGCGTCGCCGAGGCCGCCGCCGTCGCACAGACCTTCGTGGTCGCGGCGTCCGGCGGGGTCGAGGAGGAGGCGATCCTCGTCGGCATCACGCCGGGGGCGCCCGGCTCCCCCTCGGCGATCGCCGAGGGGCGGCTGCCGACGGCGCCCGGCGAAGCCCTGGCCTCCAGCGGCGGGTTCGGCGAGGACTTCCCCGTCGGCGCCACCGTGCAGGTCGGCGACGACCTCGACGTCGAGGTGGTCGGCATCGCCGCGGACGCGAGCTACAACGTCGCCACCACCCTGTACGTGCCCTTCGACACCTACGAGCAGGCGCTGGCCGACCGGCTCGGGCCGGGCGGTGCGGCGCCGGCCTCGTTCGTGGCCGTCCGCGCCGCCGACGGGGTGGCTGTCGAGGTCCTGGCCCAGGACATCGCCGACCGGGTGCCGGACGTCCAGGCGCTGACCCGCGCGGAAGCGGTCGACGCGCTGCCGGGCGTGGACCTCATCAGCCGCTCGTTCGGCATCCTCTACGTGCTGCTCTACGTCGTCGTCACGATCGTCACGGGCGTGTTCTTCCTGATCCTGACGGTCCAGAAGCGGGACGCGCTGGTGCTGCTCCGGGCGGTCGGGGCCGAGCGCGCCGACGTGGTTCGCCTCGTGCTCGCACAGGTGCTCACGGTCGTCGGGCTCGGAGTCCTGCTGGGGACCGGCCTGGCCGTCGGGCTGCTGCGTGCGACGCAGGACCTGTTCGGTTCGGAGCTGGCGGTCTCGACCATCGCCGCGTCGGCGGCCGCGGTCCTGGTCCTGGGCGTGATCGCGGCCAGCGGCGCCATCCGGCGTGTCCTGCAGATCGAACCGGTCGAGGCCACCCAGGCCGCCGGGCTCGGCTGAGGGAGACGACCATGCGCCTCACGCTCCGTGAACTGCGACGCCGCCCCGGCCGGTTCCTGCCGGTGGGTCTCGCCATGACGCTGCTGGTCGTCCTGTTGGTCGTCCTCGGCGGCTTCCTCGACGGCCTCGAGCTCAATCAGACCGGCGCTTTCCGCGCCCAGGGCGAGCGGCTGTGGGTCATCGACGACGGCGCCGAGCTGCAGCTCGGCCGCTCGTTGCTCGACGAGGACGTCGCCGAGACCGTGGCCGGCGTCGACGGGGTGGCCGAGATCGGCGGCATCGCGTCGTTCGTGACCACGGGCACGGTGCCGGACAGCGGCGAGGTGGTCGACCTCGCCGTCTTCGGCTACGAGACGGGCACCGAGGTACCGCCCGACCCGCCGGGTGCCGGGGAGGCGGTGCTGGACGCGCAGCTGTCCCGGCTGACGACCGGCGAGGTCGGGGACGAGCTGCGCATCGGTCCGGGCAACGAACCCGTGACCATCACCGCGATCGCCGACGACGTGTCACAGGGCGCCGTCACGGCCTGGCTCGACCTGGACGCCTGGCGTGAGCTGCAGCGTTCGGCCGCCCCCCAGGCGGCCCTGCCGCCCGGCACGGTGCAGGCGCTGGTGGTCACGCCGGCGGAGGGGACCGATCCCGTGACGCTCGCGGCCCTCATCGACGAGGCGACCGGCTCGACCACCACCGTCGACCTGGCCGGGCTGGTCGACGGGCAACCGGTCGTCGCCCAGCAGTCGGCCACGTTCCAGGGGATCATCGGCATCACGTTCGTGGTCGTGCTGCTGGTGGTGGCGCTCTTCTTCGCCCTGTTGATCCTGGAGCGGGCCCGGCTGTACGCCGTGTTGAAGGCGATCGGTGGCCGCTCGCGCGACCTGGTCGCCGGCGTCATCGTCCAGGCGCTGGTGATCGCCGTCGCCGCCCTGGTCGTCGGGGGGCTCGCCTCCGTCGCGATCGTGGCGGCGCTGCCCGCCGACCTGCCCGTCCGGCTCGAGCCGCAACGGCTGGCGACCATCGCCGTCGCCACGCTGCTGACCTCGGTCCTGGGGGTCGCTCTCGTGCTGCGCCGCATCCTGCGCATCGATCCCGCCCGGGCCATCGGCTGACCCGGCGCGCACCGTGAAGGCGTCTGCGTCGTCCACCTCCCCGTACCGCCCACCCGTCCGCGCCGCCTGCCCGCCCGCAACGCTCCCAGGAGACCCCGATGCCCGCGCTCGAACTGCAAGAGGTCCGCAAGACCTACCGCGCCGGCGACCAGGAGGTCGTGGCGCTCGATGACGTGCACCTGCAGGTCGACGACGGCGAGATGCTGCTGCTCATGGGTCCGTCGGGATCGGGCAAGACCACGCTGTTGACGGTGGCCGGCGCCCTGCTCGCGGCCGACCGCGGACGCATCACGGTCGGCGGCGACGAGGTCGGCCGGCTGAAGGAGAAGGAACTGGCCCGCTTCCGGCGTGAGCGCATCGGGTTCGTGTTCCAGAACGTCAACCTGGTGCCGTTCCTGACCGCACGCGAGAACCTGCTGGCGGTCCGCGAGCTCGGCGGCGGCCGGGTGGACGCCGGGGCCAGGCGTCGCGCCGACGACCTGCTGGAGGAGCTCGGGCTGGCGGACCGGGCCGGCAACCTGCCGAGCGCGCTCTCCGGCGGGCAACGCCAGCGGGTCGCGATCGGCCGCGCGCTGATGAACGACCCCGCGCTGGTGCTGGTGGACGAGCCGACGTCGGCGCTGGACTCCAAGCTCGGCCGCCAGGTCATGGAGCTGCTGCGCTCGGAGGTCAAGGACCGGGGGGTGGCGTCGGTGGTGGTGACCCACGACGAGCGCGTGACCGACCTGGGGGACCGGGTGGTGGAGATCGTCGACGGCCGCATCACCGGCTGAGCGCGGCGCCGGTCCGCCCGAGGCGGTCGTCGCCGGCCGGCACCCTCCGCACGTCCGGGTCCACGGACCCGACCGGCCCCGACCGTGGGTCCGAACCGCTGGCGCGCGGAGGAACGTGCGGCGGCGCCGGCGCGGCCGACGCCGTGGCGGCTTCGTGCGGCCTCGGCATCGGACGGCCTCCATGGGACAGCAGCACCCGCGGCCAGCGGACCGCTCCGTCGCGAGCGCCATCGTGGCCCTGCTGCACGCCGTGGGCACACAGATGCATGCGGCCGGGACCCGGTTCGCCGCCCGGGAGCACCTGCATCCCACCGACCTGCAGGCGCTGTCGCTGCTCGCCCGCGCCGACGGACCGATGACCGCCGGCGAACTCGCCAAGGCCCTGCAGCTGTCGACCGGGGCGACGACGCGGCTGGTGGACCGGCTGGAGCGGGCGGGACACGTGCAGCGTCGGCCGGATCGGCACGACCGCCGGCGACGCCGCATCGGCATCAGTCCGACCGCCAGGGCGACCGCGGGCGGCTACTTCGGGGAGCTGGTGGGTCGCATCGACCGAGTCGTCGCCGGGCTGTCCGAGGCCGAGCAACGGGTGGTCGAGCGCTTCCTCGACGCGCTGGTGCGCTCCTTGGAGCTGCCGGCTGCCGACCGGCCGCCGGAGCGGACACGCACGCGGCCCGGCCACCAGGACGGCGGACCGGGCCAGCGGTGAAAAGCGTCGCGGCGGTCATCCGCCGCGACGCGTTGCGTCGGCGTCGAGGCCGACGCCGAGGTCAGACCGAGCGGGGCTCTTCCCAGAGGGCCTCGTCGAGCTCCTGGTCACGCTTGCGCTTCAGGGCCACGGCGACCCCGGCGAGCACCGCCAGCAGCAGGGCGAAACGGCCCTTGCCGCCGCCGGACTCCTCCTCCTGCTCCTTGCCGACGCGCGACTTGGCCTCCTTGGTGAGGGTGTCGAACGTGTCGCCGGCCTGGGAGGTGAGCTGCTTGCCCTTCTTCTCCGCCTGCTTGCGCAGCGCGTCGGCCTTCTTCTCGAGCTTCGCGACCTTCTTGCTGAGCTTCTCGGTCTTGGCCATCGGGTGCCTCCCCGCAATGTCGGCGGCGTCAGTGGGACGCGGTCGCGCCCGAGCCTAGCCACCGGTGCGCAGCGCGCACCCGGTGTGGGCCGGACATCCGGCCGAGGGGTAGAGAACGCCGAGGCCGCCACAGAGAAGCGCGGAACCGCGCGGCTGGCGCGGACGAGGGCCGCCGGGTGACGGTTCGTGTCGCGTCGACCGAGCGGCTTCGCACCGACGTGACCGAGGAACCCGGCGGCAGCGATGGCGGCGCGGGACGAGCGCCGCCGGGTGACGGTTCGTGTCCTGCCCACCCTGCGGCTTCGCGCCAGCGCCGCCGAGGAACCCGGCGGCAGTGGAACCGAGGAACCCGGCGGCAACCGGAAGTGGGCCAAGGAGGACTTGAACCTCCGACCTCACCCTTATCAGGGGTGCGCTCTAACCAAGCTGAGCTATTGGCCCGTGCGAACGCGGGGCGCCAGGGCCCCGCGGCGACGCGCAGCGTACCGAGCCGCCGGCGACGTGGCGAACCGGGCTCAACGGGGCCCGAACAGGTCGTCGTCGCGTTCGTTGTCGCTGGGACGCTGGCCCGTGGGGGCGCCTTCGTCGATGACGAAACCGTCGGTCCAGGAGCCGGTGCCGTCGGGGTCGGCACCCAGCGGTGGGACGGGCGGCCGCCCGGTCTGCGCACCCGCTCGACCGAATGGCTCGCGCGTGGGCGTGGACGCCTGGTGGCGTGGCTCGCCGCCGGGCCGGTCGAACTCGCCGGTCCCTCGTGCCTGCCCGGGCCGGTCGAAGTCGCCGGTGCCGCGTGGCTGCGCGGGCCGGTCGAACTCCCCGCTGCGGCGGCCGGTGGTCGCCGCGCCGGCACCCGCCGCGGCGCCGGCGCGCGGGCCGACCGTGCGGGCCGGCCCGGCGGGCGTGTCGTCGACGATCCCGAACGTGAGCCCGCCGGTCAGGTCGGCGATCAGGTTGTAGAGGAAGGCCAGGAAGACCAGGACGGCAGTCTGTACCACCACCCACAGCAGCCCGAGCAGGATCAGCGCCCGGAACAGGTTGCCGGCGTTGACCCCACAGGCGGTGAACCCGACGTCCAGGGCGATCGAGCAGGCCTGGTCGACGAGTTCCAGCCGGTCGATGATCATCCACACGATGGCGGCGACCAGCAGGCCGACCGCCAGCAGCGCGAGGTTGACGACGAAGCCGAACTTCAGCACCGACCAGGGGTCGATGCGCTTCACGGTCGAGCGGCGTCTCGCCACGGGCGTGCTCCCTCGAGAGTCGTCGGAGCCTACTGCGGGGGCTCTTGGGCGTTGCCGTCCCCGTCGGCCGGGCCGGCGACGTCCGCAGCACTGGAGCCGTCGGGTTCGTCGGCGTCGACGACCAACGCGACCGCCACGACACTGGCGCCGTCGCCCGGCTTCATGAGGCTCACGCCCTGGGTCGACCGGCTCATCGGCCGCACGTCGGCCAGGCTCATCCGGATCAGTGTGCCGTTGTCGCTGACCAGCAGCACCTCGGCCTCGTAGGGGACCACGAGCGCGCCGGCGAGGCCACCGCGGGCCTCGGTGAGGCGCACCGTCTGGACTCCCTGCCCACCGCGACGTTGCGTCGGGTAGTTGACCATGGGGGTGCGCTTGCCGTAGCCGCGGTCGGTGACGACCATGAGGTAGGTGTCGTCGTCGGCGTCCTGGTTGCCGACGACCCCCATGGCCAGGACCTGGTCGCCGTTCTCCTCGGGCGCGGAGCTCTTCAGCCGCATGCCGCGAACGCCGGCCGCGGTCCGGCCCATCGCGCGCGCGTCCTCCTCGGCGAACCGGATGGCGTAGCCCTTGCGCGACACCAGCACGACGTCCTGCTCGCCCGAGGTGACGGCCACCCCGATGAGCTCGTCGTCGTCGTTGAGGTTGATGGCGATCAGCACCGAGCGGGGGGAGTCGAACGCGTCGAGGCGGGTGCGCTTGACCGTGCCCTGCTTGGTGGCGAACACGAGGTAGCGCTCGCCGGTGAAGTCCTTGAGCGACATGACCGCGGCGACGGTCTCGCCCTGCTCGAGCGCGAGCCCGGGGACGTTGGCGACGTAGACCCCCTTGGACGCCCGCGACTTCTCCGGGACCTGGTAGGCCTTGATCCGGTAGACGCGGCCCCGGTTGGTGAAGAACAGCAGGTGGTCGTGGGTCGAGCAGGTCAGCAGGGAGGCGACGATGTCGTCCTCCTTCATCTCCGCCCCGCGTACGCCACGGCCGCCGCGGCGCTGCGTCCGGAAGGCGTCGACGGGCGTGCGCTTCACGTAGCCGGCGCGGGACAGCGTGATGACGACGTCGCTGACGGGGATGAGGTCCTCGACCGTCATCGCGCCCTCGTCGGGCACGATCCGCGAGCGGCGTTCGTCGGCGAAGCGGTTGCGGATCTCGGTCAGCTCGTCCTTGATGATCGCCCGCACGCGGGACGGGTCGCCGAGGATCTCGCGCAGCTCGGCGATGAGCCGCTGCAGCTCGTCGTACTCGTCCTGGATGCGCTGGCGCTCGAGGGCGGCCAGGCGCCGCAGCTGCATGTCGAGGATGGCCTGCGCCTGCACGTCGGACAGCTCGAAACGCTCGATCAGTTGCAGCTTGGCGGCGTCGGCGGACTCGCTGCGACGGATCAGCTCGATGATCTCGTCGATGTGGTCGAGCGCGGTGAGCAGTCCTTCGAGGACGTGGGCACGGTCCTCGGCCTTGCGCAGCCGGTAGCGGGTGCGACGGGTGATGACGTCGACCTGGTGGCCGATGTAGTGGCTGAGCGCCTGGTCGAGCGTGATCGTGCGCGGTACGCCGTCGACCAGCGCGAGGATGTTGGCCCCGAACGTGTCCTGCAGCTGCGTGTGCTTGTAGAGCTGGTTGAGCACGACCTGGGCGTTGGCGTCGCGCTTGAGGTCGATGACGATGCGCATGCCCTCGCGCGAGGACTCGTCGCGCAGGTCGGCGATGCCCGAGAGCACCTTGCTGTTGACGAGGTCGGCGATCTTCTTGAGCAGGGTCGCCTTGTTGACCATGTAGGGGATCTCCGTGACCACGATGCGCTCGCGGTCACGCCCCTTCTCCGGTTCCTCGATCGTGCAGACGGCCCGCACCTTGATGGACCCGCGGCCGGTCGTGTAGGCGTCGTACACGCCCTGGTTGCCGAGGATCAGCCCGCCGGTCGGGAAGTCGGGCGCCGGCACGTGGCGCATCAGGTCGACGGCCGTCAACGACGGGTCGTCGATCAGCGCGATCGTCGCGTCGATGATCTCGCCGAGGTTGTGCGGCGGGATGTTGGTCGCCATGCCGACGGCGATGCCGGTCGAGCCGTTGACGAGCAGGTTCGGGAACCGGGCCGGCAGGACGACCGGCTCCTCCTCGTAGCCGTCGTAGTTGGGGACGAAGTCGACGGTGTCCTCGTCGATGTCCCGCAGCAGTTCCATGGCCAGCCGCGACAGGCGCGCCTCGGTGTAGCGCATGGCCGCCGCCGGGTCGCCGTCGACGGACCCGAAGTTGCCGTGCCCGTCGATGAGCTCGTAGCGGATCGAGAAGTCCTGGCCCATGCGGACCAGCGCGTCGTAGATCGCCGAGTCACCGTGGGGGTGGTACTTCTTCATCACGTCGCCGACAGCGGACGCGCACTTGCGGTAGGGCCGGTCGGGGCGCAGGCCCGTCTCGTCCATCGAGTACAGGATGCGCCGGTGGACGGGCTTGAGGCCGTCACGGGCATCGGGCAGCGCGCGCCCGACGATGACCGACATGGCGTAGTCGAGGTAGGACGAGCGCATCTCGTCCTCGATGACCACCGGTTCGACCCGGGCGGCGAGCACGCCACCGGACTCGTCGACGGGCGTGCCGTCCTCCGCGCGCGCCACGGGGTCGCCCGGCGACGGCGCGGGCGTGCCGATGGGCGTCACCTCGGGGATCTGCTCCTCCGGACGCGGGTCCTGACCGGTCTGGTCGGGGTCGTTCCCGGGCGGGGGCGTGGGTCCGTCGGACACGGGGGTCCTCCGTCAGCGGTAGCGAGTCGAGTGGTGGTCGCGAGCGGGCGCGTGATCAGCGCTCGTCGTCGTCGCGGGTGGTGTCCGTCGGCGGCGCGTCGGCGCTCCCGAAGGCCGGGTCCGAGGGGTCCGACGGCGTGCCGTCGGGCCGGTCGGGCGGGCCGGGGAAGCCGGGGGAGGGCGGCGTCGGCTGGTGGAACGTCTCGGCGCGCCGGGCGGCGGCCCAGATCAGCAACCCGGCGACGAGCGCGACAACGACGCCGGCGAGCAGGGAGCCGCTGGGGTCGAAGCCGAGGAAGGTTCCGAGCCCGGCGACGGTCGCGAACCCGATGAAGGCCGCCAGCACGGCGGCGCGCAGCGTGCGATCCATCAGGTCCTCCTCCGCAGGGCACCGTTGCCACCAGGATCGGGGGTCGTGTGATCGCCGCGGCGGGCGCGGCGGGCGGCGAGCCATCCGATCAGGAGGACGCCCGGCACCCCGGCGAGCAGCACGATGCCGAGCAGACCCGCGACACCCGACAGGTCGGCGCCGACGAGTTCGGGTGCGGTGACCAGCACGAGCACGACCAGCGCGAGCACGCCGGCACCGAGCCACAGCAGGGCACGACGCATCAGACGTCCAGGGTCGCGTACTTGGCGTTGGTCTGGATGAAGTTGCGCCGCGACTCGACGTCGTCGCCCATGAGGATGGAGAACATCTCGTCGGCGACGGCCGCGTCCTCCATCGTGACCAACTTGAGTGTGCGCTTCTCCGGGTTCATCGTGGTGTCCCACAGCTGGTCGGCGTCCATCTCGCCGAGCCCCTTGAAGCGCTGCACGTCGATCTTCTTGTCCTTGGGCAGCTGCGCGAAGATCGCGTCCCGTTCCGCGTCCGAGAAGGCGTAGAAGACCTCCTTCTTCCGCGTCGGGTGGGTGATCTGGTACAGCGGCGGCTGGGCGAGGTAGACGTAGCCGGCCTCGATCAGCGGCTTCATGTGCCGGAAGAGGAACGTCAGCAAGAGCGTGCGGATGTGGGCGCCGTCGACGTCGGCGTCGGCCATCAGCACCAGCTTGTGGTAGCGGGCCTTGGCCACGTCGAAGTCGTCCGCGAACCCGGTGCCCATGGCGGTGATCAGCGCCTGCACCTCGGTGTTGGAGAGCACCTTGGGCAGGCGCGCCTTCTCCACGTTGATGATCTTGCCGCGAATGGGCAGGATCGCCTGGGTGCTGCGGTCACGGGCCATCTTCGCCGACCCGCCGGCGGAGTCGCCCTCCACGATGTAGAGCTCGGACACCGCCGGGTCCCGGGACTGGCAGTCGGCCAGCTTGCCCGGCAGCGAGGTGGACTCCAGCAGCGACTTGCGGCGCGTGAGGTCGCGGGCCTTGCGTGCGGCGATGCGGGCCTGCGCCTCCGACTCCGCCTTCTGCACGATGAGCTTGCCCTCGGCCGGGTGCTCCTCGAGCCACTCGGCGATGCGGGCGTAGGTCGTCGTCTGCACGAACGACTTCACCTCGGTGTTGCCGAGCTTGGTCTTCGTCTGCCCCTCGAACTGGGGGTCGCCGACCTTGACCGACACGATCGCGACGAGGCCGCTGCGCAGGTCGTCGCCGGTGAGCGACTCGACTTCCTTGGAGCGCAGCAGGCCCTTGTCCTTGGCCCAGCGGTTGATGACCGAGGTGATCGCGGTCCGAAAGCCCTCCTCGTGGGTGCCGCCCTCGTGGGTGTTGATGGTGTTGGCGAACGACAGGATCGAGTCGTTGTAGTCGTTGATCCACTGGCAGGCGAGCTCGACCGACTGGGGCCCGTTGGGGCCCTGCTCCTCGGCTTCGAAGTGGATGACCGGGTGCAGGCCGTCCTTGGTCTTCGTCGAGCGGATGTGGTCGACGAAGTCGCGCAGGCCACCCGGGGCGTGGAAGACCGTCACCCGCGGTTCGCCCGGCGTGGCGTCCTCGGGCAGTTCGGTCGCGTCCAGTTCGCGCTCGTCGCGCAGGGTGATGCGCAGGCCGGCAGTCAGGAAGGCGGTGTCCCGCAGGCGCCGGGTGATCGTGTCGACCGAGAACTCGACGGATTCGAACACCTCGGGGTCCGGCCAGAACGTGATCGTCGTGCCGGTCGCGGATCCCTCGATCGTGTACTCGGCCTGGTCGGCGTCGCCGACGCGCTCGACCGGCGCCTGCGGCACCCCGCGCACGTAGGCCTGGCGGTAGAGGCCACCGTCGCGGCGGACCTCGGCGACCAGCAGCCGCGACAGGGCGTTGACCACCGAGATGCCGACGCCGTGCAGACCGCCCGACACCGCGTACGCCTGGGAGTCGAACTTGCCGCCGGCGTGGAGGACCGTCAGCACGACCTCGAGGGCGGAGCGGCCCTCCTTCTCGTGCAGGTCGACCGGGATCCCCGAGCCGTCGTCGGCGATGCGCACGCCACCGTCGGCGAGCAGGGTGACCTCGATGGCCGAACAGCGGCCGGCCAGCGCTTCGTCCACGGAGTTGTCGACGACCTCCCACACCAGGTGGTGCAGGCCGCGGGGACCGGTCGAGCCGATGTACATGCCCGGCCGCTTGCGGACGGCTTCGAGTCCCTCGAGGACCGTGATGTTCTTCGCGCTGTAGTCCCCGTTGCCCATCGCGGGAACGGGTTCGGGCACGCCGGACTCGGGGGCAGCAGCCAAAACAAGAGCCTCTCGTGGCGAGGAGACGCCGCAACGCCCGAGAGGGGGCAGCGGCAGGAACTCCCAGCCTATCAGACCGACCTTCGCTTCCAGAGGCATCCAGACGCGCTGTGGAGAACGTGACCCCCTCGCACGTACCCCACCCCGGAGACGCCCTGCAACGGCGCTGGCGCGATTTCGGCGTCCGTGCTAGGCAGAGGACGGCTGTCCTCGCACCGTTGGGCATCCCTGTGGCGTCAGGCGCCCTCGAGTTGGTCGACCGTCTTCGGCCAGTCCTCCTTGAGGATGCGCGACAGGCTGCGGTCGGCGAGCAGCTTGCCCTCCGTCTGACACCGCGGGCAGTAGTTGGTCTCGTTGTCGGCGTAGCGGATGCGCTGGACCGTGGTGGCGCACACGGGGCACGGCTCGCCGTACTTGCCGTGGACGGCGAAGTCGGGCCGGAAGGCCGTCACCTCCTCGGGGAACCCGTCGCCGGTGCGTTCGCGCAGCCGACGGATCCAGTCCGTCAGGACCGTCCGTGTCGTCGCGTGCAGGTGTGCGAGTTCCTCGTCGGTCAACTGCCGCGTGCGCTTGACGGGGGAGAGGCGCGCCGCGTGCAGGATCTCGTCGCTGAACGCGTTACCGATGCCCGAGAAGCGACGGGGATCGGTCAGTGCCCGCTTGAGCGTGCGGTTCTCCAGCCGCAACTGCTCGGCGAAGCCGTCCAGGTCGACGGAGAGCGGGTCGACCCCGCCGCGGTCGTGCTCGGCCAGCGCCGCCTCGCCACGCACGACGTGCAACGACGCGCGCTTCTTCGTGCCCGCCTCGGTCAGCAGCAGGGTGCCGTCGCCGAGCGGGCCGTCGGAGACGTCGAAGGCCGCCATGCCGAGTTTGCCGGGAATCTTGGCTCCCGCCTCGCGCCACCGCAGCCGCCCGGCGATCATCAGGTGCAGCACGGCGAACAGCGGCTCGGGCGCTCCGGGCACGTCGTCGAAGACGAACACGATCCGCTTGCCCAGCCGCCGCAGATCGGTGATCCGCTGCCCCTCGATGGCCGAGACCGGCGGGTCGAAGGTCTTCAGCAGCGAGAAGCCGGTGATGCGCAACCGGTCGAGGCGTGCGCCGACGACCCGCGGCCGCAGGGCGGCGAGGTAGTCCTCGATGTCAGGCAGCTCCGGCACCCGCGCATCGTGGCCGCCCGGCCCGCCCGACGCAACGCACCTGCGCACGGGCACCCCGCGGGCGAGGCACCGCCCGCGGACCGCCAGAGAGCAACCCGGCGCGCCGGGTGACCGTTCCGGACCGCCGCGCGAACGGCTCATGCCACCGTCGACGAGGAACCCGGCGCAATCAGGAAATCGCGTCGGCCAGTCGTTGGACCTGGGGCATGGGCAGCTGTCCGGCCGCGCGGGCGACGACCTGGCCGTCGGCGTCGACGGCGACCCAGAACGGGGTGCCCGACATGCCGTAGGTCTGCGCGATCGTGCCGTCGGCGTCGTCGACGATGGTGGCGCCGGTGTAGCCCTCGCGCTCGAGCCAGTCGGTCGGTGGCCAGTTCGGGCGGGTGTCGTCCAGGCCGGTGACGACGGCGGTGAGCTCGACGTCGTCGGGCAGGTTGCCGGCGTCGAGCCACTCGACGAGCTCGGGCAGCTCGGCCTGGCAGGCGGGGCACCAGGAGGCGAGGAACACCAGCAGCTGCGGCGTACCGGCCTCGCCGATCGTGACGTCCCGCCCGCCGTTGGCGGTGCCGGCAAGCCCCTGCCCGTCGACCTGCGGGGCGCGCTGGCCGGTGGCCGGGTCGCTCGCCGGGTCGCCCCCGAAGGGCGGCAGCGGGTCGGAGCGGACCTCCGGGCTGCCGGCGAGGTCGGCCACATGCACGGCGGAGGCGGTGTCCGAGGTGGTGAGGACGGCGATGACGACCGCCAGGGCCAGCACGGCCAGCCCGCCGAGCAGCAGCGGGAGCCGCGAGGGGGCGATCTTCTTCTTCGCCGGTGGACGTCGACGGGTCGTCGTGGCGTTCATGGCAGCCCTCCTGTGGGGCGTCAACGGCACTCGGCGGCGCCACGGCGGGCGACCAGCACGAGCAGGGAGATGGTGACGAAGCCGATGAGGGCCATCGTCGGGATGGTCAGGAAGCCGAATTCCTCGACCCAACGGATCGTGCAGGGCGCGGCGGCGTCGCAGACGCCGCCGCCGAGGGACGGCCAGCGCTCCACCGCGACGTGCCAGGCGGCGACACCGGCACCGATGGCGGCGATCGGCAGGGTGGTCAGCCAGGCGCTGACGTCCCGGCGCAGTGCGGCGACGCCGACGACGACCACGAGCGGGTACATCGCGATGCGCTGGTACCAGCACAGCACGCAGGGCAGGTAGCCGGCGATCTCGGAGAGGTACAACGACCCGCCGGTGCAGACCATCGCGACGGCGGTGGCCAGCCACAGCGCCTGGTCCCGCAGGACCGCGGGCACGCGACCGCGTACGAGCGCGACGACGCAGGCCACGGAGACACCGATGGCCAGCAGCGCCAGCAAGGCCAGCGTGCGCTCGACGACAGCGGTCAACACGGCAGGTCGTTCCTCCGGGGGTGGCCGGGAGCCACGGGCGGGCTGCGGGAAGCGTGTCGTGGCGCCCGACCCGCGGCGAGGGCAGAACGGTCCTCGGCACGAGGGACCTTCGACACCGAAGCGCGAAGACGATGTCGAGGAGGTGGTCGCTGGACGGCGCCGGTCGGTTCCCGGCGGTGCTCAGCGGGCGTCCGGCTCCCGCCGACCCTCGAGTGGTCCGACGGTCAGCCGCAGCTCGCGGACCGCCTGCTCGCCCAGCACGGCCCGGGCGTTGGCGAGCAGCTGGGTGGTCAGGTACCGCAGCTGGGTCGCCCACACCTGCGACTCGGCACGGATCACCAACGTGCCGCCAGCGAGCCGGACGGGTTCGCAGCGGGCGGCCAGCTCCGGCCCGACGATCTGCTCCCAGTGCGACCAGGCGCTCGCCCCGCGCAGGCGCTCCTCCCACCCCTTGCGGCGCACGAAGGTCTGGAGGCTGTCGCCGATCGCCGTCGGCCGGCTGATGCGGCGGATGCCGTCGGTCTCCTCCTCGGCGACCGTCCAGTCGTCGTCGGAGGGGGGTGACGGGTCGAAGGCCCGCCGCTCGAGCGCCGCGCGGTCGCGGGCCTGACGGGCGCGCTTGCGGGCATAGACCTGCTCGTCGCGGTCCTGCCAGCCGGCACGGCGGGCCTCGACCGTCGGATCGCGCCGCTCGGCTGCGCGGCCCTCGCGACCTCGCCGGCCACCGCGCCGGTTGCCCTGAGCGCCGGTCACGTGGCACCGCCGGCGCGCGGCGAGACGGAGGAACGGCCGTCCTCGATCCGCACGTCCACCTTGGCACCCTGCAGGGGGACGTCCTCTTCGACCGCGGCCGTGACCAGGACCTGATCGAAGCGCTCGCAGGCCGCGGCCAGCCGCTTGCGGCGGATCGCGTCCAGCTCGGCGAAGACGTCGTCGAGGAGCACGACGGGTCGATCGCCGACGTCGGCCAGCACCTCGAACGTCGCGAGCTTCAGGGCCAGTGCCAGCGACCAGGCCTCGCCGTGGCTGGAGTAGCCGCGGGCCGGCAGCGTCCCGATGTGCAGTTCCAGGTCGTCGCGGTGGGGACCGACGAGGCTCACGCCACGGGCCAGTTCGTCGCCGGCAGCGCGCGCGAGCGCCTCACGCATGGCCGCGGCGATCGGGGCCGGGTCGGGGACGACGCCCGCACCGACGTCGGCCAGGTCACCGGCCGAGGACCGGTAGGTCAGCCCGACCGGCTCGGGCCGGTCGGCGAGGTCGCGGTAGAACCGGTCGACCGGTCCGGCCAGCGTGCGCACCGCGGCGAGCCGGGCCGCGATCAGCTGGGTGCCGTGCTGGACGAGCTGCTCGGTCCACACGTCAAGGGTCGCGGTGGCGGCCTCGCGCGCCGAGGGCGGCAGGGACCGCGCCTGTTTGAGCAGCTGGTTGCGCTGGCGCAGCGCGCGCTCGTACTCGCTGCGGGCGGCCGCGAACGCGGGGCGGCGCTGGGCGAGCAGCTCGTCGAGGAAGCGGCGGCGCTCGGCCGGATCGCCCCGGACGATGGCGACGTCCTCGGGAGCGAACAACACGACCCGCAGCACGCCGAGCGCCTCGGCCGCACGTCGCACGTCGTGCCCGTCGACCTTCGTCCGCGTGCGCCGGCCGGATCCGAGCTCGAGCTCGAGCGTGCGCCGCCGCCCCTCGTCGGTCTCCACCTCCAGCCGGATCACGCCCACCTCGGCGCCGGCACGCACGAGCGGGCCGTCACCGGCCACCCGGTGGGAGGAGCCGGTCGCGGCCCGCTGAACGGCCTCGAGCAGGTTGGTCTTGCCCTGGGCGTTGGGTCCGATCAGCACGCAGACGCCGGCCGGCAGGTCGAGCCGAACCTGCTCGTAGGACCGCACGTCGCGCAGTTCCAGGCGACGCACGTGCACGCGGAGCTCCTGACGGGGACGGGGGTGGCCGGGCCGCAAGCCGAGCTAGCTGACGCGCATCGGCATCAGCAGGTAGGTCAGGTCGTCGACCTGGCCGTCCTCGGCGTGCGGCCGCAGGACCGCGGGCTTGAGGCCGTCACGCAACTCCACGCGGATGTGCTCGGTGCCGGTCGCCTCCAGGCCCGAGAGGAGAAAGCCCGGGTTGAAGGCGATCGTGAGCCCTTCGCCGTCGATCTCCGCGGGCAGGGCCTCGGCCGCGTCGCCCATCTCCTGGTTGCTGGCCTGCAGGTCGACGCTGCCGTCGCCGAACGTGAGGCTGACGGGAGTGTTGGCCTGTCCCATCGCCACGATCGACACGCGCTGCAGAGCCTCGATCAGGGCGGCGCGCTCGACCACCACCGAGGTCTCGTGGGCGTCGGGCAGCAGGGCGCGGTAGTTGGGGAACGTGCCCTCGATGAGCTTCGTCGTCAGCCGCCGGTCACCGAACAGGAACGACACCTGACCGGGCTCGAGCGCGATCGTGACGGCGCCGCCGACCTCGCTGGCGGCCTTGGCGGCCTCCTGCAGCGAGCGGGCCGGCACCAGCGCGGTGCCCTCCACCGCCTGGTCCCACGTCAGCGAGCGCACCGCCAGGCGGTAGCTGTCGGTCGCGGCCGCGGTCAGGGTCTCGCCGGTGGCTTCCAGGTGGACGCCGGTGAGCACGGGCCGGCCCTCGTCCGAGGAGGCGGCCCGCGCCACCTGCGACACGAGCCGGGCGAACGCGTCGGCCTTGACGATGCCCTGCGCGGCGTCCTCGGCGGGCTGGGCCAGGGCCGGGAAGTCCTCGGCCTGCATGCCGCGGACGTGGAAGGTCGCCCGACCGCAGGTGATCTCCACGCGGTCCGGCTCGCCGGTGAGCTGCACGGGGGCGTCGGGGAACCGCGCCACCAGCTGCGAGAGCAGCCGGCCGGGCAGCAGCACCCGCCCCGGCTGGTCGATCTGCACGGGGATCGAGATCTCCGCCGCCACCTCGAGGTCGGTGGCTCGACAGACCAGGCGCCCGTCGGCGGCCTCGAGCAGCACACCGGACAGCGCCGGCAGGGTGACCCGGGCACCGACGGTGCGGGTGGCCCAGGACACGGCCTCGGCGAACTCGGCTCGCTCGGCACGCAGCTTCACGTGGCTTCCTCTCTACCGGTGCGGTTGTGCACACCGCTGATGGAAGACCAGAGAGAACAGAGAGATCCCGTGGTCTTCGTAGGGGGTGTGGACGGTGTGGATGATGGCTTGTTCCTGCAGGTCAAACGGGGTTTCGGTGGCGTGGACGGTGTGGGGACGAACGACGTCGGCATCCCCAGCCCGACGAATCACATCGGCGTGCTTCCACGGCGCCCCGACATTCTCCACCACCTGTCCACGCCTCGTCCACCACCGGTGCGAGACCGCCGTCCTCAGTCCGTCCACGACCGACCCCCCGGTGTCCACCGTTCGTGCACACCTCGTCCCGAGGCCGGTCCACGGGCTGTCCACAGCCGACTGTGGAAACTGTGGATGGGTCACGGACGCCGCGCCCGGGTCTTGATGCGGTTGGTGAGTTCCTGGACCTGGTCATAAATGGTGCGTCGTTCCTGCATGAGGCCGGCGATCTTCGACTTGGCGTGCATGACGGTGGTGTGGTCGCGACCACCGAAGGCCTTGCCGATGCGTGGCAGCGACAGGTCGGTCAGCTCACGGGCGAGGTACATGGCGATCTGACGGGCCGTCACCAGCTGGCGGCTGCGCGAAGGCGAGCACAGGTCCTCCACCGTCAGCGAGAAGTAGTCGGCCACCTCGTCCATGATGAGCTGGACCGAGACCTCCTGCTCCCGGTCGTCGGGGAAGAGGTCCTTCAGGACCATCTCCGCCATCGCCGAGTCGGCCGACGAGCGCTGCAGGCTCGCGAACGCGCTGACGCGGATGAGCGCACCCTCGAGCTCGCGGATGTTGGACTCCACCTTGGACGCGATCAGCTCCAGCACCTCTGGTGCGACGCCGAGGCGGTCCGACTCCGCCTTCTTGCGCAGGATGGCGATGCGGGTCTCCAGGTCGGGCGGCTGCACGTCCGTCATCAGGCCCCACTCGAAGCGGCTGCGCAGCCGGTCCTCGAGGTGGGGGATCTGCTTCGGCGGGCGGTCACTGGAGATGACGATCTGCTTCTCGGCGTTGTGCAGCGCGTTGAAGGTGTGGAAGAACTCCTCCTGCGTGCGCTCCTTCTGCTCCAGGAACTGGATGTCGTCGATGAGCAGGACGTCCGCCTGGCGATAGGTGCGCTGGAAGGTCGTGATCCGGTCGTCACGGATGGCGTTGATGAACTCGTTGGTGAACTGCTCGGTGGTGATGTAGCGCACCTTGAGCCGCGGATAGAGGTTACGCACGTAGTGGCCGATGGCGTGCAGCAGATGGGTCTTGCCCAGCCCGGCGCCGCCATAGATGAAGAGCGGGTTGTACGACTTGGCCGGTGCCTCGGCGACGGCGTTGGCGGCTGCGTGCGCGAACCGGTTGGACGAACCGATGACGAAGTCGTCGAAGGAGTACTTCGGGTTGAGCTGGGTCTCCGGTTCCACGTCGTCGGTGCGGACCGGGCGGTCCGGCAGGGAGACGATCGGGCCGGCGGGGCGACCCGGTGCCTGGAGTGGTCGGTCGGGCGGCGACCCGTCGCGCTCGCGGGCCGCCTCTCCGGCGGCGTTCCCGGCGGCGTTCCCGAGCGGCGTGTGGCTCGGGCCGCGGTCGGGTGTGACCGGGGCGGCGTCGAAGGTGTCGGCCGCACGGCCGTCGGTGTCGACGTACGAGGCGGCGGTGAACGACTCGCCGGCCAGGTGGTCGGCAGAGCGCGCCTGCTCGGAGGCACCGGTCGGCGACCGGTCCCCGTCACTGCTGGCGAGGTGGTCGATCGGTTCGGGCCGTGGCTGGACCGTGATCACGACGTGCAGCGGACGACCCGCCGCCGCGGACAGCGCCTGCCGGATCCGATCCCCGCAACGGGTGTCGAGCCACTCGCGCGCGAAGGAGTGCGGACTGGCCAGCACGACCGTGTCGTCGCTGAAGCCGACCGGTTGGGTGGCGGCCAGCCACTGACGCTGCGCCGGAGAGGAGACGGTTCCCATGACCGCCTCGAGACTCTGTCCCCAGAGTGCGTCGAGATCGAGCGTCGAGGGTCGTGACACACCTGCTCCTGCCGATCCGGGTCGAGGAACCGCCGGGTCCGGCGATCCTGGGACCCGCTCCACGCGCGTCGGCAGCGTGTGCCTGCGCCCCCCGCGAGACACTGTCCACAACAGCGTCCACAGGTGTGGAAAGCGCAGCTCACCCGTCCGAAACGACGCAGAGCAGGCCGCGGGGGGAAGGTTCGCCGAAGGTTGTCGCTGCCCGCCACAAAGACTTGCCCCTGGGGCGGGCGTCGCCTCCGCACGGCGAACGGCCGAGGACCGTACACGCCTGGAGCGAGCCGTCGCAAGGAGTTATCCACACGGCGCTGCGCCGCACGCTTCGCGCGCAACCGCTGGACATCCAACCCGCTTCGTGCTGACGGTCGCAGCACCCGTGGTGGGACGAGCTGCCCCGGTGTGAAACGCCGGCGCCCATGCGTCTACGCTGCCGGCCCGACGACCCACCCGCCGCGACGGTTGCTCGCCTTGCGCGCGGGCGGGTACGCTTTTGCGCACGTCCTGCCTGCACCGGTGCTGGCTCGCGGTCCATCTCTCCTCTTGTTCGGAACGGACCCGACCTGCCGTGTGCACCCGATCACCGCACCCCAGGGGGGCCGGTCCGTGAAGCGCACCTTTCAGCCCAACAACCGTCGCCGTGCGAAGAAGCACGGCTTCCGCGCCCGCATGTCCAGCCGTGCCGGTCGCGCCATCATCAAGAACCGCCGGCGTCGTGGTCGCGCGTCGCTGAGCGCCTGACCATCGTGGTCCCGGTCGCAGTCGATCGGCTGCGCGAGGGACGCGACATCGCTGCGGTCCTTCGCGGCCGGCGCCAGCGCGCCGGCCGTCTCGCCGTGGTGCACGTCCGTGCCGAGCGCACCTCCGGCCTCCCGCGTATCGCGGTCGTGGCCTCGCGTCGCGTGGGCTCGGCCGTGGCGCGCAACCGTGCCAAACGCCTGTTGCGTGAAGCGGCCCGCCACGTCGACTGGCGGGCCGGCCTCGACGTCGTGCTGATCGCGCGGGCCGGGTGTGCGGAGAGCCGACTGGACGCCGTGCTGGACGAGATCCGCCACCTCGCTGGCGGTCTGGACGCCCTGGACGGCAAGGCATGAACACGTCGGTGGCCCAGCCCGAGGCGCGACGACGTCGCTCGCCGCTCGCGCTGGTGCTGCTGGCACTCGTCGAGGCGTGGCGCGCGACCGCGCCGCTGCGTCAGCCCCGCTGTCGGTTCTCGCCGTCGTGCTCCACGTATGCCGTGCAGGCCATCCGCCGGCACGGCGCGCTGCGCGGTGGCTGGCTGGCCGCGAAGCGCGTGGGCCGCTGTCATCCGTGGAACGTGGGCGGGATCGATCCCGTCCCCCCGAGGAAGTAGAAGGCTGTGGGATCTCTCTGGGAGACCATCCGTGACAGCACGATCGGCGCGCTCGACGCGCTGCTGACGCTGCTGCACGACCTGGTCGAGCCGCTCACGGGTGCGAACGCCTGGGGCTGGGCGATCATCCTGCTAACCATCGTGGTCCGGGTCGCGCTGCTGCCGCTGGCCATCAAGCAGACCCGCAGCATGCGGGCCATGCAGGCGCTGGCGCCGCAGCTGAAGGAGATCCAGAAGAAGTACAAGGTCGACCGCGACCTGCTGCGCAAGGACCCCGAGCAGTACCGCGCGAAGCGCCAGAAGCTCAACGAGGAGCAGATGGCGCTCTACTCGCGCGAGGGCGTCAACCCGGCCGCCAGCTGTCTGCCGCTGCTGCTGCAGGCGCCGATCTTCCTGGCGCTGTTCTGGACCCTGCGGTACGCCGGCCAGGAGGGCGGGGAGCTCAACGGCGCGCCGTTCTACTTCTTCACCGCGTTCGGCGAGGGCGGCCTGGAGATGCTGGTCCGGGCCGCGGGCTGGCCCGGCTGGCTGCTCATCGTGCTGATGTCCGGAACGATGTTCTGGTCGCAGAAGCAGATGATGGCGCGCAACGCCGCCCAGATGGCCGACAACCCCATGGCCCAGCAGCAGAAGATGCTGCTGTACATCATGCCGCTGTTCCTGGCCTTCATCTCGATCAACTTCCCCCTGGGCATCCTCCTCTACTGGGTCACCACGAACGTGTGGCAGGTCGCGCAGCAGGCCATCATTCTCCGGGAGGTGAAGCACGAGGCGGAGATCGGCACGCTCGCCGATCACCCGGGTGGTGAGGCCGCTCGACGCACCAAGCCGGCCAAGGGCAACGGCAAGGGCGCCAACGGCAAGGGCGCCAACGGCAAAGGCGCCAACGGCAAGGGCGCCAACGGCAAGGGCGCCAACGGCAAGGGTGCCGACGGCAAGAGCAGCAACGGCAAGGGCGGCGACGGCAAGGACGCGGGCAGTGGCCCCAAGGCCGGCGGGTCGACGCGCGGCACCGGCAGCGCCCGGTCGGGTCGTGACGGCAAGAAGCCCGACCAGCCAGGGGACCGTCGGCCCGACGAGCGGCCGGCGGCCTCCAAGGAACCTCGAACCTCGAAGAAGCGTGATCACCTCCCCCGACGGGGCGGCGATGCGCGCGACCGCTGATCTGGAGCACGTGTCATGAGCCGACGTATCGATGTCCGGGGCGAGTCGCTCGAGGAAGCGCTGACCGCCGCCGTGGCCACCCTGCTCGACTGCGCACCGGAGAAGGTCGACCTGAGCCTCGACGCCCCGGGGGCCGACGACTTCACTGGTGAACTGCGGGTCGACCTGACGGTCGCTGGCGATCTCCGCCGGGAACGCGACGAAGCCGAGCGCGACGACGTCGCTGAGGACGAGGCCTTCGACGGCGACGAGGACCGCAGCGAGGAATCCGAGCTCATCACGCCCGAGGCGCTGGACGACGAGGCCGACGCCGCCGCCGATTTCCTCGAGGGTCTCCTCGACGCGCTGGAGCTGCCCGGGGACCTGCGGATCCGGGTCCACGACGACCACGCCGAGGTGGAGGTCGTCGAGATTGGCAGCGGTGCGCTGATCGGACGCCGGGGCCAGACGCTCGAGGCGATCCAGGAGCTGGTGCGCTGTGCCCTGCAGCGCGAGTTCCAGCGCCGGTCCCGGGTCAAGATCGACGCCGAGGGCTACCGGTCCCGTCGCCTGGAGAAGCTGCTGGAGAAGGCCGAGGAAGCCATCGACGAGGTGCTCGACACCGGCGACCCCGTGCGCCTGGAGCCGATGGACGTCTTCGAGCGCAAGGCCATCCACCACCTGGTCGCCGAATACGATGGTGTCGTCAGCCGCTCCCAGGGCCGTGAGCCGGCGCGGCGAGTGATCATCGAACTCGACGACTGACCGCTCGTACGGCGCCTCCCCTCACCTCGAGAACCGGCGGCCTTCGGCCGCCGTTCTCGTTTCACGTGGAACGCCTGCTGCTCGCGACCGGGACGGATCCACGACCAGCGCTCTGGCAGTGAGCCACGTGTCGAGGCGTTGGCCGACGGGGTGCCGGTCGAGGCGACGTGTGGGCTTGTGCCGTCGGGTGCGCAGCAGGCTCGGGTGGTGATCGCCCGCGACCACCCCGGCGGCTCGCGAGCCGGACCAGGTGTGCATGAGGTGAGCCGTTCCGTGGAGCGACGGGCCCACGGTGGTGCGCCCGCGTCCGGCGAGGCGTCCGGGCCGGGCTGGGCCTGACGACGTACCGGTGCAACCGTGTCGACGGCGTCGGGCCCGTCCATCGTCGTCGGCGCGCCTGGTCACGGTTCCGGCTCTGCATCGGCGCGGCGAGCGGTGACGTCCGACTTCGCCGAGCATCGGGGGGGTTCGACACACGTCGCCACGCGGTCGCGTCGCCTTCGCGCCGGCGCCGCGATGCGCCTCCGCAACCGCGTCGCGACTGCGGCATCGCCCTTCCCGAGGCGCCCAAGCGTCGATCAGTGGTCGCGGCCATGTTGGTGTCGGGACGCTGCGCGGACTCGACGCCTACGGCGTTGCGACCGGTCCAGCGGCAGCGTGACGCGCGCGGTGTTCGGCTGCCGGCGAGCAAGCTGCGGGATGCTTTTTGTCTTCCTATCGACAAGTCGATCGGGATGTACGGACAGGTCGACATTGCGAGGCTGGTGCGACGGTGCTTCGGCACACATTCCCGGCGCCATGCCGCGCGTCGACCCCGGCTGACCAGGGGAAACGCGCTCAGATGCCGCGTGTGACGAGTTGCCGGGGAGACCGTTGTCTCGGCCCGCGCACCACAGGCCGCACCAGCGGCCTGATGAGCGTTCACCGCGCACAGCCATGAACGCAGACCGAAGCCGAGTCGGAACTGCGCTCGGCCGCGCTTTCTCGATCGATCCTGTCGGGTTGCCCGGTCTCGCCCCGCTGCGTCCGGCGCCACCTGGCGGCACCGACGCCTGCGACCGTCGTTTGCGTTCGAGCATGCCCGTGATCATCACGGCGGGCGCCTTCCTGAACGACGAAGCCTTGACCGGGGACACGACCGCCCATCGCGGCCTGGGGGGCGGCACCGCCTCGGTTTCCATCCCTGGGCGTGGCGACCGACGGCGGTCTCCGGGCCCGGGCCCTACGAACCTGCCGGCGCGTGGGAAGCGACGGGGGGTTGCCCGTCCGCCCTGGCTCGTCATGCGGCAGCGTCGGACGGGCGGCGCCGCCTCAGAGGCCAGCCTGCGCTACCAGGCCGCCGGATCACCCCGACGTGCTCCGTGGCCACGCCGACGGGGGCTGCGCCCCGGCACGCTTCCCGCTTCGACCATTGCGATGTAGCCAGCGCACCGTCGGCCGTGTCCCGCCAGTGGCCCGGCAGCGGTCGCCCGCTCTGCCGCGGTAGCTGGTCTGTCCAGCACGCCGCTTGTTCTCGTGGCGCCTGGCTGGCGGACGGCGGCTTCGACGCGCTGAGGAACTGGGTGTCAGCGTGGCGAAGTCACGGTCACCGCCGTGTTCCACGTGGAACGCGGGGACCGGAGTGAAGAGCCACCGGGCGTTCCGTTTGATCGGGAGCGCGGCCGGCAGACGCTCCCGGATACGGCGCAGGGGCCGGCCGAGCACGGGCGCCAACACGCTCGACGCCGGCGCGCTTGCCGGGCGAGGGCCGTCAAACCGCCGGAACCACCTCCGACAGCAGGGTCGACCGCCTCCAGCACCGATGCGCTGGGCACCTGCCGCTGGAGCCCGACGGCCGAGTCGCCCCGGCGCACCTACCCGGTCTCGTGTCTCGACGCAGAGTGGCGAGTCCGGAACATGGCCTGGCAGTGCTCCCGAGGGGTATTGACGGCAGCCAGCCGTGAACTCGGTGCCTACCCAGAGGCGAACGTGACGTCGGACGAAGTGTGGTGGCCCGTGCGAGCCAGCGTCGCGCCTCGTCGACGAGGTCCGACGGGACGGCGCCCCCGTCCCGCCCGGCACGTCGCGCGAAAGCCGCCGGCGGACCCTCGCCCCGATGCGCCGTGAAGCGTCGCGGGCATTGGTCGGGCCCCTTGGGCGAGGCAGCGACCAAGCCCCGCTCGCGGTACCTCGGCCGTCCGCCTAGAGGGTCGTCGCGTTGTCTCGGGCTGCGCGCAGCGGGGGGGGGGTCCATCGCCCCAGGCCCGGTGGCGCTGGGGCCGTTGCAGCTGGCGGCGTCTGCCGCCGCCTCACAACCGGGTCGAAGAAATCGGGGGCGCGGGCAGGGGAACGTCCCGTCCAGCGGGCAGTGCTCGCAAATGCTTCACGTAGCCGGCGCCGCGCCACGTTCCACGTGGAACCGCGCAGCAGACGTTCCACGTGGAACACTTCGCCACCGCCGCGACTCGAGCGCGCCGTTCCACGTGGAACGGAGGCGGACCACCCGCCGAGTAGGGTCAGCGGCATGGAATCCCTGACCCCGCGCCAGAGCGACGCACTCGAAGCCTTCACGCGTGCGGTCGAGACATCGCCGCACAACCTGGTGTCCAAACTCGCACGGTCGGAACTACGCACACGTCACATCCCCGAGTCGGTGGCGTTCGCGCGCGGGCTCCCCGCGGGGGCGCAACGGTTGCTGGACATCGGCTCCGGCGGCGGATTCCCGGGTCTGGTCGTCGCCATCGTGCGACCCGAGTACGAGATCCACCTGCTGGACAGCACCCGCAAGAAGGCCGACTTCCTGCGCGACGCGGCCGCACGACTCGGCCTCGCGGTCACGGTCCACAACGGCCGCGCGGAGGACCTCGCGCGGGGTGAACTCGCCGCCTCGTTCGACCTCGTGACCGCCCGTGCCGTTGCGTCCCTCGAGCGCCTGATCCCGTGGACGCTGCCCTTCCTCCGGCCCGGGGGAGTCCTGCACGCGATCAAGGGCGAGCGATGGTCCGAGGAGTTGGCCGCGGCGGAGCCGGTAGTGCGTCGCTACGGGGCGCGGGTCGTCGCCACCCCGAACGACGCGGACACGGCAGCAGCGGACACCGACGGAGGGCCGTCACCCCTGGTTGTTAGGATCGCGCGCCCGCCGATCTGAGGACCGTGTTCGTGGCGTGGAAACGTGGCAGGAACCGAGGGATCGAGGGGCCGTCGGCACCCGACCTCGATGCGCCTCCGGCCGGGTCCGGCGGTCCCAGCGCCGGCGCCGTGGTTCCACCGCCGCCACCGGAGCTCGTCGAGGCGGTGACCACCCCGCGTCCGGGCACCGGTTCGTCAAGCGGTCGGCGTGCCACCGTCATGTGCATCGCGAACCAGAAGGGCGGCGTCGGGAAGACGACGACCACCGTGTCGCTCGCGGCGGCGTTGGCGCAGCTCGGCGCCGGGGTGCTGGTGGTCGACCTGGATCCGCAGGGGAACGCCACCACCGGCTTCGGACACCGCATCACCGAGGGCGCGCCCAGCACCTACCAGGTACTGGTCGACGGCATGGCGGTGACCGAGGCGCGTCAGCGCACGGAGCTGGAGAACCTCGACGTCCTGCCCTCGTCGCTGGACCTCGCGGGTGCGGAGGTCGAGCTCGTACCGGCGTTCTCGCGCGAGTTGCGTCTGCGTCGCGCCCTGGACGCCGTGCGCGGCGACTACGACGTGATCTTCGTCGACTGCCCGCCATCGCTGGGCCTGCTCACGATCAACGCACTCGTGGCCGCGGACCAGGTGCTGGTGCCGATCCAGTGCGAGTACTACGCCCTCGAGGGACTCGGCCAGCTCATGCGGACGGTGCAGTTGGTCGGGGACAACCTCAACCGCGAGCTGGAGCTGGGCGGCGTCGTACTCACGATGTTCGACGGGCGGACCAACCTGTCCCAGCAGGTCGTCGACGAGGTCCGCGGCTACTTCGGCGATCGTGCGTACGCCACCGTCATCCCGCGCACCGTGCGGCTCTCCGAGGCACCGAGCTTCGGCCAGCCGATCACCGTGTTCGACCCCCACAGTCGCGGCTCGCGCGCCTACCAGCGACTCGCGCGCGAGGTGGGCGAGCGGCTGGGCCTCGGCATCGCCCCGATCGAGGACTCCCCGTTGGACCGCCTGCTGGGCGGTGCCGCCCCCGTCCGCAGCTCGGTGCAGGAGGAAGCGTGATGTCACGACGTGGTGGTCTCGGCCGGGGCCTGGCAGCCCTGATCCCGCCCGGTGAGGATCCGACCGAGGAGGCGCGGGCGACCCTGGCCGAGGTCGCCGTCGACCAGATCGTCCCGAACCCACGCCAGCCGCGCGACGTGTTCGACGAGGACGAGTTGGCTGGCCTCGCCACGTCCATCCGTGACATGGGGGTCCTGCAGCCGCTGGTCGTCCGGCCGCGGGAGGACGGCAGGTACGAGCTGATCGCCGGTGAACGCCGCCTGCGCGCCTCGCGGCTGGCGGGTCTGGACACGGTGCCGGCGGTCGTGCGGCACACCGACGACGCGGACCTGCTCAAGGAAGCCCTGGTGGAGAACATCCACCGGGTGCAGCTGAACCCGCTCGAGGAGGCGGCCGCCTATCAGCAGTTGCTGGAGGACTTCGGGTTCACGCAGGAGGAGCTCGCGAACCGACTCGGCAAGTCACGCCCGGCCGTCAGCAACGCGCTGCGCCTGCTCGCCCTGCCGCCTGCCGTGCAACGACGTGTCGCGGCCGGCGTGCTCAGCGCGGGCCACGCCAAGGCCCTCTTGGCGATCGACGACCCGGCCGAGATGACCAGGATGGCCGACCGTGTCGTCGCTGAGGGGCTGTCCGTGCGGGCCACCGAGGAGGTCGTGCGCCTCCGGCTGCTGGAACGCGTCGAGGAACCAGCCGCCACGCCCCGCGCGCGTCGCCGCCCGGTGGCTCCCGGGCTGGTGGACCTGCAGGAAGACCTCTCCGACGCCCTGCGGACCCGAGTGAAGATCAGCATGGGCGCCCGCACCGGCCGTCTGCAGATCGAGTTCGGTTCGGTCGACGATCTCGAGCGGGTCGTGGCCATCATCGCTCGCGGCCTGGAGGGCGACGGCAGCGATCTGCCGGCCGCGGCGGCCGCGGTGACCGAGGCGCAGGGCATGCGCGCGGACGACGACCTCGATGCCGTCCTCGACGCCGTCGACGTCAACGCGCCGGACCTCGAAGGACTGGACGACGTCAGCGGCTTGGACCTCGACGCGCTGGACGACGCGGACCTCGACCAGCTGACCCGGCCCGACGCCTGAGGTGGCGGCGCGCCGGGGCGCTCGACGTCTGACCGACATCCGAGCGACCACGGCGCCATCAACGTCTCTATGTCGACAAATCGATTGTCGACTCGTTGGTGAGTTGCTGTACGCCGCCGCGATCGTCGCCCAGTAGCGCGTCGGTGGCCAGGTCCACGAAGAGCCCGTGGTCGGCCACCCCCGGCATGCGTGCCAACTCGATGTCCAGCACCGTCGGATCCTGCACCCCGCCGGGGAAGCGGGCGTCGAGGATGGCGTTGCCGTTGTCGGTCCGATAGGGGCCCGCGTCACCGTGGCGCTCGACCACCTCGAAGCCGCGCTGCTGCAGCCGATGGTGGACGGGCCGGCGGGCGAACGGCACCACCTCGACCGGGAGCGGGAACGACGCACCGAGCCGATCGACCAGCTTGTCGACGGTCGCGATGACCACGAACCGCACGGCGAGGGACGCGACCACCTTCTCGCGCAGCAGCGCGCCGCCGCCGCCCTTGATCAGCTGGAGCCGCTGGTCGAGTTCGTCGGCGCCGTCGACGGCCAGGTCCAGCTCCGTCGTCTCGTCGATGTCCAGCAGCCGGATGCCCAACTCGCGGCAGCGGGCCGCGGTCGCCTCGGAGGTGGGGACGCCCGCGACGTCCAGGCGCCGGGCCGCGAGGGCGTCGAGGAAGAACGCCACGGTCGACCCGGTGCCCAGCCCGAGCCGCATGCCCGACTCGACCAGTTCGGCCGCTGCCTCGCCGGCCGCCTGCTTGCCTGTGCTCATCCCGTCACGTCCTCGTACCGGCCGCAGCGCCCGGGCTTGCCGGGCGCTTGCGACGCCTCTTCTCAGCCGCGCCACTCGGACAACAGCAGCGGCAACTCACCCAGCCCCTCGAGCACGAGGTCGATCTCCAGGTCCTCGGACGGGTCCTGCAGGTGGGCCCAGGGTCCGCGCCGCAGCCAGCAGGTTCGCATGCCGAATCGTGCCGCCGGCTCGACGTCGTTGTCGATGCGGTCGCCCACGTACAGCACGTCGGCCGGCTCCGGCGCCTTGACCAGACGCATGACGCCCTCGAAGAACGCGAGCTCGGGCTTCTCCACCCCCAGCTCCTCGGACGTCGCGAGCACGTCATGGGGCAGGTCCAGGGCGCGCAGCTGGGCATTGCGTAGCGCGGGCTGGTTGCCCGCCAGCGCCACCTCGAAGCCGAGGCTGCGCAGTTCGTCCAGGCACGGGCGCACGTCCGGGTAGAGGTCGCGTTCCTGCAGACCACCCAGGCGTCGCTCGTGCTCGTCCTGGAACTCCTCCCAGACGATGTTGGGTGCCAGGTGCGGGAAGACGAGTTGGTGATCCTCGCCCTGGGAGATGGCGGCCCCGAGCACCGCCGCGAACGTCAGGGGCGACACGCCGAGCAGGTCGGCCCAGATCGACCACACCCGGGTCTCGTCGACGAGCACCTCACCGATGTCGAAGACGACCGTCCGCGGGGAGGGACCGTCCGGGTCCGGGACGGTCTCCGGGTCGAAGTCGAGCTCGCGCAGGTGGTCGTCGACCGCGTCGGGCGGCGGCGCGGCCGACGGGTCGATCGGGATCTCCGAGGTGGTCATGCGTCGGCGTCCACGGTCGCGGCCCGGGCGCCGTCGGCCAGCGCGAGGCCCAGCAAGGTCTCGCACAGGTCACCGAACGACAGCCCGTCCGCCTCGGCGGCCAGTGGCACCAGCGAGGTGTCGGTCAGGCCGGGGCAGGTGTCGAGCTCCAGCAGCCACGGCGTGCCGTGGGCGTCGACGACGAGGTCGGCACGCGAGATGTGGCGCGCCCCGATCGCCCGGTAGGCCCCGACCGCGGCCTCGGCGCACGCCTGCGCGACGGCGTCATCCAGCCGGGCCGGTGCGTGGAACTCCGTCGCGCCGGCCGTGTACCGCGCCGCGAAGTCGTAGGCGCCCTCCTTGGGGTGGATCTCCACCGCCGGCAGCGCGCGGCCGTCCAGGACCGTCACGGCCACCTCGGTGCCGGCGACGAACTGTTCGAGCAGGACGGTGTCGGCGTAGCTGAACGCGCCCACGATCGCCTGGGGCAGCCCGGCCGCCTCCTCGACGATGGTCAGCCCGAGCGACGACCCGCCGGTCGCCGGCTTGACGACCACCGGCGACCCGAGGGCGGCCGCGAGCCGGTCGAGCACCGCCACGGCGCCCATCTCGCGGAAGGCCTGCTGCGTCAGCGTCACGTTGCGGGGGGTGTGGATGCCGGCGCGGCGGTAGACGCCCTGCGCGATCGGCTTGTTCCACGCGAGCGAGCTGGCCAGCACGTCCGGGCCGGTGTACGGCAGCCCGACCAGCTCGAGCAGCGCCTGCACGGTGCCGTCCTCGCCCGCCGATCCGTGCAGCGTCAGGAACGCCGCGTCGAAGCCGCCGCGCTCCAGGACGTGGACGAGTTCACCGTCCACGTCCACGCGGGTGACGTCGTGGCCACGGTCCGCCAGGGCGTCGGCGACCCGGGTGCCCGAGCGCAGGCTCACCTCGCGCTCGAGCGAGATGCCGCCCGACAGGACGGCGACGTTCGACGGCACGGGGACCTCCTGGCGTGGTCGCTAGCCGATGCCGCCGCGGCCCTCGTTGGGGCGCGGCGGCGGTGTGGGGGCATGTGCACCGTAGACGGCCCGGACCAGGTCGAGCTCGGCGTGCAGCAGCTCACCGAGCCGTTCGACGCCCTCGACGATGCGTTCGGTCGAGGGCTGTGAGAAGCACAGCCGCAGCTGGTCGCCGCCCGAGCCCTCGGCGTAGAACCCGCGGCCAGGTACGTACGCGACGCGGTGGTTGATCGCCTTGGCGAGCAGGTCGGACGTGTCGATGCCCGCCGGCACGGTCATCCACACGTAGAAGGCCCCGGCGGGGCGCGTCCACGTGACCCCCGCCGGCATGTGCGCGTCCAGCGCGCCGAGCATCGCCTCGGCCTTCTCCTGGTAGACCCCGCGGAAGCGCTTGACCTGCTCGCGCCAGGGCTGTTCCGCCAGCCAGCGCTCGACGATCATCTGGGTCAGCGTGGCAGGGCAGAGGTCGGCGGCCTCGCGCAGCAGCACCAGCTTGTCCCGGATCGGATGCGGCGCGGCGATCCAGCCGGTGCGGACCCCCGGGGCGAACGTCTTCGACACGGTCCCGACGTAGACGACGCGGTCCGGCACGAGCTGGCGGATCGAGGGTTGGATCCGCCCGGCGAAGTCCAGCAGCCCGTAAGGGTTGTCCTCGAGGATCAGGAGGTCGTGGCGCTCGGCGAGCTCGGCCAGGTGTCGGCGGCGCTCGGGCGACAGCGACACACCGCCCGGGTTCTGGTGGTTCGGGATCGTGTAGACGAGCTTGGCACGCCGCCCCTGGGCCCGCAGCTGCTGCAGCAGGTCCTCGAGCAGGTCGACCCGCATCCCGTCGGCGTCCATGGGCACGTGGCGGACGTCGGCCTGGTGGCTGCTGAGCGCGCCGATCCCACCGACGTAGGTCGGCCCCTCGGCGATGACGACGTCGCCGGGATCCACGAAGCACTTGGCGATCAGTTCCAGCGCCTGCTGCCCGCCGGCGGTGACGACCAGGTCGTCGACGTGGGCCGGCACGTCCTCGTGGTGCATCACTTCGACGAGCTGTTCGCGCAGCTCCGGGCGGCCCTGCCCGATGCCGTACTGCAGGGCCGTCGCACCCGTCTCGCGCACGACGGCGGCCGCCACCGCCTCGGCCGCCTCGAGGTCCAGGGCCTCGACGGCGGGGTTGCCCCCGGCGAAGGACACGATCTCCGGCCGCGCGGTGAGGGCGAACAGGGCGCGGATCGCCGACGCACTCATCCCCTGCACACGGCCCGCGTAGCGGTCCAGGTAGGGATCGGTGTCGAGCCGCACACACGTCTTTCGGGTCGTCGCCCCGTGAGGGCGTCGCGAGACGCTGCGCGACCCTGCCGAGCACGCCCGCGTCGCCGGTAGCATCGAGCGTAGCGAGCCGCCCAGGGCGCATCGGCACACCTTCCGCCCGGGCCCACTCGAGCCCGCCGTCGCGAGGAGGCCGGATGACCGAGGTCCAGCTGGCACCACCGGCGACCCGCCATGTCGCCGCCGGAGGCTGGCGACGGGCGGTCGTCGGCCTCCTGGTGGGCGCGATCGCCGCCGGCCTGGCGCTGCGGGTGCTGCCACCCGACGACGAGGCCACCGCCGCGCCGCGTCCCGGACCGGGCTGAGGCGGCCCCATGGCGCGCCGCGTGGTTCCGCTGTACGGCGAGGTGGTCGAGGAACTACCGCCGCACTGCCGCGAGTGCCTGTTCTGGGAGCTCGGCGGCCGCCGCCCCCAGGACGACCCGCCCACCGCGCTCGACGGCAACGGCCGCTGGTCCGACCCCCTCACCCGCAAGCAGGCCTGGGCCTCCGCGCTCGCGCAGGACGGGCGTTCGGCCGGCCGGGTCGTCAAGATCGACGACGAGGTGGTCGCGCACGCGCTGTTCGGGCCAGCCGAGGCCTTCCATCCGCGGCCGGCGCTGGTGCCCCGACCCTCGCCGGGTGCGCTGCTGCTCGCGACCGTGTGGGTCCAGCCGCAGTGGCGCGGCCTGGGCCTCGGCCGCCTGCTGGTCCAGGCCGCGCTCAAGGAGGCGATCCGGCTCGACATCACCTCCGTGGAGGCCTACGGGGACCGCCGCTGGCTGGAGCGGGGCTGCTACCTACCCGCGACCTGGTTGCTGCACGAGGGCTTCGAGGTGCACGGCGAGCATCCACGTACCCCGTTGTTCCGCATCGACACCCGCCGCACCCTGCGCTGGGCGGAGTCGCTGGAGCACGCCCTGGAGGAGATCCTCGCCCACCTGCCGCGCCGCGTGCGGGTACCGGTGCCGGCCCCGGCGCCCTCGGCACACCCCAGCCGCGGCGAGGACGGCGACCCCCACGGGCTACGCTGAGCGGTCCGCCTCCCGCGGCGTCGACGCCGGCGCCGCCTCGATGCTCCCGCTGGTGCCCGCTTGCGCGCCTACCGCGACCTGTTCGCCCATCCCGACGCCCGCTGGCCGCTGGTCGCCTCGACCGTCTCGCGGCTGACGCCCGGCATGATCGCCCTCGCGATCGTGCTGATGCTGCGCGGCCACGGCTACGGCTACGCCGCCGCGGGCCTGGTCACCTCCGCCCATCAGATCGGCGTCGGGCTCGGTTCACCCGTGCAGGGCCGGCTGGCGGACCGGATCGGACAGGCCCGCCTCCTGGTGCCGGACGCACTGGTGTACGCCGCCGGGACCGCGGCGCTGGCGGTGCTCGCCGGCCGGGGAGCGCCGGTGCCGCTGCTGGTGGTGGTGACCGTGATCACGGGGCTGTTCCTGCCACCGGTGACCGCGTGCTCGCGTGTGCTGCTGTCCCGGCTGTTCCCCACGGGTCGCCAGCGCGAGACGGCGTTCGCCGTGTCCTCGATCGCCGTGGAGCTCGGGTTCATCGTCGGGCCGCTCGCGGCGGCGGCCATCAACGCACGGCTCGGCGGTGGGGTCGCCGTGATCGTGGCGGGCACCATCGCGATGGTCGGCGCCCTGGGCTACGCGGCGACCGGGGCGGCGCGGGCGATCCCGCCGCGCGTGCACGCGGTCGGCGTCGGCGGGGCCCTGCGGGCGGTCGGCATTCGGGTGATGGTGCTGGCCTTCGCCTGCATCGCGGTGGTGTTCGGCGTGATCGACATCGTCGTGCCGGCGGTGGCCGAACTGGCCGGGGAGCCGGACGCCGCCGGTGGCCTGCTGGCCGCGATCGCGGGCGGCAGCCTGCTCGGGGGGCTCGTGTACGGCTCCCGGTCCTGGCCGGGGACGCTCGAGCAGCGCCTGCGCGTGCTGGTCGTGGTCATGGCCCTCGGCCTGACGCTGTTGCCGCTGGCGCTGGGCTCGCTGGGCTCGTTCGCCGTGGCGCTGTTCGTCGGCGGCCTGTTCCTCGCACCGACCACCATCTGCGCCTTCCAGCTCATCGACGACCTGGCGCTGGCCGGCACCCAGACCGAGGCGCAGTCGTGGACCCAGTCCGCGGTCGTGTTCGGCGTGGCCGCCGGGGCCGCGCTGTCCGGGGCGGCGGTGGACGTGCGCGGTCCGGCGCTGGCGCTGTTCGCCGGGGCCGGCTGCGTGGCCCTCGGGGCACTGGTCATCAACACCGGCGCCCGCCGTCTGCGCCCCAGCGTGTCGCCGGGCTGACCAGCCCGGAGCAGCGTCAGGCGACCCCGGCGAGCGTGCGATCCCCGGTCAGGAAGGCCACGACCGCGTCGGCCAGTGCCGCGGCGACGTCGCGCTGGTGGCCGGGATCGGCCAGCCTGCGGCCCTCCCACGGGTGGGTCAGGAACCCCGGCTCGATCAGCGCCGCCGGCGCGCGCGATTCGCGCAGCAGCGCGGTGGTGGAGGGATGCGTGCGGCAGTTGAGCGTGCCGGTCGCCTCGACGACCTTGTCCACCGCCAGTTGGGCCAGCAGCCGGCCGCGCTCGGACACGGCCCCGTCGTGGCCGAAGTAGTAGGCCGCCGCCCCGTGCGCCGCCGGGGACGCCAGGCCGTTGCAGTGGATGGACAGGATGGCCTCGACGTCCTCGCGGTTGGCGTGCTGGGCCCGCTCCGACGGGGTGGGGGAGGTGGCCGGGCCACGCGCGAGGATGACGTGGGCCCCCAGCGCGGCCAGCCGGCCCTCGAGCAGGGCGGCGATCTCCCAGGTGACTCGCTGTTCCTCGATGCCCTCGGGGTTGACGAACCCGGGCAGTTCGGGGCTGTGTCCAGGATCGATCATGATGCGCACGCCGGCGATCGACAGGCGTGGGGCACTGCGCAACCATTCGCGCTCGCGCACCGCGTAGGCCGGGGCCTCCTGGTGCTGGCGGTAGAGGCGGCGCAGCAGGTCGACGGTGTCCGGGCCGGCGATGCCGTCGTTGTTCAGGCCGACGTTGAGCTGGAACTCGCGGACGGCCTCGAAGGTCTGCAACCCGTACAGGCCGTCCTCGTAGCCGGCGTCGAAACCCAGCTGGTTGAGCCGCCGCTGCAGGTCCCGGACGTCGTCGCCCTGGAGCACGGGCCGGGTCACGTACAGCATCCGGTCGCCCAGGCGGTAGGAGGCGCCGACCAGCGCGTGCCAGGTGTCGGGGCCGACGATGCCGTCGGCCGGCAGACCGCGCTGCTGCTGGAAGGCGCGCACGGCCGCCCGGGTCGTCTCGCCGAAGACGCCGGTCTCGTCGTCGCAGGCCATGCCGAGATCGGCGAGGCGTCCCTGGACGTCCTCGACCTCCGCGCCGGCCGTTCCGAGTTGGATGAGTTCCATACGGGCGCAGAGGTTAGGCCCTCGGTGCAAGCCCGAGGTCACGTCCGCCCTGCCGCGGCGGCGACGCCGGCCGCGGCCGCAAGCTTGTATGCGCGGGTCCGGGCGCACAGCGGAGGACGACGGTGGAGCAGGCACTGGTCTACGTCGGCACGGTCACGTTCGCCGTGACCGGTGCGCTGGCCGCGGTTCGCCGGGATTTCGACATCGTGGGCGTTCTGGTGCTTGCCGCGGTGACGGCGGTCGGCGGCGGCTCCATTCGAGACGTGGTGGTCGGAATCGTCCCGCCCACGGCGCTGCGCGACGAGACGCTGCTGTGGCTGGTGTTCGCGACCGGCGTCATGGTGTTCGCACTGCACCGGTTCGTGCCCACGGGGCGCACGCTCTACGCGTTCGACACGGTCAGCCTCGGCCTGTTCGCGGCGCTCGGGGCCGAGCGCGGGCTGTCGGCCGGCTTCGGATTCTGGGGCACCGTCTTCGCCGGCGCGGTCAGCGGCGTGGGCGGGGGCGTGATCCGCGACCTGTTGACCGGCGCGGTACCCGGCGTGCTGTACCGCTCGGGTGACTTCTACGCGACCGCGGCCGCGGCGGGCGCCGGCGTCTGCTTCCTGCTCCAGCCGATCGACACCACCCTGGCCGTGATCGCCGGCGCGGCGACCGCGATCGCGGTACGGATCGGAAGCCGGGTGGTCGGTCTGCGGCTGCCGACGCCGCGAACGGAGGCGTGAGGGCGGGCGGCCGTCACACCTCGCGTCGCCAGCGCTGGCCGTCCTCGGCGAACCCCATGCGGGCGAGGTAGCGCCGGTGGTCACTGGTCGCCGCGTGCGCGGTGACGCGCGAGATGCCGGCCCCACGGAAGGCCCCGGACGCGCCGAAGAGGACCTGCCCGGCGGTGAAGTCGCGGTGGGCCGGGGTGACGTAGTCGACGTCGAGGTGACCGACCTCGCCGTCGCGGCGGGCGAGCACCACGCCGACCGGGACGGCGTCGCGGAGCACGAACCAGGCCAGGTGGTCGTCCCGGACCCCGGCGAAGTCGGGCTGGAAACGCCGGATGTCGTCGAGGTGGAAGTCGACGAAACGGCGCAGCACGGGCGCGCGCGTGTCGCTGGCCACGACCTCGAAGTAGCCGTTGCCGGTGCGGTCACGCCACAACCGGGCCAGGTAGTAGACGTTGATGCAGACGATGGCGCCGTTGGTCAGCACGACCGGCAGCGACCCGATGAGCGCGCCGTAGGCGGTGAACACGGCCGAGCCGACCAGGTTGACCACCCGGAGTCGCAGCACGGACGCCATCAGCAGGCTGAGCACGATCAGCCCCGAGGCCAGGTAGCCGATCAGTTCCACGACGTCGGGCATGGCGCAGTTTCCTCGGACGGTGCGTGCGGGGCCGTTCCACCCCCTCACGGCGACTGCCCCGGGCGAAGGGGCCCGGGGCAGCGCGACGGATGGCTGGCGAGGCCTAACCCACGTAGTCGGCGAGGTCGGCGAGCAGAGCCGACTTCGGCTTGGCGCCCACGATGCGCTTGTCGGGCTGGCCGCCCTTGAAGACCATCAGCGTCGGGATCGACATGACGCCGTACTCGCGGGCCGTGCCGGGATTCTCGTCGACGTTGAGCTTCATGACCTTGAGCTGGCCGGCGTGCTCCTCGGCGATCTGGTCGACGATCGGGCCGACCATGCGGCACGGACCACACCACTCGGCCCAGAAGTCGACCAGGACCGGGGCGTCGGCCTCGAGGACCTCGGTCTTCCACTCGCCGTCGGTGACGGGGGTCGCGCCCATGCTCGTGTTCCTTCGTGTCGATGGTGGGACGTCTCGCGGGTGAACGCGTCGGAGGCGACAGGCTATTCCGCCGTGCCCGTACCCACCGGACGACCGTTCGGGTGGGTCAGCGGGGGTCGTCGGGTGCGGCGGAGGTGTGCTCGGCGAGGAAGCGCTCGGCGTCGATGGCGGCGCGGCAGCCGGTGCCGGCGGCGGTGATGGCCTGCCGGTAGACCTGGTCCATGACGTCGCCGCAGGCGAACACGCCCGGCACGTTGGTGGCGGTCGAGGGCTGGTCGACGAGCAGGTAGCCCTCGCCGTCGCGTTCGAGCGCGCCCTCGAACAGCCAGGTGTTCGGGATGTGCCCGATGGCCAGGAACAGCCCCTCGCACGCGAAGTCGCGGGTCTCGCCGGTGACGGTGTCGCGCAGCACGACGGCGCTGACCTGACCGTCGGCGCCCTTGATCTCGGCCACCTCGGCGTTCCAGACGAAGTCGATCTTGTCGTTCTTGAACGCGCGCTCCTGCATGATCTTGGAGGCGCGCAGCTCGCTGCGGCGGTGGACGACCGAGACCTTGGCGGCGAACTTGGTCAGGAAGATCGCCTCCTCCATGGCGGAGTCGCCGCCGCCCACGATGATGACGTGCTTGTCCTTGAAGAAGAACCCGTCACAGGTCGCGCACGCCGACACGCCCGAGCCCCACAGCTCGGTCTCGCCCGGAACGTCCAGCCGGCGCGGCTTGGCGCCGGTGGCGATGATCAGCGACCGGGTCGCGATCTCTTGCCCGGAAGCGGTCTTCAGGGTCTTGACCGGCCCGTCGAGGTCGACCGCGGTGACGTCCTCGGTGACGAACCGGGTCCCGAACCGCTCGGCCTGCGAGCGCATGTTCATGATGAGTTCGGGGCCCATGATCCCGTCGGGGAAGCCCGGGAAGTTCTCCACGTCCGTGGTCAGGGTGAGCTGACCACCGGTCGGACCGCCGTCGACGACGCCCTCGACCAACAGCGGCTCGAGGTTGGCGCGGGCCGTGTACAGCGCGGCGGTCAGCCCGGCGGGGCCGGAGCCGATGATGACGACGTCGTGGACGCGCGCGTCGGGGGCCTGGTCTGCGGCACCGGGAGTGGGCGGGACGGTCAGGGACATGCGGCGGGCACCTGTGGTCGACGACGGCGGGGAGCAGGCGGGAGTGACGGCCGCCGTCGGCCGTCACCTGCGTCGAGAGCCTAAACGGCCACCTGCACGGTGGCATTCCCGTTCGAGGTGAACGGTTGCCTACCCTGGGCGACGTGGACGCCCCGACCTGCCCCCGCCATCCCGACGTGGAGACACGTCTGTCGTGCTCGGCGTGCGAGACGCCGATCTGCCCGTCGTGCGGGGTCGAGGCGGCCGTCGGCTACAAGTGCCCCGACTGTGCACGCCAGGACGGCGCGTCGACGCCTCGCCCCCGCAGCCGCTCGCGGGCCCGGGGCGCGGTCGCGGCACCCGCGCCGGGCGAGCGACTGCCGACGACGACCGCCGTGAAGGCGACCGCCATCGGCCTGGCCGCCGCCGCGCTCGGCGGACTGCTGCTCGGGCCGATCCTGATCGGGGGCGCGTTCTTCCTCATCTCGGCCGGCGTCATCGGCTGGGGGGTGGCCCGCGCGGTCTACTGGGCCACGGACGAGGTCAGCACGCCCTACGTCCGCGCGATCGCGCTCACCGCGGCCGGCTTCAGCGTCGCCATCGGCATGGCCACCGCGGCGGGACCGACCACGGTCCGCGAACTGGCCTTTCTCGCCTACCCGGCCGCGATGTACGGCGGCTGGATCGTGGTGCGGCAGCGCTGACGCCTCGGTCACGCTGGTCGCTGGCGCGGTCCGGCGGCTGGGTTTCGCGGCGGGTGGCGACGGCGAGGCCCACCGCACGCCCACCCACTCCCTGAGCATGGCCAGGTTTCGGCGTGCCGACGTCCGGGGGCCGACGGTGCGCCCAACCGTCGGACACGAGGTCGAACGAGCGACGCATGGTCAGTCCAGCAGCGCACGGGTGCGCCGCTGCCTCGACCGTGCACCGCTGCCTCGACCGCGCGCCGCTGCCTCGACCGTGCGGTGACCTGGCGCACCGACCGTGTGACGTGGCGCGGCCAGCAGGGCCGGTGGTCACGGGGATGCCGCCGACCTGCGCGCACTCGCGGGCGCTGCCGGATGGCCGAGAACACGGCGTGAATCGAACGAGTGAGGGAGAGTCCCTCCCGCCGGACTCACGGGCGGCTGGCGACCACCTCGCAGGTCTCCCGGTCCAGCACGCGCACCTCCGGCACCGTGAAGCGCTGCGTACCGGGGTCGAGGGTCACCAGGCCGACCGCGACCACCTCGCGACCGTCGTAGCGCGCCGCTTCCAGGTAGGCGGGCAGGGCGTCGTCGGGCAGGGCGTCGAGGCAGCGCTGCGCCGCCTGCCGGTCGTCGGCGCTGCCCAGGTCGGCCGTCGCCGCGTCCTGCTCCGTGGCCGCGTCCTGCTCCGCGGCCTCGGGCGCCGGCTCGGCGGCCCGGAGTCGCCCGGCGGCATCCGGGTCCAGCTGGCGTGAGGCCAACGCCTGCACCTCGGGCGTGAAGAGCAGGGCGTCGAGGTCGTCGTCGGCCAGCTCGCGCCCGAAGGCGTACAGGGTCAGCGCGTCCGCGTCGGCCTCCATCTCGCCGTCGCCCGCGCTCTCCTCCTCGGGTGCCTCGGCCGGCGCCTCCATCGTGGACATCTCTTCGTCGGCCGACTCCTGCGCCGGCGCCTCCCCGGCGTCCCCGCCCGCGTCGGTGGGTGCGGCCATGTCCGTGGCGGCGTCGTCGCCCCCGGCGCCGCCCAGCGAGGCGACGCCCACGACACCGGCGACGACCAGCACCGCGGCGGCGGCGCCGGCCAGCACGGTCCAGCGCGAGGCGCTGCGGGCGGCGCGCCGGGCGGCCAGCTCGTCGCGCGCGCCGAGCTCGGCCTCGGCCGCGGCCCGCGGGTCGTCCGGCGCCGTCACGTCGGGGCTCGCCAGGACGTCGGCCAGCTCGGCGTCGACCCGCGCACGCAGGCGCTCCTCGAAGCCCTCCGGCAGCGCCGTCGGCGACAGCTCGGCCAGCGCGTCGTCGGCACGCCGTGCGTCCGCGACGCGGGCGCGCAGCGCGGCGTCCCGGGCGAGCTCCGCCTCGAAGGCGGCGTGCTCGTCCGGGGACAGGTCGCCCGACAGGTAGTCGGCGATGCGCTCGGCGGCGTCCACGGGGGTGGTCGTTTCCTCGACGGTGGCGTCGGTGGGGGAACCTGGCGGTGGGACGTCGGCGGACGGGCGCGGGTTGCGTCCGTGCCGCCGCCGCGCGTGTCAGCCGGGTGGTCCGCGGGTCTGCAGGTCGGCGGGCGGCGGGCGCTGGTCACGTTCGTCACCGTCGGCGCCGGCCGGCTGGCCGTCCGTGGCCGTCGACTCCCGCAACAGTTCGCCGAGCCGGACACGCGCCCGGGACACCCGGCTCTTCACGGTGCCGACCGGCAGGTCCGCCGCGGCGGCGGCCTCGGCGTACGACAGGCCCTCGACCGCGACGAGCAGCAGTAGGAGCCGTGACTGTTCGTCCAGGTGCTGCAGGGCCGCCTCGACGCTCAGCGCGGTCTCGCGCGCCTCCAGCACGTCCTCGGCGACCGGCTCGACGCCCACGGCCGTGACGTCGTCGACCGGCGTGGCGGGCCGCCGGGCGTCGTAGCGGACGTGGTCCGTGCACACGTTGCGGGCGACCCGGTAGAGCCAGGTCGACAGCTTGGCGTCGCCGCGGAACGTGGTCGCGCTGCGGGCGAGCCGGACGAAGGTCTCCTGGACGGCGTCCTCGGCGTCGGCGGGAGACCGCAGCACGCGCAGGCACACGGCGAACACGCGCCGCTGGTGGCGCCGGACGAGCTCGTGGAACGCCGCCTCACGCTGGGAGCGGGTCAGCGTGGCGTCGGCGAACCGGGCCAGGATCGCCTCGTCGCTGTGCTCGGCGGCCGTGGTCACCGCGACGTGACGCTCATGAGGGGCCGAGGAACTGGATCTCGGCGACCTCGGCGGTGAACTGGCCGCTGGCGTTGGGGGACAGGCCGCTGATCCACAGCAGCCAGTAGCGCTTCGTCGTCGGCGCCAGCTGGAAGGGCTGCGACGCGCGGATGTCCGACTGTGCCGCCCGGTACGGGCCCCAGCCCTCCAGGCCTTCCTCGGCGTCCGGCAGCGTGTCGGCGGCGTAGAGCTCGACGTCGACCCCGCCGCGGACCAGCTGTACGACGACGCTGCGAACCTCCAGCGGCTCGCCGAGGTCGACGACCAGGCCGACCCCGTCCTTCAGGCCCTCGAAGTCCTCGTCGGCGTAGCCGTTGGTGGACCAGGCCGACTGCAGGTCGCCGTCGATCGCCAGCGACGCCTCGCCGGCGTTGTCACCCACGCCGGGGGCGGTCGGGTCGAACACCGCGGCGGTGGCCGGTGACCACTCCACGGCGGCGGCGGTCTCGGGCGCCTCCGCGCCGCGCAGCGACAGCACCGCGAACACGGCCACGAGGGTGACGATCACGCTGGCCGCCACCGTCGCGAGCAGCCGCGTGGTGTACTCCTTGCGGGTCGCCGGCATCGGACCGGAGAAGGCGCGCAGCTCGTCGTGAGACGAGTCCTCGCCGTCGTGGTCGCGGCCGTCGCCCAGCAGGGAGGCGGTCAGGTCGCTGGGCTTCACCGTGACGAGCTCGCGCAGCACGGTCGCCATCGTGGCACCGTCGTCGTAGCGCTCGTTGCGGTCGCGGCGGGTGGCGCGGACCACCACGTCGTCGAGCGCGCGCGGGATGTCGTTGACGAGCTGGCGCGGCGGCATGAGCTCGTAGGTCAGGCGCATCGCCGCGGTGGCCGTCGGCGTGTCCCCGCTGAACGCCGGGCGGCCGGTCAGGCACTCGTAGAGCACGACCCCGAGGGCGTAGATGTCGGCCCGGGCGTCGACGTTGGCGTCCTCGAGCTGCTCGGGCGCGACATAGGCCGCCGTGCCGACCACCGTGCCCGGTGTGGTCAGGGTCGCGTCGGCCCCGGACAGCGCCTTGGCGATGCCGAAGTCGGTCACCTTCACCGTGCCGTCGGAGGCGAGCAGGATGTTGGCCGGCTTGACGTCGCGGTGCACCAGCCCGTGGGCGTGGGCCTCGCCGAGGGCGGAGGCGACCTGCTCGCCCACGGCGGCGACGACCATCGGCTCCAGGGCCCCGCGTTCGCGCAGCACGTCGCGCAGGCTGGGCCCGTCGACGTGCTCCATGACGAGGTAGACGAGGTCGTCGTCCCGGCCGGTGTCGTAGATCCGGACGGCGTTGGGGTGGTTGAGCTGGGCCGCCGCACGCGACTCGCGTTCGAAACGCTCGACGACGGTCGGGTCGGTGGCGTGGTGCGGGTGCAGCAGCTTGACCGCGACCGAGCGCGACAGGTTCTCGTCGAAGGCGCGCCACACGATGGCGGCGCCGCCGGACGCGATGGGTTCCTCGAGGTGGTAGCGACCGCCGACGTGGGAGCGGTCCGGCCACGGCCGGTGCTCGCCCTCGGGCACGCTGCCCGACGGGGCGACCTCGCCGACGCCGACGTCATCGAACGACTCCGCGCCGGTCACGGTCGGCGCATCCCCGTCGTCGTGCGTCGCCGCGTTGGCGCGCTCCGGTCGATCCTGTGCCACGTACCTCTCTCTACGAGCCCCACCGGACGCGGCCGGTGCCGGTGGACACGGCCAGGTCACGTAGTGGGCCGAGTCGGTGGACCAGCACTGTACGCGCCGCCCGCTCGAGCGTGACGACGACCTCGCCCTCGGTTTCGTGCATCTCGACCAGTCGCGCGTCCTCCGTCTGGGCCGACGACGAGGCGGACTGGGTGGCCCGATCCAACGAGCGCGTGTCACGGTACGTGGTGGCGGTGTCGCGCGCGACGACGCGCAGGCTGTCGTCCAGGGCGACGCGATTCACCACGACCGCGACGATCTCGTGGGCGAGCAGGCCGAGAACGGCCATGATGAGCACGAGCCGGACCAGCCAGCTCGTGATGATCTCCCCATGCTCGCTGCGCCACCGGGACACGACGTCCTCCCCGGACCACCGACCAGGCCGCGCGGCAGTGCGCTCGCGCGGTCCTTCCCTGCTTCGGCATCGTCCGTCCGCACCCTGTCCGCGTGCGCGCACAGCGCCCGTCAGGGCCGTCCCACGGGCTCTGGGCGGTCGTCGACGACCTCCAGGCGCGGTCGCCGCGGGCGGCGTCGCCGCAGCGCCCCGGCGAGCAGCAACAGCAGCACCGCGCCGCCCGTGGCGGCCAGGGCCGGACCGGAGATGGCGGCCGAGCGCACCGACAGCGTGGTGCGCTCCAGCGTGTGTGCCCCCGACGGGTCGGTGACGCGCACGGCCACGCTGAAGGTGCCGGTCGACAGGGCCCGGGTGTTGAAGGAGACCGTCTGGGCCGCACCTTCGGTCAGCACGATCGTCTCGGAGCGCTGCCCCTCCGGCCACAGCAGCCGCCCCTGAGACGCCACCTCGACGCGCACGGCGATCGGTCCGCCGCGCGTCCGCTGGAGCGTGACGGGGATCTGGCCGGTGTCCGAAGTCAGCGTCACCCGCGAGCCGCTCGCGACGACCACCTCGCCGAACGTCTGCTCGACGGTGCCGCGGACGTCCCGGACGAGCGCCTCGGCCTCGGCGGGCGAGCCCTCGAGGTACCACCGCGAGGTCGCTCGCAGCAGTGTGTCGTGCAGTTCGGACGGGCGGCGATCGCCGATCGTGGTCGCATCGTCGGGCAGCGCCGTGCGCACCGCCGCGAGCTCGGCGCCGGCATCCTCCAGCGCCGACGCGAACGCAGCGCTGAGCGCCGGCTGCGTCGCCGTCGCCAACTCGACCGGCTCGGCGCCGCGCCGGCCGAGCACCGCCTGCTGGCTGGGGGTCGTCAGGCGCAACCACGGTGCGTCGTCGAGCTGGTCGAGCAGCCGTTCCGCCAGTTCGGCGCTGGGCGACCAGCCGTCGGGGGGCAGCACCAGCAGGCTGCGCCCGGACTCGGCGGGATCCTGGAACCATGCCTGCGCCGTGTGGGCGACCACCCGCTGGGCGTCGACGATCGGCCCGGCCTCGGAGGGGCTCGCCGCCAGCGAATCGCTGATGTGGCGGTCGGCCACGACGCCGGTCAGCAGCCGGCCGGAGGAGGAGCGCAGCGGTCGCAGCGCCGGGCTGGCGCCGGTCGCGTCCGTCACGGCGTCGGGCGGCAGGACGATCTGGTCGCCCGGGATGAGGTCGAGGACCTCCGGCGCCAGCGGGCCGCCGGCCAGGTGCACGGCGGCGTCGGGGGCCCGGTCGAGCAATGGCAGCAGCCGGCGGCGTCCCTCGACGGCCGCTTCGGCGCCCAGCGCCGTCAGGTCGCCGCCGTGCTGGGCCAGGGCGTTGACGTCCGCGTCGGCGTAGCTGCCGGTGACGGGCGCGAACGGCAGCTGGCGCGCCACCGCCCGCAGCCGCTGCAGGGTGTCGCGCGCCCGTACGGCGGGTGGATCCTCCGGGTCGACGAAACGGGTGTCGAGCTGCCCGTCCGCCTGCCGGCCCAGCGAGGTGAAGCCGTCGGCCCGGTCACGCAGGTCCTCGAGCAGGTGCACCGCCGGGGCGATCACCACCGGAGCGTCGGGACGACGCTCCAGGGTGCGTAGCAGCACGTCCAGGCGCCCGCCGGGCTGGATCGCGCGGTCGGCGCCGCGCGGGTAGTCGCCGCCGACCCCGCGCCAGGGCACGTCGTCGAGCGGCCACACGATGCTGGTCAGCACCGGCTCCGTGACCGGCCGGTCGAGCCAGACCACCGCCGTGTCGGCCTGTGCCAGCACCTCGGTGCCGCGCACGACCGCCACGCTCAGCGGGTGGACCCCGCCGGTCCAGGCGATCTCGTCCGGACCGAAGTCGGCCGCGACGCCCGCGACGCTGCCGGGGCGCAGCGGCTCGCCGTCGCGCAGCGGCTCGTCGTACAGCACGTGTTGCGGCTCCGTGCCCGGCCCGGCGTCGAGGGCGCGCTGCAGGTCGTCACGGGAGGCGACCGGGGGGTGCAGCTGCACGATCAGACGGGCTCGGTCCAGGGCGGCGTCGCCGGCGTTCTCCACGAGCACCCGCAGTGCCAGGTCCTCGACCGCGTCCGAGCGCATGCGCGGGTCCAGTTCGTCGCCCTCCAGGACGGCGGTACCGGGGCCGAGGACGCCGGCCAGCTCGGAGACGACGAGGCGCACCGCCGCGGCCGAGGCCTCCTCGCCGTCGGCGCCCGCGTCGGCGGGTTGCGCGAGCCCGGGTGAGACCGCCAGGAGCAGCAGGGCGACGGTGAGGAGGAGCGTCCAGGCACAGCGGACCCGCGGGGCCGGCCGGCCCCGGTGGTGGCGCGCTGTCACCGGTCGGCCCCGAGGTCGACCGCGCGGACCGGCTGCACCAGCGCGGGCTGGGTGCTGCCGGCCTTCTCCACCAGCTTGCGCTCGTTGCGGTGGGCGAGCCGGACGATCGCCACGTCGACCGGCACCCATTCCACGTGCTCGGCCTCGTCGTCGCGCGGACCCGCCTCCTGGCCGTCCCACCACATGAAGAAGTAGTGCACGAACTTGTGGTAGCGGACCTGGTCGGGTCGCCACACGAACCAGTAGTCGATGGTGCCGAGCAGCGGGCCGATGAGCGCGCCGTGGCCGGTCTCCTCGCGGACCTCGCGCAGCGCGGCTTCCTCGTCGGTCTCGCCGACCTCGATGCCGCCCTTGGGTAGCGTCCACTGCGGTTTGCCCGCGGCGTTGCGGCGGGCGATGAGCAGGACCCAGCGCCGGCCGTCGGGCCGGTCGTCGCAGACCACGCCACCCGCCGAGGTGGCGCGTCGCGTCGGGTACCTGGGCATGGATCGAGGGTAGCGAGCCGGGACCATCGACACGGGCGGCTGCGGACACGGCGGCATGGTCGGTCGTCCAAGACGGGAGCGAGGATGCGGGCACTGGTGCAGCGGGTCAGCGAGGCGTGGGTGACGTCGGCACCCGACGGCGGCGGACCACACGAGCCGGTCGGCCGGATCGGCGCAGGGCTGGTCGTGCTGCTCGGCGTCACCCACAGCGACGACGAGGCGACCGCCCGGCGCATGGCCGAGAAGCTGTGGAACCTGCGCATCTTCGAGGACGACGCCGGCGCCATGAACCGCAGCGCCGCGGACGAAGGCGCGGAGCTGCTGGTCGTCAGCCAGTTCACGCTCTACGGCGACGCCCGCAAGGGCCGGCGGCCGTCCTTCGTCGCCGCGGCGCGCCCCGAGCAGGCCGAGCCCCTGGTGGACCGCGTCGTCGAGCACCTGCGTCGGCTGGGGGCGCAGGTCGCCACGGGCCGTTTCCGCACCTCCATGCAGGTCGGCCTCGTCAACGACGGCCCGGTCACGCTGCTCGTCGAGGTCGACGACGACGGCGGGGCGGGCTGAACACGGCCCGACCCGCCCGGCGTCACGCGGTCAGCTCGCGTTCCAGCGGCGTGCGGAAGCGCGGCGTCACGCTGGTCCCATCGAGCCAGTCCGTGAGCTCACCGGCCGCAACCGCGACCCGCGCGGTCGCCTCGGCGCCCACGTCCTCGAGCAACCGGTGGACCACCTCGCCGTCGCGACGCACGCCCCAGCCCCCGACGACCCGACCGTCGACCCACACGGTCGGGCCGGCGTTGCCGTTGCGGTCGAAGAGCCGGTCCGCGTGGGGGCCCAGGAACCAGTCGCGCGCCTTCCAGCCCATGGGCGTCGGATCCAGCCCCGGCAGCAGCGCCACGCTGCCGAGGTTGGGCTCCGGATGGTCGAGGTCGTCGGCCAGCACGATCCCGCGGCCGCCACCGTCGAGGTCGACCTCCACGACGTCGAGCGCCGCCAGGGCCGCCTCCAGCCGCCCTACGCCCCAGCCACTCCACCAGCGCAGATCGGTGCGGGTCACCGGCCCGTGGGTCGCCAGGTAGCGGCGCAGCAGGCCGGTGCGCGCGTCCACCGGGTGTGCGACGCGGGGAGGCGGCTGCGGGAACCATTCCTCGGCCAGGGCCCACGCGTACTGGCTGGCGCGCCAGGAGCCCGCCGGCCGGCCGCGCACGATGCGCCCCTCCATGGCCAGCACGAACAGCACCCGGGAGCCCACCGGGCTGCGCGTCGTGTACTTGCCCGACCCGAGCGTGACCGGCAGGGCGAGGTCGGGCACGGCCTCGGTCAACGCCGTGGTGCGCAGCCCGCCGTCGACGCCGGTGCCGGCGAGCGCTCGGCACACGGCGTCCTCGACCCGTCCCAGCCACGCCGCTGCAGCCGTCGCGTCGCCCAGTTCGGTGGTCAGCCAGCCGAGGACCCGGCGGCGCTCCTTCACGGCGACGTCCCTTCCGGCGGCCGCCTCCAACAGCGCGGCGTCCTCGAGCGCGGCGACGAACAAGGTCCGGCGCACGGCGTGGAGGCGCCACAACGTGCGGGCGTCATACAGCGCGGCGTCCAGCGCCGCCACCGCCGTCGCCGGGGCTCGCAGCCGCGCCCGGACGGCGAGGTACGGCGTGACCGGATCGCTGGCGTGCACGGCCACCACGGCACGGGCGGCCGAGACCGGATCCGGCGCCGAGCCGTCGAGGCGGTGGCGGGCGACCAGGCGTGCACGCCGCTGCGCGTCCGTGACGTGCACCGGGGTCGTCCTCTCGCCGTCCGGACGCATCCGAGCACACCATCCCGGACGGCGACGGTCCGCCTGCCCGCCGCCCGACCGCTCAAGCGCTCCCGCCCGCCGGTCGACACCTACAGCAGGCAGCCGACCGGCTGCCCGTCGCCCCTTCGCCGGGAGCCCGTTCGAGCATGCACCGCGTCGACGACTACCTCCACCTGCTGGTCCAGGCCGGCGGCTCCGACCTGCACCTCAAGGCCGGGGGACCGGCGTTCATCCGTGTCGACGGGGACCTGCACGCGGTCCAGCAGTTGCCGGCCCTGACCGGCGACGACACGCTGCGCATGGCCCGCGAGATGATGGACGAACGCGTCGGCCGCGTGTTCGACGAGGCACGCGAGGCCGACTTCGCCTACTCGATCAGCGGGCTGGGCCGGTTCCGCATCAACGCCTTCCGCCAGCGCGGCTCGGTCGGCCTGGTCTGCCGGCGGGTGCTGCCCGGCGCGCAGGACTTCGGCTCACTGGGTCTGCCGCCCGCGGTCCGCAAGCTCGCCGAGGAACACCGTGGGCTGGTGCTGGTCACCGGGCCGACCGGCTCGGGCAAGACGACCACCACCGCGGCGATGCTGTCGCACATCAACACCACCCGCCGGTGCCACGTCGTCACGCTGGAGGACCCCATCGAGGTGGTCCACGCCGACCAGCTCGCGATCATCGACCAGCGCGAGATCGGCGTGGACACCGAGGACTTCGTCACCGGGATGAAGGCGGTGTCGCGGCAGGACCCCGACGTGATCTTCATCGGTGAGATGCGGGACCTGGAGACGGTCACGGCCGCGCTGCAGGCGGCCGAGACCGGCCACCTCGTCATCTCCACGCTGCACACCACCGACGCGCGCGAGACCATCAACCGGGTCGTCGACCTGTTCCCCAAGGAGCAGCAGCACCAGGCCCGCCTGTCGTTGGCCAACTCGCTGAAGGGCATCGTGTGTCAGCGGCTCGTCCAGCGGGCCAACGGCACCGGCCGGCTGGCGGTCGTCGAGGTCCTGGTGATGACCTCGCGGCTGTTCGAGTTCGTCACCGACCCGGCCCAGCTGCCGCGGCTGGAGGAAGCCATCGCCGAGGGCGGCTACTACGGCATGCAGACCTTCGACCAGCACCTGCTGCAGCTGTACGCAAACGGCGAGGTGTCGCTACGCGACGCCCTGGCGGCCGCCACGAATCCGCACGACTTCCGCGTGTCGCTGCGCGGCCTGGGACTGGCCACGGCGTGACCGCCGGCCCGTCCGGGCGACGGGCCCGCGCTCACGCTCCCGCCGGCACCTCCTCGACGCTGGGGCCGACCGGATCGGGATCGGCGGCGTGGCGGACCAGGGCGCGGTAGAGCCGCTCGCCGTCCGCCTCGCCGGCGTCGAGCACTTCGAGGTCGCCGCCGGGTCCCGCGACATGGGCATCGACCGTGGTGAGTCCGAGCCGCCGCTGGAACCAGTTCGCGCTTCGGCTGGCGGCCTGCACCTTCACGACCGGCGCGACGCCCGTGGTGATGGACAGGGCCCCACGGCGGGACACGACGATGCGCTCGGTGAGGGCGTGGCCCAGGTTGCGGTGCTCGACGATCCCCAGCAGCACCGCGAGCAGCAGCAGGGCCACCACGCCGTAGCGGGCCGCGTCGGGCAGGTCGAAGGGGGTGAACGGGATCGGGTTCCAGGCCCAGACCACGGCTGCCAGCACCAGTGGCGGACGCAGCCAGCGGAACACCACCCGGCGACGCGCCTGCTTCGGGTGGGCACGCAGCGCCGGGACCCCCGGCACGCCGGGGAGCACCTCGCGCAGGAAGTCGTCGACCCGGCCGTCCGGGAGCAGCGGCACCGTCACGCGCCGGTCGGCGTCGCCGGACCCGCCGGCGGAATGGACCCGGACGTTGCCGTAGCCGAGCAGCCGGCGCAGCCAGTTGCGCTGGATCTCGACGAGCTGGACGCGGCGGATCGGGACCACGGACTCGCGGGTGGACAGCAGGCCGCGGCGGACGTGCAGGTCGTCGCCGACGCGGCTGACGCGGTAGTTGGCGTCCTGGAGGATGCCGACGACGACGGCCGCGACCACCGACAGCAGCAGCACGCCGGCGCCCACCAGCAGGCCGGCCTGGAGCGTCAGGTCACGCCAGCCGGGCATCCCCTGGGTGCCGTTCTCCACCAGCCGCTCCAGCGCGTCGTCCAGGAACTGCCCGAACACGTCCCCGGCGAACTGCAGGGCACCGACGATGACGGCCGGGAACACCAGCAGCCGCCCGCCGGTCACCGCGGCGAGGACGACGTGCGCCAGCGGCACGGCCAGCAGCTCCTGCCTCGCGGGCTCGGCCGGTTCGGCGGCCGCCTCGGCGCCTGCGGGGTCACCGCCGTCGGCCGGTGCGGAACCGGTCTTGCGTGCCTTGCCCTCGCGGATCGCCTGGCGCAGGGCGACGGCCTCGTCCTCCGTGACGACGCGCAGGTCGACCTCCACCTCGGAGGAGCTGCCGGCCGTCTCCACGCGCAGGGCGGCGAGGCCGAGCAGGCGCTGCACGGGGCCGCGATCGATCTCCACCTGCTGCACGCGGGCGACGTCCAGGGACCGGGCGCTCCGGCTGACGACGCCCTCCTCGACGCGCAGGACCTCGCCGTCGAACGAGAACGTGAAGCGCTGCCACGCCAGGATCCGCATCACCAGGCCGACCAGCACGGCCGTGCCGATGATCGCGATCGCGAAGATGCCGCCGGCCGCCAGGGTGGCGAACAGCGGGAACACGACCGCCTGCAGCAGTTGGCGCAGGTTGACGCCGAGCACGACGGAGGCGGGATGCAGTCGTCGGGGGCGGGCCCACCGGCCGGCCGCGCCAGCCCGGGCGGCCGGGCCGGGCATCGGGCCGCTCCAGGCCCCGCGCGTGGGGCCGGACGGCGTCGGGGCGCGCGGCGGGGTCGAGGGCATCGCTCCCCGGGGGCCAGCCCCTCCTGGCGGTGGTACCGGTGGGGGTGGTACCGGCGGTGGTGGCGTCGTGGGCCGTGGGTCAGACGGCATCGCGGAGCTCACCCTCGTGCTCGCCGACGGCCTCGGCGGCGCGGGCCAGCAGCTCCACCCGGATGCCCGGCGCGTCGTCGGCCGGGATGCCGGGCAGCGCCGCACTGCCGGACGCCGACGCGGTCGTGACCTGCAGCGTGGCCAGGCCGAGCAGCCGGTCGACCGGGCCCTGGGCGACGTCGATCTGCTGGATGCGGAAGTAGGGGACCGCCTGGTGGCGGCGCACGACCACCCCGTGGCGCAGCTCGAGCGCCAGGTCGGTCAGCTGCCATCGCCAGCGACGGTACTGCGCGCGGGGCCAGGCGACGATCCACGCCAGGGCGAGGGCCGCGGCGAGCACGGTGATTACGTAGCCCCAGCGGCCGAACAGCAGCGGCGCGAAGACGGCCGGGGGCCCCAGGACGAACAGGGCCCCGATCCCGTTGCCGACGCGCCACACCTGCACGATGCGCGGGTCCAGCCGCCGCTCGCGGTCGTCGAGCGGCAACCGGGGCGTGGAGGGCGGGACGGTGCCGCGCTGCGGCGCGGCGGTGGCCGGCGCAGCGGGCCGCGCCACACCGGGCGCGGGCCTGGCGGGCGCCGGCGTGGCTGGCGGCGGTGCCCCGGGCCCCGCAGCGTCGTGCCCCGGAACGTCGGATGCCGGAGCGTCGGATGCCGGTACGGGGGGCGCGGTCCGCGGCGGCACGCCAGCGGCCGGCGGCGGAGGCGGCCGGCTCGTCGGGTCCTCGGCGGGGTGGCTCACGCGCAACTCCGGGCGGCGACAGTTGGGATTCGCGTCGACGAGCGCACCGTACTGCCCGTCGGCCGGCCGGACCCTTGACAGGACGGACGGCTCGTGAAAACCTTCACAAAGCCCCCTTGTGAAATTCTTCACGAAGTGAGCGACCGAGAGGGCCGGGCACGGTCGCCGAGCTCGAACGCTCGCCGCGACGCCGGGCCGCACGTCGACGGCACCAAGGAGGTGCGACATGGGTGACCGCCACCGCACGTCTGCCCAGGGCACCGCACCCACACGTGCGCAACCACGGCAGGCGGCGCTGCACGTCGTGGTCGTCGGTGGTGGCTTCGGCGGGCTGCGCGTGGCCCGGGAACTGTCGACACGCCGGGCTCGACGCGCTGGCGTGCGCGTGACCCTGGTCGACCGTCGCAACCACCACACCTTCCAGCCGCTGCTCTACCAGGTCGCCACGGCCGGGTTGCAGCCGCAGGACATCGGTATCTCGTTGCGGGCCACGCTGCGCCGTCGTGGCGTCGAGATCCGGGTCGGCGAGGTGGTCGACATCGACCCGACGACGCACCGCGTACACCTCGCCGACGGCGGCAGCCTGGCCTACGACCGGCTGGTCCTTGCCGCCGGCGCGATCACGGAGGACTTCGGCGTGCCGGGCGTGGCGGAGCACGGTTACGCGTTGAAGTCGCTGGCCGACGCGACGACGTTGCGCAACCACGTGCTGGCGATGTTCGAGGCGGCCTCGGCGGATCCCGTCCACGCGACCGACGGCGGTCTGACCTTCGTCGTGGCCGGCGGGGGCCCGACCGGGGTGGAGCTGGCCGGGGCGCTGGCCGAGCTGGTCGATCTCGTCGTGCGGCGCGACCACCCGGAGCTGGATCTCGAGCAGGTCCGGATCGTTCTGCTCGAACCGCGCGAGCGGCTCCTGGGCACCTTCGCCGACCGGTCCAGCGCACACGCCCTCGACCAGCTCACCCGCCGCGGCGTCGACGTGCGACTGGGCATCGGCGTGGCGCGGGCGGACGCGGACCACGTGCAGCTCACCGACGGCGAGGTACTGCCGACGCGGACGCTGGTGTGGGCTGCCGGCGTCGCCGCCTCGCCGCTGGCGGCCCACCTCGGCGTGCCGGTGACGGCCGGCCGCCGCCTGGCCGTCGACCAGCACCTGCGGGTCGTGGGGTTGCGTGACGTGTACGCCATCGGCGACCTGGCGGCCTTCCCGGCTGCAGAGGGCGGGCTGCTGCCGCAGGTCGCGCCCGTGGCGATGCAGCAGGCCGGCCACGTGGCGAAGGTCGTTCTCGACCGGGCACCGGCGCGCGGGTTCGTCTACCGCGACAAGGGCGCCATGGCGACCATCGGACGGGCGGCGGCGGTCGCCGAGCTGCCGGGCGGCATCCGCCTGCGCGGCTTCCTGGCGTGGCTGGCCTGGCTGGGGCTGCACCTGCTGCAGCTGGTCGGCTTCAAGAACCGGGTCGGGGTCCTCGTGAGCTGGATCTGGAACTACCTGCGGGCCGACCACGCAGCCCGATTGATCCTCGACCAGCGCGAGGCCGCCACCGTGGAGACCAGCAACGGCTGGGTCCGCCGCCGGTGGGCGGCCTGACCCGGCCGCGGCGGCCCGACCGCGACCCGTCAGCGGCCCGCCCGGGCCGTTAGCCTGCGGGGTCTCCCCGTTCCCCGCCGCGAGTCGCTGCTCCGTTGTCCGACGCCCTCACGCCCGACCAGGCCGCCCAGCTGGGCCGGCTCGTCGACGTGCATCCCGAGGCCCGCGATCTGGGCGAGCGCTTCGCCGCCGCGGGCCACGAGCTGCACCTGGTCGGCGGCACCGTGCGCGACACGCTGCTCGCCGGCGGCGACGCCGACGCGCTGGCCGAGGTGGACCTCGACTTCGCCACCTCCGCGCGGCCGGAGGAGACGGAGCGGATCGTGCGCCCGTGGGCCAGCGCGGTGTGGCTGACCGGCGCGGAGTTCGGCACCGTGTCCTGCCAGCGCGAGGAGCCGGGCAGGCCCGCCCGCAAGATCGAGATCACGACCTACCGCAGCGACGCCTACACGCCCGGGTCACGGCATCCGGAGGTCCGGTTCGGCGACACGATCGAGGCCGACCTCGCTCGCCGCGACCTCACCGTGAACGCGATGGCGGTCCGGGTGCCCGACTTCGCGTTCGTCGATCCTCACGGTGGCCTCGGCGACCTGCAGCGGCGGATCCTGCGCACCCCGATCGAGCCCGCCACCTCGTTCGGGGACGACCCCTTGCGGATGGTGCGCCTGGCCCGGTTCGCCGCCGTCCTGGACGCCGAGGCCGCGCCCGAGGCCGTCGACGCGGCCACGAAGATGGCCGACGAGCTCGCGACCGTGTCGGCCGAGCGCATCCGCGACGAGCTCGTGAAGCTGATGACCGGGATCCGGCCCCGGGCCGGCATCGAGCTGCTGGTGCGCACGGGCCTGGCCCGCCACGTGCTGCCGGAGCTCGAGCTGCTGGAATCGTGCCAGGACCCGATGCACCGCCACAAGGACGTCTACGCCCACACGCTGGCCGTCGTGGAGAACGCGATGGCGTCGGAGGCCGACGGTCCCGACTTCGTGCTGCGGTTCGCGGCGTTGCTGCACGACATCGGCAAGCCCGACACGAAGCAGCTGCATCGCGACGGCACCGTGACCTTCCACCACCACGACGTCGTCGGGGCCCGCATGACGCGCCAGCGGATGCGCGAGCTGCGGTTCGACAAGGACACCATCCGGGCCGTCAGCGAACTCGTGCGCATGCACCTGCGCTTCCACACCTACAAGATGGGGTGGACCGACGCGGCCGTGCGCCGGTACGTCCGCGACGCCGGCGAGCTGCTCGAGCGGCTGAACGCGCTGACCCGCGCGGACGTCACCACCGGCAACCAGCGCAAGGCCGCACGGATCCAGCGCCACGTCGACGAGCTCGAGGCCCGCATCGTCGAGCTGCGCGACCAGGAGGAGCTCGACGCGCTTCGGCCGCCGATCGACGGCAACCAGATCATGCAGCACCTCGGGATCCGGCCCGGCCCGATCGTCGGCGAGGCGTGGAACTTCCTGCTCGAGCAGCGCCTCGACCGCGGCCCGATGTCCGAGGACGAGGCCTACGCGGTGCTCGACGAGTGGTGGGCCACGCGCCAGGCCGACGGCCGCCACGGCGCACCGGACCGCCGCGACGGCGACACGGCCGGTGGGGACGGCGGCGCCGACGGTCGGGACGGCGACACGGACGCCGGGTGAGCGCGCCGGCCGACGACGTCCTGCCGCCGTCGTGGCGCGCTCACGACGACACCCCGGCCGACGTCCCGGCCGTGCCCGGGGTCGACGAGCCGGCCTTCTATGTGCCCATCGGCGACTTCCAGGGCCGCGACTACCGCCGCAACGCCTTCGCGGCCGGCACCGCGGAGGAGGCGTCGACCCTGCGTGCGCTGCTCGACCTGCGGGCCGGCACGCGCGTGCTGGACGTCGGCTGCGGCGACGCGCGCCACCTGCGGGCCCTCGCGGCCGATCCCGGCATCGAGGGTGTCGGCATCGACGTCTCGCCCGGGCTCGTGGACGCCGCCCGGACCGCCGCCGTGGAAGCCGGCGTGGGTGTCGATGTCCGGGTCGGCGACGCGCGCACCCTGGCCGCGGACCTCGGTGCGGAGGCCGGCAGCTTCGACGTGGCGTGGTCGCTGTGCCAGGGGGGCCTGGGCACCTCGCCGACCTCCGATCCGGCGGTGCTGCGTGGTCTGACGGCCGCGGTCCGCCCGGGCGGCACGGTGGCGCTCACCTGCTTCCACGCGCTGTTCGCGGCGCGCCACCTCGTGCCGGGCGACGCCTTCGACCCCGTGCACCTCGTCCACCACCAGCGCAGCGAGGTGCGGGGCCCCGACCACGCCCGCCGCACCTTCGATCTGTGGACCGCCAGCTACACGGTCCGGGACGTGCAGCGGTTGCTGGCCGACGCCGGCCTGTCGATGGCGTCGGTCCGCGGGGTGGCGCCCGGCGCGTACGGCCGGCGGCGTCCGGGCGAGGTCGGCCTCGACGACCCGGAACTGCTGGTGGTGGCGCGTCGTCCCTGAGCTCGGCGGGCAGCCGCGAGTGGCCCTTGCCTCAGCGGCGCATCGGCGTGCGGAGGTCGGGCCAGCGCCGCAGGACGCGACGGCGGATCGCCCGCCGGGGCAGCGGCCCCCACACGCGGCTGTCGGTGGAGGCGGCCGGGTGATCGCCGCGGACGTCGACCCCGTGTTCGTCGACGGTGTGGACCCGCTTGACCACGAGGTGGCCTGGCTCGGCCGGGTCGCGGACCACCACCACGTCGCCCGGGTCGACCCGGCCGAAGGCGGGCACGGTCACCACGCGGTCGCCGGGCCACAGCGAGGGCAGCATGGAGGGCCCCCGGACGACGACCAGCGAGCGGTTGACGGCGAGCGCCGCGAGGTAGGCCACCCCCAACGCGCCGGCGCGCACGCTCAGGCGCCACCGTCCGGAGTTGTTGCGACTCCGTCGCAATTGTGGGTTTCTGGGCCGGTTCACGACGATCGCCCTCGTCCGACGGTGCGCGTTGGGCCGCACGAGCGGCCGGCGGACAGGACTACGCTCGGCCCCTCCGGCTCGTCTACCCGACCGAGGAGCTGACGCAAATGCTGACGACGCTGCTCCATGCTCTGAACCCCTTCCGCGACCTGCAGGCCGTGGACGCCCACTGCGACCTGATGTGTGGCGTGTACAACCCGGCCCAGGCCCGCATCGAGGCCGAGTCGGTGCACGAGATCGCCAAGAAGTACCAGGACTCCGACGACGACACCTTCCGGCAGCGCTGCGTGATCATCAAGGAGGAGCGCGCCGACCTGGTCAAGCACCACCTGTGGGTGCTGTGGACCGACTACTTCAAGCCCAACCACCTCGAGGAGTACCCGCAGCTGCACCAGCTGTTCTGGGAGGCCACGAAGGCCGCGGGCGACGCGAAGAAGACGATGGACCCGCAGGCGGGCGCCGACCTGCTGGGCAAGATCGACGAGATCGCCGACATCTTCTGGAAGACCAAGGGCGGCAAGCCCGACTGGATGACCAGCTGACCTGGAGTTGACCCACGGCTCGGACCCCGCGCTTCGACGCGGGGTCCGCGCCGTTCGCGGCTGCCGTCCCCCGTCCGAGCCAAGCACGGCACCATGACCTACCACGAGGCGCCCGAACCCCGCCGTCACCCGTACGGCCGGCTCGCCAATGCCCTGGTCTGGGCGGGCGCCACCCTGGGGATGATCCAGGCCGCGGTGTTCGTGCTCGCCTGGGCCAGTGCGCCGGCCCGCGGCAGTCTGCCGCTGTCGGGGGCGCCGCTGTTCGGTGTGCTGTTCCTCACCGTCGGCGCCGGCTGGCTGACCGGGTGGCTGTGCTGGCGGGCCCTGCAGGCCTGGCGCGCCCTCTCACCGCAGGTGCTGGGCCGGCTGCTGATCGCCTCGCTGGTCCTGCTGCCGCTGGGCCCGCTGCTGCTCGGCCTCGGCGGCGCCGCGTTCAGCCTGGCCGGGCTGCTGCTCGGCATCGCCGCCCTGATGGCGCGCCCGCGCGTGGTGGCCGCCACCGAACGTCGACGTTGAGGCGACGCGGCTCGCGGCGTGTCAGCGTCCGTCGGCGCCCGTCAGGACTCGAACGCGGCGACGAGTGCGCGCAGCACCCGACGGGCGCCCTCCAGGTCGTCCGTGCTGACGCGCGCACGGCGGAGCAGTTCGGCGCGTGAGGCCTCGGAGCGGCGGAAGAGCTCCTCGGTGACCGCCTGGCCCTCCTCGGAGAGCGAGAACAGCGGTGAGCGCCGGTGTTCGGGGTTCGGCCGCGTCGTCACCAGCCCCGACGCGGCGAGGTCGTCGATCACGCGCTGCACGCTCTGGCGTGCGAGCCCGAGGCGCCGGGCGATGGCCGGCACGGGCAGGGCCTGTTCGCTGATGGCGCTCATGACGTGCCAACGGGCCGCGGTCTGACCGACCTCGCTGGCGAGCGTCTCGCTGGTCTCGCGGGAGATCCCGGCGAGTTCGTAGACATCAGCGACCAGGCGCCGGTAGGCCTCGACCCGATTCGTCACGTACCGACCTCCCCGCGACGATCATCGGCGTCGCGCTCACGGCTCTTGACAGCAGGCTGTCATCATGGCAGTGTGCTGTCAAGTCGACAAAGGGAGTGCGACGCCATGATCCTTCGCATCTGGCACGGCTGGACGACCCCGGCGGATGCCGACGACTACGAGCGACTCGTCGACGGCTCGATCGTGCCGGCCATCCTGCGGCGCGGCATCCCCGGCCTCCTCGACGTCGAGATCGTGCGGCGGGCCCGATCCGACCGCGGCGAGGTCGAGTTCGTCACGATCATGCGGTTCGAGGACTGGCAGGCGGTCGAGGCGTTCGCCGGCCCCGGCGGGACGTCGTCCGTGGTCCCGGAGCCGGCTCGCCGGCTCCTGTCCCGCTTCGACACCCACTCGCAGCACTACGACCTCGTCGGCACGCACCGGGCCGCCGTCTAGCGGCCGTCAGCCGCGGCGGCCGGGTCACCGCGGGGTCAGCCGGGGGCGAGGCCGAGGTGGTGGGCGTGGAAGGCGAGCACGTCGGCGCGCTCGTCCAGCAGCTTGCCGACCGGCTTGCCCGCCCCGTGCCCGGCGGAGGTGTCGATCCGGAGCAGGACCGGTGCCTCGCCGCCTTGCGCGTGCTGCAGAGCGGCGGCGAACTTGTAGGAGTGCAGCGGCACCACGCGGTCGTCGGTGTCGCCGGTCGTGATCAGGGTCGCCGGGTAGGCGCGGCCGGGCCTGCCCCAGGGCCCACCCATGCCGGGCTCGACGTTGTGGTACGGCGAGTAGCGCAGCAGCACCTCGAGGTCGTCGGGGTCGTCGGGGTCGCCGTAGTCGGAGATCCAGGCCCAGCCGATCGTGAAGCGGTGGAAGCGGGTCAGGTCCAGCACGCCCACCTCCGGCACGGCGCTGCCGAACGCCTCCGGCTCCTGGGTCAGGCAGGCACCGACCAGCAGCCCCCCGTTGGAACGCCCCTCGATGCCGAGGTGCGAAGGCGCGGTCCACACCCCGGCCGGGTCGGTGTCCTCGGTCAGGGCGACGGCGGCCACCTCGTCGCGTCGACGGCCGGTCAGCCAGGCGGCGCAGGCCAGCGCGTCGTCGAACACGTGCTGCTTGTTGCGCAGCCGCCCGTCGTCGTGCCAGGCGCGGCCGTACTCGCCGCCACCGCGCAGGCAGGCCACGGCGAGCAGCCCGCCCGTCTCCACCCACGCCCGCCAGCCGGGCCGGTGCATCGGGCCGACCGGGATGTCGAACCCGCCGTAGCCCCACAGCACGGTCGGCACCGCGCCGGTCGGCGCCACGTCGCCACGGTGGACGAGGAACAGCGGCACGGCGACGCCGTCGTGCAGGACCTGCACCTGCTCGGTGACGATCGGGACGTCGTGGACGGTCGGCGCCGTCCCGACGGGCTCCGGCGCGGAGGTGAGCACCGCGGCCGTGAGGTCGTGGTGCAGTACGCGGGCGGGGGCGTCGAAGGTCTCGAAGGTGAGGTCGAGGCTGGTCCGCGTGCGCCCGCCGGCGACCTCCATCACCGACCCGACGCCCGGCAGGTCGAGGTCGTGCAGGTGCGCGCCGTCGCGGGCGTCGTGGACCGCCAGGCGGGAGGTCGCGTGGCGCAGCCGGTGACAGACGAGCCAGGCGACGTCGGCGTCGCTCGCGCCGCCGACCAGCGTGACGCCCTGCAGGCGCTCGGCGCCCTCGGCCACCACCTCGACCAGCCGCGGCGGCTGCGGCCCGGGCCTGCCGCGGTAGGGCGCCAGGTCGACGGCGACCACCCGTCCGAGCGGCGCGTCGAGGTCCGTTGACAGCAGCAGCCGGTCGTCGAGGACGCCGAGCACCTCGTAGGCCGCGTCGCCCCGGTCGAGCACCGGGATGACGTCACCGACGGCGCCGTCCTCGATCGCGGCGACGTGGACGCGCGTCTCCGGGCGGGTGCCGTGACTGACGGTCAGCACGAGCCAGCGGCCGTCGTGCGAGGTCGTCGGGTGGAACATCCACTCGGGCTGGTCGGGCCGCTGGTGGACGAGCACGTCCTCGGCCGCGTCGGTCCCGAGGCGGTGCAGGCGCAACTGCTGGTCACGGTTGGCGGCGGCGTGCTCACCGCCCTCCGCGGGTGGCGTGAAGGCGCCGTACAGGAACCCCTTGCCGTCGGGCAACCACGCCGCGGTGGCGAACTTGGCCCACGGCACCACGTCGTCGTGGACCTGGCCGGTGGCGGTGTCAACGACCCGCCAGGTCAGCCAGTCGGATCCGGCGTCCGAGCGCGCGAACGCCAACCGCGTGCCGTCGTCGCTGACGGACACCGCCGACAGCGAGGCGGTCCCGTCGGCGGTCCACCCGTTGGGGTCGACCAGTACCCGCCAGCCCTCGACCGGTGGTACCTCGCCGCCGACACCTGCAGCGCACCACAGCACGTCCTGGTCCTGCAGGCCGTCGTTGCGGATCTGGAACCAGGTCTCACCACGTCGCCACGGCGCGCCGCGACGGGGATGGTCCCACAGGGCGGCGAGCCGCTCGCGGAACACCGCCCGGGCCGGCAGTTGCGCCAGGTGCGCGAACGTGGCCTCGTTCTGCGCGGCGATCCAGGCGGCGACGCCGTCGGCGCCCGCGTCCTCCAGCCAGCGGTAGGGGTCGGCGACCCGGTGGCCGTGGAGGTCCTCGACGAGGTCGTCACGGCGGCTGTCGGGCGGCGTCGGCGTCGGCACGGCGGCTTCCTCGAGGTGGTGTCGGTGCAGGTGGGCGCCGACGCTAGCCAGCCCGGCACGTCATGGTCGTGGACGACTCGCCGAGCGCGCCGCCCCGACGGCCCGTACCCTTCGCGGATCGTCCGTGGCGAGGTGCCGCGGCCGGGCCAGGAGCGAGCCACCGGTGCGCAAGGGCCGGATCGACTACCGCATGCAACGCCGGTCGGTGCTGCGTGACGTCGCGTCAGGACTGCGTTCGCGCGAGGACGTCTGCGACGCGCATCCCGACCTGCTCCGCGCCGGTACCCACATCGGGTCGCCGGTGTCCGACGCCTGCCCGGTGTGCGACGAGGACGAGGTCCGCCACGTCCACTACGTGTTCGACGGCCGGACGCCGAAGTCGCAGGGCGGTCGGGCCGTGCGGCGTGAGCACCTCGCCAGCCAGCAGGAGCGCTACGGCGATCTGACCGTCTACACGGTCGAGGTGTGCCTGGCCTGTCACTGGCACCACCTCGTCGAGTCGTACCTGCTGTTGGCACGCGATCCCGACGCGGACTCCGCGACGTCCGGCTGACGTCGCCGCCGCGTGGGCTACTTCGGGCTGAACAGGCCGAGCGCCACCAGCGCCACCCCGGCGAGCAGCACCGCAGTGGAGTCGAAGACGTACCAGCCGGACACGGCCAGGATCGCACCCAGCGTCAAGAGTGCCGGCCCGGCGATCCGGGCCGCGTCACGGGCGGCCTCCTCGTCGTCGCCGGCCTCCACGACCAGCCGGCCCGCCCGGTCGACGTGGCCGCCGCGCGGGGCGTCGTACCAGCCCGGCGCCGTGCCGCCCGTGCCCAGCACCTCCAGCACCTGCTCCTCCGGCAGGCCGCGCACCAGGTCGCCCCACGCCAGCGTGAGCTCGGCGCGCAACTCGTCGCGCCAGGCCGGGTCGACCAGGACGCGCACGCCGTCGGGTTCCGTACGGGTCTCGAACGCGATCTTCCGCCGCGTCAGCAGGGCGGCCACGTGCTCGGCCATCGTGGCGTGGAAGGTGCCCAGCGGGGCCGTCGCGCCCGGCGGTGCGGGGGCCAGCACCTCGCCGTCCTCGGACACCAGGTCGACCCCACAGTCCGCGCAGCGGATCGCGTGGGGTTCGTACTCGGCGTGGCAGCGTGGACAGTGCATCGGTGCAAGGCTACGGCGTCCGTGCCGAAGGAGACGACGTGACCGAGCGCATCTACTCCACCCGCCAGTACGAGCGCGAGACGGGCGCGACCGTCGTGGACGTCGATCCCGACGACGGCCGCGTGCTGCTCGACCGCACGGTCTTCTACCCGGGCGGGGGCGGACAGCCCCATGACATCGGCGAGCTGCGGATCGGCGACGACCGCCTCGAGGTGGTCCGGGTCACCCAGGACGCCCGCGGCGTGTGGCACTGGTTGGCGGGCGACCTGCCCGGCACCGGTCAGGACGTGCGGGCCGTCGTCGACTGGGACCGGCGCTACCGGCTGATGCGCACCCACACCGCGATGCACGCCCTGTGCGGGGTGGTGTGGAACCGGTTCGCCAGCCCGGTCACCGGCGGGAACATGGAACCCGGTGAGGGCAGGCTGGACTTCGAACTGCCGGACTGGGATCCCGAGGACCGCGACCCGCTGGAGGAGGAGCTCAACCGGCAGCTGGCCGCGGCCCGGCCCGTGGAGGTGTCCTTCCTGCCTCGCGAGGAGGCGGACGAGGACCCGTCGCTGATCCGGACGAAGGTGTCGCTGCTGCCGCCGAGCCTGCGCGAGGTGCGGGTCATCGACATCGTCGGGCTGGACCGGCAGGCCGACGGCGGCACCCACGTGGCCGACACCACCGAGGTCGGGCGGGTGCGCGTCGCCAAGGTCGAGTCGAAGGGCAAGGGCTTCCGGCGCATCCGCCTGCGCCTGGAGTGACGCTCCGCCGGGGCGCGTCGTCAGGCCCGCGTCAGACGCCGCTCACTCCGACTCGTCGTCGAGGTCGGGCAGCTGGAAGCGGGTGGCGGGCACCTCCCCCGGAGCCACGGTCGCCACGCCGCACTCGGGACAGTGCCCGACCCACGGTGGCGTCTGCAGGCGACAGTCGGGGCAGACCCGGACGTCGAGGTCGAGGTGCAGACCGGGCGCGCCGGGCAGCACGTCGTTCGGGTCGTCCTGCTTCTTCGGGTCCAGGAACGCCATGGCGGTCCTCCTGGGGTGGCGGTCGGTCGTCAGCGGAGCACGCGCCGAAGAACCAGGACGTTCTCCGCGTACCCGTCCGGGTTGCGGTCCTCGGTCCACTCGATGCCGGTCCGCGCGCAACGGTGGACCTGCCGGCCGAGCCCGTCGACCCGTGCACCCTCCAGATGGCCGCGGACGTAGTCCTGTGCCAGCGGACCACTGAGGACGTTGAGGACGTCGCAGCGGCACGATTCCATCGGTTTCGTTCCTTCGGCGCGGTGTTCGGCGCTTGATGGCGGCTTCGGCGATTCGATCCCGCCGGGATCGTTCAACCCGGTCGGACGCCAAAGATGGCCCGAACGGGGCATGGCATCTGGTCCGTCGTGCCCCGGATCATCCCCGCGACCGGCGGATGGTCGGCACTCGGTGCACGACCAGTGTGCCGGGAGGGGAAGCACGGCGTGGTGGCGATCACGGCGTGCCCTTGTCGGGGAGAACTCGATTGACACGCACCGTACTCACCGGTGCCGTGATCGCGCTCGTCGCGGCCGGTCTGGCCGTCGCCGGAGGCGCGCTCGGCATCACGACGCTGTGGCCGGTGCTGCTGGCCGCGGCGATCGGGCTGGCCGGCGGTCACGTGACCATCGGCCGGGTCGCGGGCTTCGTGATCGGCAGCGTCGCCGCCTTCGTGGCGATGGCCGTCCAGGCCGGTGTGCTGCCGGCCCTGCCCTCGGCGCAGGCCATCGTGCTGATCGTCGTGATCGTCGTGCTGACGGTCGTGGCCGCCGTCTCGGGTGACCGGGTCCCGCTGTGGGCGGGGTTGGCCGGCTACGCCGCTTTCGCGGCGCTGTACGAGCCGATGTACGCGGACCGTCCCACGGCATTCCTCGCCGAGGCTCCGGTCGCGTTCGTGACCGTGCTGCTGGCGACGGCGCTCGGCGCCGCCGCCGCGACGCTGGCGGAACTGGTGACCGCGAACCTCGCCGACCGCTCGTCGTCGTCCCCGGTCGTCGAGCCGACGCCGACCGCCCAACTCGCAGAAGGAGAGGCGGTCTGATGCGTGCCACCCGTCGTGTCCTGACGCTCGGCCTCATCGCCGCCGTCACCGTCGTCCCCACCAGCCTGCCGGCCCTGGCGCAGTCCGCCAGCGGTGCCGACGTCACCCACCGCCAGTCGGTGCTGACCGAGGTGTCCCCCACCGGTGAGGTCCGCACCTCGCGCGTGTTCACGCAGCTCACCGTCGCCGGCGACGGCGAGGTCGAGCTGGCCCTGCCCGACCAAGCCACCAAGGGCCTGCGCAACCTCGACGGTTTCGGCAAGCCACGGGTCGACGGCGACCAGGTCGTCTACCGCATGGCTGCCTCGCGGTCCGGCGTCTCCGAGCGCACGGTCGCGGACAACACCGCCGACCTGCCGCTGAGCGTGGAGATCTCCTACGCCCTCGACGGCGAGCCCATCGAGCCGAAGGCCCTCGTCGGACGGTCGGGCGAGGTGACGGTGACCTACACCGTCCGCAACCTCACCGCCCAGCCGACCGAGATCCGCTACTTCGACGGCCGCCAGCAGGAGCGCACGGAGACGGTCGACGTGGCCGTGCCCATGGTGGGCACGGTGTCCACGACCCTCGACGGGCGCTTCCTCGACGTCAAGGCGCCGGGTGCCTCCGTCGCCGGTGACGGGCGGGGCAACACGGTCGTGCAGTGGTCGCTGCTGCTGTTCTCGCCGCTGGGCGACGAGGAGCAGACCGTCAGCTACACCGCACACGTGACCGACGCGGTCGTTCCCGAGGCGGTCGCGCAGGTCCTGCCGGTCGACTCCAAGTCCTTCGGTTCGCTGCGCTCGACGGCCGAGTCCTACAAGGGCGCGGTCGAGTCGACCCGCACCCTGACGATCAACGGCGTGCTGATCGACGGCAACGTGCAGCTGCTCGCGGCGGGAGCGGCCCAGCTCCTCGACGGGTTGGGGCAGCTCTCCGACGGTGCCACGCAGCTGGCCGAGGGCCTGAACGGCACGGCCGTGCCGGGCGCGCGCCAGCTGGCCGACGGCACCTCCAAGGCGCGCGGCGGCAGCCGGCAGCTGGCCAACGGTCTCAACGATCTCGGTGCCGGGGCCACGCAGCTGTCCGACGGGCTCGGCAGCGCGCGCGACGGCGGCGGGAAGTTGGCCGCCGGTCTGGGTGAGCTGTCCGGCGGTGCCGGCCAGCTCGCCGACGGCACCGGCGCGGCCCGCACCGGCGCCGGCACGCTCGCCAAGGGGCTCGGCGACCTGAACGACGGCGCCGGCAAGCTGGCCGAGGGAACCGGTTCGGCACGGGTCGGCAGCAAGGACCTGGCCGACGGGCTCTCGCAGATCGCGGCGGGCGCCGGCGACGCCACGGCGGGTGCCGGGCAGATCGCGGACGGCGCGGCCGAGGCGCGCAAGAGCTTCGAGAAGCTCATCCTCCCCGGCGCGGAGAAGATCGAGGACGGTCTGGTCCTCATCGAGGGTGGCCTCACGCAGTTGGCGGCGGGCACGGCGCAGGGCGCGCCGGCGGCCATCGCCGGCCTCCCGCAGGTCGCCGGTGGCCTCTCTGACCTGTCGGGGACGATCTACGCCAACGCCGACGGGTGCACGCTCACGGCGGTCCAGAACGGCCAGTGCGGCCTGCTGGGTTCGCTGAAGGTGGCGAACGGCCTGCTCCAGGACGTGATGGCCGGCCTCAACGCTGTCGGCGCGTGCGCCGAGGGTTCGCCGTACGCCGCGGTCTGCCAGGGCGTCGGCGGTGCGCACCAGATCGTCGGTGGCTCGGTCACGAACCTGACCGCCGCCAAGGGCCAGGTCGACCAGCTGGTCGCCGGCGCCCAGGCGTTGACCGGGATCGTGCCGCTCCTCGAGGCCTACGCCGCCAACCTCGGCTCGCCCGAGAAGCCCGGTGCACTGCTGAAGGGTGTCCGGGACCTGAAGCAGGGCTCGGCGGACCTCCACGGCGGTCTGCAGCAGTTCCGCGCCGACGCGCTGGTCCCGCTGGCGGACGGCACGGCCACGCTCGCCGGCAAGCTGCCGGCACTCGCCGACGGTGCCAGTGCCGCCCGCAAGGGGGCCGGCACGCTCGCCAGCGGCCTGGGCCAGCTCGACGACGGCGCGAAGGCGCTGAACGCCGGCACCGGTTCGGCGGCCAAGGGCGGCAAGGACCTCGCCGGCGGGCTCGGCCAGCTGGACGACGGCGCCAAGAAGCTGGCGGACGGCGCGAAGACCGCCGCCGGCGGTGGGCGTGAGCTGTCCAGCGGGCTCGGGCAGCTGGACGACGGCGGCCGCAAGCTGGCCGACGGCGCCCGCACCGCGGCCACCGGCGGCAACGAGCTCGCCGACGGCCTGGTGCAGATCGACGACGGCGCCAACCAGCTCGCCGACGGCCTGGGCGACGCCGGTGACGGCGCCGGCCAGATCGCCGAGGGTCTGGACGCCGCGGCCGACGGCGGTCAGCAGATCGCCGACGGCACGGTCAAGCTGTCGGAGGCCGGCATGCAGAAGCTGATCGAAGGCGTCAGCGACGCCTCGGCCGGCTCCTCGCTGCTCTACAACACCATCAAGGCGATCGACGCACGCGGTGCCAACGGCGACGGACTCGCGTACGGCACCGTCGACGGCGCCGACGCCAGCGCGGTCTACAAGTTCGAGATCGCGGGTGTCGGCAGCCGCGCCGACGACGGCACCTCGGCGCCGGTCCGGGCCGCGATCGCGATCGGCGCGTTCCTCGCCGCCGGGGCCCTCGGGCTCGGGCTGCGTCGCCGGCTGGCCTGACCGGCCCGCGGACAGCGAGGGCGGGGCGGGGCCACGACGGCCCCGCCCCGCTCCCGTCCGACGAGCAACCGTCCGCCCCGCTCCCGTCCGACCAGCTCCCGTCCGACCAGTCGCGCGGCAGCGGATAGCTTCTCGCTGACGTGCGGGATCCAGGAGTGACGCGAACGTGAACGAGCCGGCCCGCTGGTACCACCTACAGGGTCAGGACCAGCACGGACCGCTGGACCTCGACACCATGCGTCGCCTGGTCCTGCACGGCACCGTCAGGCCCGACACCTACGTGTGGGCGGACGGCATGCCCGACTGGCTGCCCGCGCGCGAGGTGCCGGCGGTGACGCCGCCGGCCGAGGTGCGCGAGCGCCTCGAGGGCTGGCACTGACGGACCTGCGCGGGATCCCGGTGACGGGCCGCGACCGGTAGCTTCTGCTGCCATGAGCGACCAGACCCCCCATCCCAGCCCCGCGCCCGACCTGGACCCGCCGGCCACCCCGGTCGCGGGTCACGCGTCGGACGTCAACGCCCTCGACGTGTTGCAGGCCCGCGGGTTCGTACAGGACGTCACCGACGAAGACGGGCTGCGCGAGCTGTTCGACGCCGGTCCGGTCACCTTCTACGTCGGCTTCGACCCGACCGCCGCGTCCCTGCATGCCGGCAACCTGGTCGGCATGATGGCGATGTCGTGGCTGCAGCGCCTGGGCCACCACCCGATCGCGCTGTCCGGCGGCGCGACGGGTCGCATCGGCGACCCCTCCGGGCGGGACACCGAGCGGGAGATCCTCGACGAGGAGGCGCTGCAGACCAACCTCGCGGCGATCCGGCGCCAGCTGGGGCAGGTCGTCGACCTCACCGAGGGACGCGGGGTCCTCGTCGACAACTTCGACTGGACCGGCCAGCTCAACTTCCTCGACTTCCTGCGCGACGTCGGCAAGCACGTCTCGGTGAACGCGATGCTCTCGCGCGAGTCGGTGAAGCGCCGGCTGGACACCCGCGAACAGGGATTGTCGTTCACGGAGTTCAGCTACCAACTGCTGCAGGCGAACGACTTCGCGCACCTGTACCGGACGCGCGGATGCCGGCTGCAGGGCGGCGGCTCGGACCAATGGGGCAACATCACCGCGGGCATCGACCTCACCCGCCGACTGCACGGTGCGCAGGTCTACGGGCTGACCTGGCCGCTGCTGACCACCGCCGACGGCGCCAAGTTCGGCAAGTCGGCCGGCAACGCGGTGTGGCTCGACCCGGACATGACCTCGCCCTACGCCTACTACCAGTTCTGGCTCAACGCGGCCGACGCGGACGTCGTCCGGTTCCTCAAGCTCTTCACGTACCTCGAGCTGGACGAGATCGCCGACCTGGAGAAGCGCCACCTCGAGGACCCCTCCGCGCGGGTCGCCCACCGGACCCTGGCCCGCGAGGCCACCCGGGTCATCCACGGCGACGCCGGGGTGGAGGCGGCCGAGCGTGCCACGGGCGTGCTGTTCGGCGACCAGCCGTTCTCCGGCCTCGACGACGCCACCCTCAGCGCCGCGTTCGAGGAGGCGCCGTCGGTGGTGCTCACGCGCAGCCGCCTCGACGACGGGCTCGGCCTGCTCGAACTGCTGACCGAGGTGGGTGCCAGCAGGTCCAACGGTGAGGCGCGGCGCCTCGTGCAGCAGGGCGCGGTCCGGATCAACAACGCCCTGATCGAGGATTCTGCCGTCCAGGTCGGGCCCGAACACCTCGCCAGCGACCGGACCATGGTCATCCGCGTCGGCAAGAAGCGCTACTACCTCGCCCGCTTCCACTGACCCGACGTCGGCGCAGCCGCGCCCGTCGCCGTCCGTGCGGCATGCTGCGGGCCTGCGGCGGTGACGCGCGTGCCCGCCGGACTGGCTGACCGGGGTGCAGCAGACGGTGCTGCGCGGCCTGGCGGTGTTCCGCTGGGCGGCATGGGTGTGGATGGCGATCGTGCTGGTGCTGGCGCGCCGTGCGCTGGAACGACCGGTCGCGGCCGTGCTGCTGGTGGGAGCCGCGCTGGCCGTGACGATCTGGACCACCTCGCTGCTGCGTCGTGACCCTGCCCGCCTGTGCCGCCCGCAGGTCGTGGGCGTCGAGGTCGGGGTCGCCCTGGGGTTGCAGCTCGCGGATGGGTTCGTGTACCGGGCGCCGCACGTCTTCTCCGGCGCGCAGCCGCTGGGCGTCGCCTGGCCGATCGCGACCGTGCTGTCGGCCGGCATCGCCTTCGGCCCGCTGGTGGGTGGCGCGACGGGCGTACTGGTCGGCGCCGGCCGGGCCGTGTCGTCGCTGTGGCACGCCCCGCCGCCGACCTCGGAGGTCGTGCTGCTGGGCATCGAGCCCGTCCAGCTGCTGTCGCTGGTCACCACCATGGTCCTGTACGGGCTCGCGGGTGGCGTCGGCGGCCACGCGATGCGGCTGATCCGTGCCGGCGAGGACCGCATCGCCACGGCGGAGCGCGAGCTCGCCGACGCGCGGGCCCGCGAGGACGTCGCCCGCCGCCTGCACGACGGTGTGCTGCAGACCCTGGCGCTGGTCGAGCGTCGCGCCGACGATCCACGGCTGGCCGCGATGGCGCGCGAGCAGGAGCGCGACCTGCGCCGCTACCTGTTCGGGCCGCCGGCGTCCTCGGCGAGCGTCGACCTCGTCACGGACCTGCAGGCCGCCGCCCAGCGGTTCGAGACCGCCTTCGACGCCCGCGCCGAGGTGCTGGTGCCCGAGGACCTGCCGCCGCTGGCCGCGCCGGTGCAGCAGGCCCTGGTCGGTGCCGTCGGCGAGGCGCTCACCAACGCGGGCAAGCACGGCGCCGCCAGCCGGGTCGTGGTCTATCTCGAGCCGCTGGACGACGCCGTGTTCTGCTCCGTCCGTGACGACGGCGCCGGGTTCGACCCGGCCCACGCCCGCGAGGGGGTCGGGTTGTCCCGCTCGGTCCGCGGCCGCATCACCGAGGTCGGCGGCGAGGTCGAGGTGGACGCGGCGCCAGGGCGCGGTGCGGAGATCCGCCTCACGGTCCCGTTCAGCCCGCCGGACGCGCGGCGCTGAGGGTCGCCCGCAGCCACCGGCGGACCGCTCCCGGCGAGCGCAGGTGCACCACCTCGACGTCCTGCGGCGGGTCGTCGAGCAGCCGCCGCCGGTAGCCGGCCCGGTTGGTGGCGTGCTGGGTGATCGACCAGAGCACGATGGAGCGTTCCGGGTCCGCGCTGAGCAGGTTGCGCCACTCCTCGCGGTTGCCGTTCCACAGCTCGCGGCGGGTGATGGCGCGCACGACGCTGCGGCGGACGATCCGGGGCGTGACCACCCGGCGTGGCAGGTCGAGCCACACGATCGTGTCCGCTCGCGGCCACACCAGGTCGCGGACCGCGCCGTAATTGCCGCAGACGACCCAGCGGTCGGCCCGGACGGCGTCCTCGACGCGCGCCCGGAACGTCGCCTCGGGCAACGGCTGCCACCCGGGCTGGTGGAAGATGGCGTCGAGTTCGACGTGGCGCAGCCCGAGCCCGTCGGCCAGTCGCCGGGCGAGCGTCGACTTGCCGCTGCCGGCGTTGCCGACGACCGCGATCCGTTGCATGCCTGCCTCCCGTTGCGGCCGCGAGCCGATCGACGCTAGCCGCCTCTAGGCTGCGGTGCCGCCGGGAAGGGAGCGTCGTGGTGGAACAGCGAGCCAGCGTGCGTCGACCACCGATCCGGGTCGTGCTGGTCGACGACCACCCGGTGTGGCGCGACGGGGTGAAGGCGGACCTGGGCAGCGGCTTCGAGGTGGTCGGAGAGGCCTCGGACGCCGAGGAAGCGATACGGGTGGTCCGCGAGACGCGGCCCGACCTGGTCGTCTGCGACGTGCAGATGCCCGAAGGCGGCGGGTTGGCGGTCGTGCGGGCGTGTGCCCAGCAGACCCGGATCGTGATGCTGACCGTCAGCGAGCAGGAACGCGATCTGTTGGACGCGGTCGCCGCCGGCGCGGTCGGCTACCTCACGAAGGCGACGCCCGGCGACGAGCTGCGGACCTCGCTTCGCAAGGCCGCCGCGGGTGAGCCGGTGTTCTCCTCCTCGCTGGCGATGCTGGTGCTGGGCGAGTTCCGGCGACTGGCCAAGCAGGCCACCGGCGCCAACCCCTTGACCGAACGCGAGCGGGAGGTGCTGCAGCACGTCGCGCGCGGGTACCCGTACAAGGAGGTCGGCGAGCGACTGCACATCTCGCCGAAGACGGTCGAGAACCACGTGCGCAACATCCTCGACAAGCTGCAGCTCAACCGGCGCCAGGAGTTGATCCGCTACGCGGTCGACCACGGCCTGGACTGAAGCGTCGGTGGCCGGCTCCCGCGCGGGGCCGGGCGGGGTACGCGAAGGACGCCGCGGCGGAGGTCGGGCAACCGGAGGAGGAGCGACAACATGGCGGAGTTCGTCGGCGCGGTCGACCAGGGCACCACCTCGACGCGGTTCATGGTGTTCGACCACGACGGCAACGAGGTCGGCCGTCACCAGCTCGAGCACGAGCAGATCCTGCCGCGGGCCGGCTGGGTCGAGCACAACCCGGTGGAGATCTGGGAACGGACGTCGTCGGTGCTGCGCACGACCCTCAACCGGCTGGGGCTGTCCGGCCGTGACCTGGCGGCGCTCGGGATCACCAACCAGCGCGAGACGACCGTCGTCTGGAACCGCCGCAGCGGCCGGCCGTACCACAACGCGATCGTGTGGCAGGACACCCGCACGGACCGCATCGCGGCGCGCCTCGAACGCGAGGGTGCCGGCGACCTGATCCGTGCTCGCGCCGGTCTGCCACCGGCCACCTACTTCGCCGGCGGCAAGCTCCAGTGGCTGCTGGAGCACGTCGACGGTCTACGGGAGGACGCGGAACGGGGCGAGGCGCTGTTCGGCACGACCGATTCCTGGCTGCTGTGGCACCTGACCGGCGGAGCCGACGGCGGGGTGCACGTCACCGACGTGACCAACGCCAGCCGCACGATGCTGATGGACCTGGAGACCCTCGACTGGGACGACGAACTGCTCGCCCTGTTCGGCGTCCCTCGAGCCATGCTGCCGGAGATCCGGCCGTCGTCCGACCCGGCGTCCTACGGCGTCACGCGCCCGGGCGGGCCGTTGGAAGCCGAGGTGCCGCTGACCGGTGCGCTCGGCGACCAGCAGGCCGCGATGGTCGGTCAGGTCTGCTTCGCGCCCGGCGAGGCGAAGAACACCTACGGCACCGGCAACTTCCTGCTGCTGAACACCGGCACCGAGGTGGTCCGCTCCCAGGCCGGCCTGCTGACGACCGTCTGCTACCGGTTCGGGGACCAGGCGCCGGTCTACGCGCTGGAGGGCTCGATCGCCGTGACCGGCTCGGCGGTGCAGTGGCTGCGCGACCAGCTCGGCATCATCAGCGGTGCGGCCGAGTCCGAGTCGCTGGCCCGCCAGGTGCCCGACAGCGGCGGGATCGTGTTCGTCCCCGCCTTCTCCGGCCTGTTCGCGCCCTACTGGCGCTCCGACGCGCGCGGCGCGATCGTCGGGCTGTCGCGGTTCAACACCAACGCCCACCTGGCACGCGCCACCCTCGAGGCCATCTGCTACCAGTCCAAGGACGTCGCCGACGCCATGGCGCAGGACTCGGGCGTGGCCCTCGAGGTGCTCAAGGTCGACGGCGGCGTGACCGCCAACGACCTGTGCATGCAGATCCAGGCCGACGTGCTGGGCGTGCCCGTCAGCCGGCCGGTCGTGGCGGAGACGACCGCTCTGGGGGCCGCCTACGCGGCCGGGCTGGCGGTCGGGTTCTGGAAGGACACCGACGAGCTGCGCGAGAACTGGCACGAGGACCGGCGCTGGGAGCCGACCTGGGACGACGCCCAGCGCAGCGCCGGCCACGCGCGCTGGAAGAAGGCGGTCGAGCGCACCCTCGGCTGGGTCGACGTCGACGACTGATCCTTCCCGGGTTCTCCACAGCGCCGCCGGCACCGATCGGGCGGGATGTCACCGGGTCTGCCTACCGTGCGCGGTTGTGAGCGGACGGGGTGTCCGGTACGGTTCCGAGGTCCTGTGTCCGGCGTGCGCGTGCTGCGTGCGTGCCGGCGGAGTGGCGTTCGGCGTCGCTCCCAGGCAGCACCCCTGCTCCCACCGGCGGCCCTGCGTGCGCGCACGCGGGCCGCGTCCGCGGGAGCCACCCCGCCGCCGTCGGTCGCGTCCGCGCGCCTCGACGGCGGCATCGGCCGCGCCACCCGGTGCGGGCGGATCAGAGACCATGGGAGGTGCACTGTGCGCCGCTACGAGATAATGATCATCGTCACCGACACGCTCGAGGAAGAGGCCGCCCGCGCGGCTTTCGACCGGGCCAAGGACATCCTCGCCCAGCAGGGCGGGACGGTCCTCGACGAAGCCTGGTGGGGCCGCCGCAAGCTGGCCTACGAGATCAACAAGCGCGACTTCGGCTACTACGGCGTCCTCGACTTCGAGGCCACCGCCGAGGCCGTGGACGAGCTCGAGCGCCTGCTCAAGATCTCCGACGACATCGTCCGCTTCAAGACGGTGCGCCCGGAGCTCCGCGTCCGCACCAGCGCCTGACGCCGGGACCGCGTCCGCTCACGCGACCCTGATCAGCCGCTCGACGCGAGGAGCCCACCGTGGCGTTCGAGAGCAACTTCATCACCTTCATCGGCAACCTGACCGACGACCCCGAACTGCGCTTCACCGGTGGCGGGGCCGCCGTGTCCACGTTGCGCGTCGCCTCCAACCGCCGCTACACGGACCGTTCCGGTCAGCAGCAGGAGGAGACGACCTACCTCAACGTCAACTGCTGGCGTGACCTGGCGGAGAACGCGGCCGAGTCCCTGCACAAGGGCGACCGTGTCATCGTGATCGGCCGGGTGCGCGTGCGCAGCTACGAGAACCAGCAGGGACAGACCGTCTGGGTCACGGAGATCGAGGCCGACGAGATCGCCCCGAGTCTGCGGTGGGCCCGCGCCCAGGTGTCGCGTACCAGCGGCTCCGGCGGTGGCGGCGGCACCAGCGACTTCGCACCTCCGCCGCCGTCCGACGACGACGTCCCGTTCTGATCCGACATCGACCTTCGCCCGAGCGCCATGCGCCGGGCCTTCGAGGAGAAGCCACATGCCTCCCAAGCCCAAGAAGGCACGCAAGCCGAAGAAGGACAAGCCCTGTCCGGTGTGCGTCCAGGGCATCGAGTACGTCGACTACAAGGACCTGTCGCTGCTCAAGCCGTTCCTGAACGAGCGCGCGAAGATCAAGGCGCGCCGCACGTCGGGCGTCTGTGCGCAGCACCAGGCCCAGCTGTCCGGGGCGATCAAGAACGCCCGCGAGATGGCGCTGATCCCCTACACGACCCGCTAGGAGTCGCCCGATGAAGGTCATCCTGAAGGACGAGGTCGACAACCTCGGGCTGGCGGGCGACGTCGTCGAGGTCGCTGACGGCTACGGCCGCAACTTCCTGCTGCCCCGTGGGCTGGCCATCCTGGCCACCAAGGGTGCGATGAAGGAAGCCGAGGCCCTGACCCGGTCGCGCAAGGCCAAGGAGTCCAAGACCCTGGGCTCCGCACAGGCCGCCAAGGACGCGCTCGAGTCCCGCACGCTGCGCATCGAGGCCCGCGTCGACGAACGCGGTCACCTCTACGGCTCGGTCAGCGCCCACGACGTCGAGCGTGTGCTGCGCGAGCGCGGCCACGAGATCGAGCGCAAGCGCATCGAGCTCAAGGGCACCATCAAGTCGATCGGCGCCTACGAGATCCCGGTCCGGGTGCACCCGCAGGTCACCGCGACGGTGACGGTCGAGGTCGTCGACGCCGAGGGCCGCATCAGCCTGCGCGACGGCGCGATCGTGGACGCCGAGGCGGTCGTGGAGGCGGCGCAGGACGTCGCAGCCTCCAGCGACACTGACGTGGAGGCGCTGACCGAACAGGCCCTCGAGGCTGCTGCCGAGTTCGACGAGCAGCAGACCGAGGCGGACACGGAAGCGACCGAGGGCGCCGCCACGGTCGTCGAGGGTGAGGACGCCGAGGAGGCGTGAGGAGGTTCTCGTGAGGTGGCCGACGTCCACGGACGCACACCCGCATGAGTGACTTCCCCCCGCCACCGAGCGGACCACTCGACGCGCCGGCAGCACCACCAGCAGGCCCGCGCGCCAACGGGTCGGCGGGACGTGGTTACGACCGCGTCCCGCCGCACTCGCTGGAGGCCGAGGTCTCCGTCCTCGGTGCCGCGTTGCTGTCGCGCAACGCGGCCAGCGAGGCGATCGAGGTGCTCGAACCCGAGCACTTCTACCGCAACGCGCACCGCACCGTCTTCGAGGGCATCCGCGACCTGCTGGCCGCCGGCGAGCCCATCGACACCGTCACGCTGACGGAGTGGCTCGCCCGCCGCGACCGCCTCGACGAGGTGGGCGGCCCGGCGGCGCTGCACGACCTGACGGTCGCCGTGCCGACCGCGGCCAACGCCGCCTTCTACGCCCGCATCGTGCGCGAGCGGGCGTTGCTGCGTCGCCTCATCGACGCGGGCACGGCGGTCGCCAAGCTCGGCTACGAGGCGACCGAGGACGCGGAGACGGTCGTCGACCGGGCCGAGTCCATCATCTACGAGGTCGCCCAGACCTCGACCACGGCCGACTACGCCCGTCTCGGCGACCTGCTCAACGAGTCGTTCGAGCAGATCGAGAAGCTCGCCGAGCAGAACTCCGAGGTCACCGGCCTGTCCACCGGCTTCGACGACCTCGACCGCCTCACCGCCGGCCTGCAGCCCCAGAACCTGATCATCCTGGCCGCCAGGCCGGCGATGGGCAAGTGCCTGAGCGTGGGTTCCCGAGCACTTTCCGTCAAGACCGGGGAGTGGGCGCCAATCGAGCAACTCGTCGAGCGCGGTCGGTCTGGCGAAGCCATCCAGGTCGCGGCCCTCGACGAGTCAGGGGTGCTGGTCGGCGTCGATGCCACGGAGTTCCACGACAACGGCACTCGAAGCGTCTTCCTCTTGCGAACCCGGAGCGGGCGTCGCACGAGAGCGACCGCGAATCACCCATTTCTGACGCCCCGCGGGTGGCGGCAACTCACCGATCTGCGCCCGGGCGATCTCATTGCGGCGCCGCGACGAATCGACTTCTTCGGTGACCAGCGCCTTCCCGCTGCTGAGGTGAAGCTGCTCGGCTATCTCCTCGGTGATGGCTGCCTCACGAAGAACGCGCCGGAACTGACCACGGAATCGGTCGCTGTCGAAATGGAGGCGCTCGCCTGTGCTGCAGCCTTCGGCACCATCGGTGTGGTACAGCCGAAGCAGGGAACCCAGGCCAGGACGATCCGTTTCGGCCTGGCGCACGACCGCGTCACGCGGGCTGATGTAGCCGCACGAGCCGGCACCACCATCTCGGTCGTGAGCCAGGCGCTGTCGGGCCGACGCGGCCTGAGCGCGGAACTCGTGACCCGCATCCGCGCAGCGGCTGCGGACCTCGATTACACCGGCCGCCATGCTGACAACTTCCTGCAGCAGCGGCTCGAGGAGCTCGGGCTGGCCGGCAGGGACAGCCACACCAAGTTCGTGCCCGCGCCGATCTTCACGCTCCCCCGTGAGCAGATGGCGCTGTTCCTGTCGCGGCTGTTCGCGACGGATGGCAGCGCCTGGGTCGCGGAGGAGCACGGCTACTTCGGCATCAGCTACTGCTCGGTGTCGGAGCAGCTCATCCACGACGTGCAACACCTGCTCCTGCGGTTCGGGATCCTGTCGCGGATCCGGGAACGGCAGGTGAAGTACCTCGAGGGCCACAACCGAGCGTTCGAACTCGAGATCCGCGACGCCGCCAACGTCCGGCGCTTCTTGACGGAGATCGGGATCTTCTCCAAGGAGGAGCAGTGCGCCAAGGTGCTCGAGTACGTCGAGCGTCGCGGCGTGCCCCACACTTCCGATGCGCCGCGCGCGTGGGGCGACAACACCGACCTGTTACCGATCGAGGTGTGGGACCTGATCCTCGCCGAGAAGGGTCAGCGGTCCTGGGCCGACGTCTCCGAGACGACCGGACGACCGCGCAACCACAACTGGCACGTCGGCAAGCGCCGCCCGTCCCGGCGCCTCGTGGCGGAGCTCGCCGAAGCCCTCGGCAGCCAGGCGCTACACGAGGTGGCCACCTCGGACGTGTTCTGGGACGAGGTCGTTTCGGTCGAGCCTGCCGGTGAGGAACGGGTCTTCGACCTCACGGTGCCCGGGCTGCACAACTTCGTGGCCGACGACCTGATCGTGCACAACTCCTCGCTCAGCCTCGGGATCGCGCAGTTCGTGACCGTGAAGCTGCGGCGTCCGGCGATCATCTTCAGCCTGGAGATGAGCAAGCTGGAGATCGTCAACCGCATGCTCTCCTCCGAGGCGCGGATCGACTCCTCCAAGCTACGTACCGGCCGGTTGGAGGACACCGACTGGCGCAAGCTCGGCGACGCCCTGGGGGCGTTGTCGGAGGCGCCGCTGTTCATCGACGACACGCCGTCGATCTCCCTGATGGAGATCCGTGCGAAGTGCCGCCGCCTGAAGCAGAAGCACGGGCTCGATCTGGTGATCGTCGACTACCTGCAGCTGATGCAGTCGCACAAGAAGACCGACTCGCGCCAGCAGGAGGTCTCGGAGATCTCGCGTGGCATGAAGATGCTCGCGAAGGAACTCGACGTCCCGGTCATCGCGCTGTCGCAGCTCTCCCGCCAGCCCGAGTCGCGCACCGACAAGCGCCCACAGCTCGCCGACCTTCGTGAAAGCGGTTCCATCGAGCAGGATGCCGACATCGTCAGCTTCATCTACCGCGACGAGGTCTACGACGAGGACAGCCCGGACAAGGGCATTGCGGAGCTGATCATCTCCAAGCACCGCAACGGTGCCACCGGCGTGGTCAAGCTGGCCTTCCTCAACCACCTCACCAAGTTCGCCAACCTCGCGCGGGGCTCGTCCGGCGCGCCCGGTGGCGGCGGGGCCGGCGGGATGCCCACGCCGATGTAGCGGCAGCGGGGCCGACGAGGGGAGCCGTCGCGGGCGACGGAAACCTCTTGGCGTTCGCGGCTGCGACACCCGCTGGCGCGGGGAAGCCGTCGCAGGCGACGGAAACCTCACGGCGTTCGCGGCTGCGACGCCCGCCGGCGAGGGGAAGCCGTCGCGGGCGACGGAAACCTCACGGCGCTCGCGGTCCGGTGTCGCGTGTCAGGGGGCGTCGTCCGAGGCGGCCTCGGCAGCGGCGCCGCCGTCGGCGTCGTCCGGCGGGTCGCCGGTCGGGTAGGCGTCCACCTGCACGCGCACGGGCACGACGTCGGACGGCTCGGCACCCGGCCTCTCGCGCCGGTCGGCCTGCAGGTCGCGATAGCGGTCGATGACGGCGACCAGTTCGTCGCGCATGTCGCGCAACTCGTCGCGGGTCAGACGGAACCGGCCCGTCATCTCGATCGTGGACTCCACCCAGTCGTCGCCCCACCGCTTGCCGTCGCGATGCCACCGGCGAAGGCTGTTGAAGCGGGCACGCAGGACCTCGTCCAGCACCATCAGGGCGTCGTCACGGGTGTCCTCGCGCTCGAGGAGCTCGAAGCCCTCCAGCGTCCACCCGCCACGCACGAGCCGCCAGTACCGGTCGCGCTTGGAGCCCAGCTCCGTCGCCTCCTCGATGAGCCCCTGGGCCGCGAGCTGGCGCAGGTGGTAGCTCGTGGAGCCGCTGTTCTCGCCGATCATCCGGCCGAGCGCACTGGCGGTCGACGGGCCGTGCTCGCCGAGGAGCTCCACCAACTGGAATCGCACCGGATGTGCGAGCGCCTTCAGCGCCGCCGCGTCCAGCACCCGGTCGTCGGCCGGCGGCCACACCGGCCGCTCCTCGCCGATCGTCTTCTGGTCCGTCACGCGCGCGCTCCCGATCGCAAAGCGAACTTTGCAAAGAAGTGTTTGCAAAGATCTCTTTGCGGTGTAGGGTGACGTCATCGCAAAGAAATCTTTGCAGTCACCGTACCGCAGGAGCGCGCCATGCACCCGGACCAACTCGCCGACCTCGCCACACTCGAGACCGCCGCGGCCCGGGCGGACGCCGCGGCTCGCCGCCAGACCCGCCGCGCGCGTCGCACCGAGCGCAGCGCCCGCCGCCAGGCCCGGCGCGACCGCCGGCAGGGGAGCACGCGACCGGTCGACACCCGGCCGCGCCGCGACGGCGGCCAGGCGACCGATCGATGACGGCGCCGGCGACCGCCAGCGTCGGTCAACGCGCCGGCTTCGGGCAGCTGTGGCTGGGAGCCGGCGCGTCCAACCTCGCGGACGGGATCCTGTTCGCCGGCCTGCCGGTGCTGGCGCTGCAGGTGACCGACTCGCCCGCGCTGGTCGCCGGTGTTGCCGTCGCCCTGCAACTGCCGATGGCGCTCACCGCCCTGCCGGCCGGCGTCCTGGCCGACCGTGTGGACCGCCGCCACCTGCTCGTCGCCTTCAACGTCCTGCGCGTCGTTGGCCTGCTGGCGGCCACCGTCGCCGTCGTCCTGGGCGAGTTGCACCTCGCCCTCGTCTACGCCGTCGCCGCGCTGGCGGGCGGCAGCGAGATCGTCGTCGACACGACGGCACAGACCGCGGTGCCCATGCTGGTCCCACGCGAGGACCTGGGCCGGGCCAATGCCCGCCTCGGCGGCACCCAGGTGGTCATGAACGACGCCGTCGGTGCTCCGGTCGGCAGCTTCCTCGCCGGCGCCGGCGCGGCGCTCGTCCTGGGCGGGCCGGCGCTGCTGTTCGCCCTCGCCGCGGCGCTCGTGGCGCGTCTGCGCCTCCGCGCGGCCGCCACGCCGGAGCCGCACGCCCGCGGCCAGCTGCGCCGGGACCTGCGCGACGGGGTCGGCTACCTCGGCCGTCATGTCGTGCTGCGTCGCCTCGCGATCGTGGCCGGGATCGTCAACTTCGGGAACATGGCGTTCTTCGCGGTGTTCCCGGTCTTCGTGGTCGGACCGCTCGGACTGCCCGCCCAGGCCTACGGCTGGTTCCTGGCGGCGGTCGCGTTGGGCGGCGTGCTCGGCTCCCTGGTCGCCGACCGGCTGCTTCGCCGTGTCGGGTTGTCGCGCCTGCTGCGGCGGACCTCGGTGTTCGTCGCCGGCGTCGTCGCCACGATCGCGCTGGTCGCCGACCCCGCCGTCACGGCCGTGGGCGTCATGCTGCTGGGCGCGACCGGGATGACCTGGAACGTCGGCGTGCGTGTCCTGCGCCAACAGCTGGTCCCCGCTTCGCTGCTCGGGCGGGTGACCGCCACCAGCGCTTTCGTGGCCCTGATCGCCGCACCCCTCGGCGGCCTGACCGGCGGACTGGTGGCGGAGGCGTACGGCGTGCGCTGGCCCGCGCTGCTGGCCACCACCTGCGTCCTGCTCGGCCGGCTCCTGCTGCGGCCGGTCGACGCCGCGGCCATCGAACAGGCGACGGCCGCCGCCGACGGGGCGGACGAGACCGTCGCGGCCGTCAGCGCGCCGCGCGAGGACCGTCCGGCGCGCGACTGATCAGGTGCCACCTCGCTCCGTCGGCCGGACCTGGCGTTCGAGCAGGCGCGAGAGGACCAGCACGGACCGCGTCCGCGCCACGAACGGCTCGCTGCGGATCTGTTCGAGGGTCTCCTCGAGGTGCGCGGTGTCCCGCGCGCGGACGTGGACGAGCGCGTCCGGGTCCCCGGTGATGGTGTAGGCGCCCACCACCTCGGGGTGGCGGGACAGGGCCGTACCGATCAGCGTGGGTGGGGTCCGGCCCTCACAGAACAGCTCGATGAAGGCCTCGGTCGTCCATCCCAGCGCGCGCGGGTCGATGACCGCGGAGAAGCGTTCGATCACGCCCTCGTCGACCAGACGGTCGACCCGGCGTTTCACCGCCGGCGCGGAGAGCCCGATCGCGTCGCCGATCTCCCGGTAGCTCGCCCGTGCGTCGCTGGACAGCCACGCAACGATCCGCTCGTCCAGCCCATCAAGACGCAACGATTCGCTCCTGGTTCGCAAGTCTCGCCGATGTTGGGACATCTGACCACAGCGTACGTTGCGCGCTTCGATCGCCGCACCGTGTGCAGGAGGTGTGCCCCCGTGAGCGTTCCCGCCGTCCCCGACGGCCGGCGACCCGACGTGTCCGTCGCCGATGGCCGGCAGCCCCCGCTGATGCAGCCGGCGCCCGAGCAGACCGACCGCCAGGCCACGCGCCGTCGCTTCCTGATGACGCCGCCCACCCACTTCGAGGTGGCCTACGCGATCAATGCGTGGATGGACCCGTCGGCGCCGGTCGACCGCCAGCGCGCGATTCGCCAGTGGGAGGACCTCGTCGCCGTCTACGAGAGCCTCGGCCACGACGTCGTGCGTGCCACCCCCGCACCCGGGCTGCCCGACATGGTGTTCGCCGCCAACGGCGGGGTGGTCGTGGGCGGCATCGCGGTCGGCGCCAGGTTCGCCACACCGCAGCGGGCGCCGGAGGCCGCGCTCTACCGCGAGGCGCTCTCCGACGCCGGCATCGAGGTGGTGCACGAACCGTCGTACGTCAACGAGGGCGAAGGCGACTACGTCGTCGTCGGCGACACGATCCTGGCCGGGACCGGGTTCCGCACCGACATCCGTGCCCACGCCGAGTTGGCGCGCCTCACCGGGCGCGAGGTCGTGTCCCTGCGGCTGGTGGATCCGCGCTTCTACCATCTCGACGTCGCCGTGTTCGCCCTGGACGACGACAACGTCGCCTACTACCCGGGGGCGTTCGACGACGTCGGGCGGGCCGAGCTGGCGCGCCGCTACCCGGACGCGATCGTGGCCAGCGAGCAGGACGCGCTGGTGCTGGGATTGAACGCCGTCAGCGACGGCCGGCACGTCGTCGTCGCGCACGAGGCCGACCACCTCGTCCACCGGTTGGCCGAGCGCGGCTACGTCCCGATCCCGATCGACCTGTCGGAGCTTCGGAAGTCCGGCGGCGGCGTGAAGTGCTGCACACTGGAACTGCGGCCCGCGCCCGAGACCCCCGATCAGAGCCTCGGGCACGAGGCCTTCGACCTGCACCCCGCGCCCGGGGCATACGACCTGCACCCCGCGCCCGGAGTGACCCAAGAGGAGCTGTCGTGACCACGACCACCACCGACCTGCACGCGCTCGAGGCCCACGCGGCGCACAACTACCACCCGCTGCCCGTGGTCATCGCCGAGGCCGAGGGCGCGTGGGTCACCGACGTGCACGGCCGGCGCTACCTCGACGCGCTCGCCGGCTACTCGGCGCTCAACTTCGGGCACCGGCACCCCACGCTGATCGGTGCGGCCGAGGCGCAGCTGCGCCGGGTGACGCTCACCAGCCGCGCCTTCCACCACGACCAGTTCGGGCCGTTCTGCAGCGACCTGGCCCGCCTCACCGGCATGGACGCCGTCCTGCCGATGAACACCGGCGCCGAGGCGGTGGAGACCGCCATCAAGCTGGCCCGTCGTTGGGGCTATCGCGTCAAGGGCGTCCCGCGTGACCAGGCGACCATCCTGGTCGCGCGCGAGAACTTCCACGGCCGCACCACCACGATCGTGGGCTTCTCCACCGACCCCGACGCCCGCGACGACTTCGGCCCCTATGCGCCCGGGTTCCGCCAGGTGCCCTACGGCGACGCGGCCGCGATCGAGGCGGCCATCGACGACACCACCGTGGCCGTGCTCCTCGAGCCGGTCCAGGGCGAGGCGGGCATCCGCATCCCGCCGGCCGGTTACCTGCGCGAGGTGCGCCGCATCACCCACGAGCGCGGCGTGCTGTTCCTCGCCGACGAGATCCAGTCGGGACTGGGGCGCACGGGGACGACGTTCGCCTGCGAGCTCGAGGACGTCGTGCCGGACGTCTTCCTGCTCGGCAAGGCCCTGGGCGGCGGCGTGGTGCCGGTGTCCGCCATCACCGCCCGCCGCGAGCTGATGGACGTGTTCACCCCCGGCTCGCACGGCAGCACCTTCGGGGGCAACCCGCTGGCCTGCGCCGTCGGCCGCGCCGTCATCGGCCTGCTGGAGACCGGCGAGTTCCAGGCCCGCGGCCGCGAGCTGGGCGCCCGCCTGGCGGCCGGGCTGCACGCGCTGCCGTCCGACAAGGTCGCCGAGGTGCGAACGATCGGTCTGTGGGCCGGCATCGAGCTGGTGCCGGGCAGGCCGGCGCGGGACGTCTGCGAGCGGATGCTGGCGAACGGCGTGCTCGCCAAGGACACCCACGAGACCACCGTCCGCCTGGCGCCGCCGCTGGTCGTGACCGAGTCCGAGGTCGACCGGCTCGTCGAGGTGCTGGCCGACGCGATCGGCTGACCGGCTCCCCGGGCTGAGACCGTCCGCGTGGCCGACCGGCGGCACCGCCGGTCGGTCACGCGAGGCCCCCGGTTCGCGGTACGGTTTTTCCGCGAGCGGAGGCGACCGACATGCACGACTGGCAGACCGGACGGCTCCTCGTCGCGACACCCGCACTCGAGGATCCCAACTTCGCCCGCTCCGTGGTGCTCGTCCTGGACCACGACGACGACGGGGCCCTGGGGGTCGTGCTCAACCGCGCGTCGGACCTGGCGGTGGACGACACGCTGACGGGCTGGAGCGACCTGGTCGCGTCACCTCCCGTCGTCTTCGGCGGCGGGCCGGTCGAGCCTACGGCCGTGGTGGCGCTCGGCCGCGCCCACGCGGCCGTGCCGGCCGACGAGGGCTTCTCGACCCGACTCGACCGGGTGCGCCTCGTCGACCTCGCCGACGACCCGGTGCTGGCGGCGACCGACCTGGAACGGGTGCGGGTGTTCGCCGGCTACGCCGGCTGGGGTCCCGGGCAGCTGGAGAGCGAGATCGACGCGGGGGCGTGGTTCACCGTCGACGCCGAGCCGACCGACGTCTTCACGCACCAGCCCGACCGACTCTGGCAGGCGGTCCTGCGCCGCCAGCGCGACGAGCTGGCGTTGTTCTCGACCTTCCCCGCCGACCCCTCCCTGAACTGACCCGTCACTCCTCGACGGTGCCTTCGTCCTGCACCGGCTCCTGTGGGTCCTCGCAGTAGAACGGCGCCTGGCCGGCCTGGCCGTGGTACTCCATGGACTCGCCGCCGGCCTCGACCACGATGCGGTAGCCCTCGACCAGCGCCTGCGTGTAGAACTGGCCCTCCTCCGGGCAGCCGAGCGAGCCGTCGGACCAGGTCACCGGTTCGTTGCTGACGACCTGGACCTCGCCCAGCTCGACACCCGCGCGGTCGGCGGCGTCGCGGATGACCAGCTCCTCGGGATCACCGTCCAGCGGCATGAAGTCCTCCTCGGCCCCGGTCTCACCCTCGTCCTCGCCCGGCGCCGGTTCGGTCGCCTCGGGATCGCCGGCGTCCAGTCCCGGCGGCTGGTCGGCGGCCTCCTGGTCGCCGCAGCCGACGACGAGCACACAGGCGGCCAGCAGCAGGCCGGCCAACGAGCGCGGGCGGCGGTTCCGGGACATGCAGGTGCCTCGCATCGTGATCGGGGGTCCTGCCCGTCACCGTAGACTGTCGCGTTCGAATCGCCGCCTTCGAGAGTCGTCCATGAGTGACCCGTCCTGGTCCTTCCTGCTGGTCGGCAGCTTCGCGGCGGTGGGGGCGGCGATGGCGCTCGGCACGCTGGCCGCCCTGCTGCGCTACCGGCGCACCGGCGAGTTCCCGGGCGCCACGGCCGGCGAGGAGCTGCCGCGCGGCCGGCTGATCGCGCTCTGGCTGCGTGTCGGGGTGGGCGCGGTGCTGACCGTGATCGGCGTGGTCGCCCTGCAACGTCAGGGTCTCATCTGACCCGACGGAGAAACGGCGGTGGGCCGGCGCGAATCGCGCCGGCCCACCGGTCCTGCTGCGTGCGCGTGGGTCAGTCGGCCGTGGCCCACAACGCCTCGGCGACCTGGATGAACAGGCCCTCCGAGTGGTTGCGGTACAGCGGCTCGGTGGTGAACATCGTGACGTGGGCGCCGCGCGCCGTGTCACTGATCACCACCGGCTGTCCCGCCGCGGCCGCGTTGCCGATCCAGTGGCCGGCGAGGAAGAAGTCCCCCTCGGCCAGGTGCTGGTCGACGTTCGCGGTCTCCGGGTAGCTCGTGAACCAGCGCGGCGAGTTCACGAACGAGCGTGGCCCGGCGTCACCGGTGATCCGGGAGTCGGGATCGTTGACCACCGCCACGATGCCGTTGGCGTCGCTGCGGACCGGACCCAGCTCCGTGACCAAGAGCTGGGCACGGTCGCTGAAGGTCTTGCCGTTCGCGCCACGCAGCGCGACCGCGTTGCCCGCCGCCAGCCAGTCCGCGAAGGCCTGCTGCTGGGTGGCGTTCAGGTTCAGCGGGTTGAACGCCGTGCTGCTGACGTAGAAGGCATCGAAGTCGTCGAACGCGTACGAGCCGTTGTTGAAGCCCGTGTGGTTGACGACCGTGACGTCGTAGCCGAGTTCGCGCAGCGCGTACGCCTCGTCGTTCGGCGCACTGATGCCGATCCGGAAGGTGTCGAACGGCTCCGCCGTCCGCACCCGTGCGGGGGTGATCGCCTCGAAGACGATCCCACGGGTCGTGGCCAGTTCACGGATCTGTGCGAGCGCCGAGCCGGGCACGACGAACGTGCCGTCCGGCGTCCGCGACAGCTCGACGCCCGCGGTCAGCAGGTCGTTGACGGCCTGCACGCCGAACTTCGAGTCCACGGTGAAGGCGTAGTGCGAGCGGTTGCCCGGTGCGACCGACCCGGTCCGGACCGGCGCGTGGATCGGGGCCGAACGCACGTTGTCGAGGCTGCCGTCCGCGATGCGGTCCACGCGGGCACCCCACAGCTCACCGATGCTCCACGCCGCGATGTCGTACATCGTCGGGTAGGCGTCGGTGACGTCACGGCCGGTGTCGAGGATGACGTTGGCCATGCCGCGCTTGGCCTGGTGCCCGTCGACCACGTACGAGCCCGCCGGGTAGCGCGTGCCGTTCAGCGTGAACGCCTTCTCGGCCCGCTGCACCTCGACGTCGTTGTCGAGCAGGAACTGCACGACGCGTGCCGCCGCCGAGTCGCTGCGCTGGACGTCGCCGACCGGGATCACGTAGGCACGGGGCAGGTCGATCTCCACCGTCTGGGCGTTGTCGCCGGCCGCCAACTCGAGGGCGAGCGGGTCGTCGATCGGGCGCAGCGGCTCACCGTGGACGCCGCGGCGGTAGATCTCGATCTGGTCCCTGAGCAGCTCGATCCGGTTCTCGTTGGCGTAGGCGAAGTTGCCCTCCATCGTGGCGCGCGAGATGGCGGTGTTGATCCGGGTCCGCTCGTGCCGGTCGGCTTCCGTCAGGGCGCTGCTGCGCGGGTTCAACGGGAACTCGATGGTGTGCCCGACCGAGCCGTGGTACATCGCGTACATCGGGGTGAAGATCGGCGGCCAGTCGTCCCAGCCGGTGGTGTTGTTGCGGTAGGGGATGCGGGTGCGCTGGCCGCCCTGCCCGTCGGAACACGTCGCGTTCGGATAGGTCTGGCCCAGCGCGACGACGGCCTGCTCCATCGACAGCGCGTTGCGCAGCGCGTGACGGATGTAGAGGTCGTACTCGTAGTTGTCGCCGTGCGGCCCGGTGGTCGGCTCGATCAGCGTGCAGCCCACGTAGCCGTGCTGGTCGAGGAACGTCAGCGGGTCGTAGCGGATGATCTGGTCACGGACGATGCGGACCTCGGGCTGCGACTGCGTGATGTAGTCGCGGTTCATGTCGAAGCCGTTGGCGTTCGCCCGCGTCGCGTTCACGCGCCCGTCCGGGTTGTTGGTGACCACGAAGGCGATCACGTGCTCGTCGAGCAACTTGACGGTCTCCGCGTCGTCGGAGAACGCCAGGTCCTCAAGCACCTCCAGCGCCGCGTCGGTGCCCTCCCACTCGTTGCCGTGGATGTTGTTGTTGATGAACAGCGGCGACTTCCAGTCGTCGTACCCGCCGGCCTCGAGCAGGGCCATGGCCGCGTCGGGGTCGGCCGTGCGCAGGTCCGACAGCTCCTGCCACTCCGCCCACTCGGCGTTGCTCATCGGGCTGGTGGCGACCACGAGGTGCAGGTCGCGGCCCTGCACCGACTGCCCGATGATCTCCACGCTGATCCGGTCGCTCTCCTGCAGAGCGCGCAGCGCCGGCGGGATCTCGTGGTACGGGATCAGGTTGAGCGGGATCGAGGCGTCGCCGGGGTCGACCGGCACGTCCTCGATCACGTCGTTGCGCGGCTGCCCTGGCAGGGTCTCGCGCGGCGTCGACTCCACCACGCGGCGCCCCGGGACATCGATGGCCGGGCCACGGTCCTCGGGCAGGCGCCCGAACGGCGCGTTCTCCGAGGCTCCCGGCGCGGCCTCCTGGGCGACCGCCACCGTCGGTAGTGCGGACAAGGGCAGGGCTGCGGCGGCCAGTGCGGCCGCCAATCGGCGTCTGAACACGTGTGCTCCCATCGTCACAGGGACTCCCATCCCCCGGTGAATAGCGGGGGTGTTCCTACCCTGGACGAAGGTCCGGTGCCAAGGGGTGGCGAGGAACCGTGCGCCACGGATGACGCCGAGGGCCGCGAAGGCGCTACCGTCGCCTGGGAGGGCGAACGATCTGTCAGGGATCGTTCCGAGTGGACGGGAGAGAGCCGGTCGTGGAGCGACGCATCTTCGGCGAGGAGCACGAGGCCTTCCGGGCCACGGTCGCGCGTTTCGTCGACGAGGAGATCGCGCCCCACCACGCTGACTGGGAGCAGCAGGGGCACGTGCCACGCGAACTGTGGCGGCGTGCCGGCGCGCAGGGGCTGCTGTGCACCGACGTCCCCGAGGAGTACGGCGGAGGTGGTGTCCCGGACTTCCGCTACAACGTCGTGATCACCGAGGAGCTGAGTCGCGTCGGCGCCAGCGGGGTGGGCTTCCCACTGCACAACGACGTGGTCGTGCCCTACCTGCTCGCGCACGCCACCGACGAGCAGAAGAAGCGGTGGCTGCCGGCGATGGCCAGCGGCGACACGGTCACGGCGATCGCGATGACCGAACCCGCCACCGGCTCGGACCTGGGCGCGGTCGCCACCACCGCGCTGCGTCAGCCCGACGGCAGCTACCTGCTGAACGGGGCCAAGACCTTCATCACCAACGGCATCCTCGCCGACCTCGTGATCGTGGTGGCCAAGACCGACCCGTCCGCGGCGCACGGCGGGATCAGCCTGCTCCTGGTCGAGGAGGGCATGCCCGGCTTCACGCGGGGCCGCAAGCTCGACAAGATCGGCATGCACGCGCAGGACACGGCCGAGTTGTTCTTCGAGGACGTGCGCGTGCCCGCCGACCACCTCCTCGGCGAGGAGGGCCACGGGTTCGTCCACCTCATGCAGGCGCTTCCGCAGGAGCGGCTGTCCATCGCCGTCGCGGCCATCGCCGGGGCAGCGGCAGCGCTCGAGCAGACGATCACCTACTGCAAGGAGCGGCAGGCGTTCGGCCGCGCGATCGGCTCGTTCCAGAACTCGCGCTTCGTCCTCGCCGAACTGCGCACCGAGGTCACGATCGGCCAGCAGTTCGTCGATCGTTGCATCGAACTGCACACCGAGGGACGGCTCGGGGTCGACGAGGCCGCGATGGCCAAGTACTGGACGACGGAGCTGCTCGGACGGGTGGTCGACCAGTGCGTGCAGCTGCACGGCGGCTACGGCTACATGCGCGAGTACCCGATCGCGCGGGCCTTCGTGGACGCCCGCGTGCAGCGCATCTACGGCGGCACGAACGAGATCATGAAGGAGATCATCGGCCGCTCGATGGGCCTCTGAGCGCGTCGGGCCGCAGACGCCGCTCCGGCTAGGCCGGGGTGCCGGGTCGCGCCTGGCCGTTGACGTGCTGCGCCCACGGTGCCGCGTGGAGAGCCGCGAGGTAGCGCTGCAACCGGTCACGTGCGGACGTGAGGTCGGCCTGCACGCAGTGGTGCAGGATCAGCCCGTCCATCGTGGCGATGAGGTAGCGAGCCAGTTGCTCGCGCTCGAGCTCGTCCGGTGCCCCGGGAACGGTCGCGATGACCGAGGACACGGTGCCGGCCAACCGCTGGTAGTGCCACGCGGCGAGGGGCTCGAGGTCCGGGTCGCGCAAGGCGTGGATGGTGAGTTCGAACTGCGCGAGCTGGACGTGCGGCGTGCCTTCGACGTAGTCCCAGTACGCCTGCACGATCGCTTCGAGGGCGCTGGCGAGGTTCTCCCCATCGGCGGCCACGGCGGCGCGTATGGCGTCGTCGATCTGGTTCGCCATCCGCTCGATGACGGCACGCAGCAACTCGTCCTTGGAGCGAAACGCGTAATGAAAGGCACCGAGTGCCATGTCGGCTTCGTCGGTGATGCGGCGGGTGGTGGCCGCCGACAGGCCTTCGGTCGCAAGGATCGCCAACGTGGCGTCCACGAGCTCCTCACGACGCTCGTTGACGCTCCGTCGGGTGCGTTGCACGGTCAAACCGGCTCCGGACCGGACCCGCAACGGTCTCGACGGGCCCGGCACCAGACTGTAGCCATCCTGGTCGTTGGTCAGCCGTCCACGCCTACAGCGCACGCGACCGTGCGTTGCCACGGCGCTTCGGCCGGTCGGACCGACCGACCGAAAGGTCCGGCGGCCGGGACGAAAGCGCCAGCACCGCCGACGTCGGTCTGCACCCGGACCGCGGAGCAGACGGTGCTCGGCGGATAGCGTGGGCCCGTTGCGCTCATCTTCGTGCCCGAGGTCCTGCACCGGTGTTCGGCCCCATCGACGTCGTCGCCGCCGCGTCCGCGGCGTTGCCCGTCGGTGTCCTCGTCGGCGTGCTCGTCTGGCGGCGCCGTCGCGCGGCGCACCGGGCGACCAGCGACGCCTGGATCGACGGCGCCATCGTGGGCTGGCTGGTCGCCGTCGCGGTGGCGACCCTCACGCCGCTCGACGCCTTCCTCGAGGTCGGCGGCCGCCCCGACGTGGTGCTCACGCCGTTCGAGCGTCTGCACGGCGCGCCGGTCGCCTATGCGGTGGTCAACACCCTGCTGCTCGCGCCGCTCGGCTTCCTCTTCGTGCTCCGGGGCCGGCGTCCCCGCTACCTCGCGGCCGTCGCCGGCGGTGCGTCGGTGTCGCTGATCATCGAGGTGCTGCAGCTGCTGCACCCCGAGCGCGGCACCAACGTCGACGACCTGATCCTGAACACCGCCGGCGTGGTCGTCGGCGGGCTGCTGGGCGCCATGGCACGACCGCTGCGCCCCAGCCGCCGACGTGCCGTCGGCAGTCGCCGGGACCGCCGCGGCCGCGAACCCATGGGCACGGGTTGAGGCGCTCCGCCCGACGTTTCGGCGCCCACTAGGGTCCCTGCGCAGGCGAGCGAGGGGCGAGCAGCGGCGTGACGAAGCAGCAGACGACCCGCCGGTCCGGGCGGCGGACGGGCGTCGTGGTGGTCGGCCTCCTCGGGGTGGTGGCCGCCGGCCTGTGGGCCCTGGAGGGCCTGACCGGTGGCGAGCGCGTCCGAGGAGGGCACGACCGTCCGGGCGTGGTCCGCGAGCTGCTCGGACTCGGTGGCCCGGACTCGGCGACGTACGCGCTCGTCGCGTCCGCCCATGATGAGCTCAACGGGGTCGTCTGGGGCCCTGCCGGGACCGGCGCCGAGGAGCGTGCGTGCCGGCAGATGCGCGAGGCCGCCGACGTGGTCGAGTCGGAGCCGTGGGACCAGCAGCAGGCGACGGTGGCGGAGGTGCAGGAGCGGGCGCGGGCCGCGTGCGACCTCGAGGGCCGCTCCGCCGTCGAGCGCCACGACGTCCTGGACCACCTCGAGGTGCTCCTCGCCGACCGCTGGGCCGGTTGAGGGGCCCGAACGGAGGGATCGGGTCGCGAGGCACGTCGCTACCGGTGGCACCCTCGGCCACGACGCCGAGCCCGAAGGGCCCCCATGAACGCGACCGTGCGCGACGACCCCGACGAGCACCGCTACGAGATCGTGGTCGACGGCGAGGTCGCCGGGTTCGCCGGCTACCAGCTCGACGGGCAGCGCATCACGTTCCTGCACACCGAGGTCGAGGAGGCGTACGCCGGCGAAGGGCTCGGCAAGGAGCTCGTGACCGGCATGCTCGCTGACGTCGAGGAACGTGGGCTGGCGGTCGTGCCGAGATGCCCCTTCGTGCGCAAGGTCATCGCCGAGGACGCCTCGCGTTACCTCCATCTCGTGCCGGACGACCTCGTGTCGATGGTGCGATCGGCGTGAAGTGACGGGCGCCGGTCGGTTCGCCCGCGAAGCGGGGAGGCTGTCAGCCGGGTTCGCCGGGCTTCACGAGGCCGGTCTCGTAGGCGAGCACGACGGCCTGGGCCCGGTCACGCAGGTCCAGCTTCCGGAAGATGCGCGTGATGTGCGTCTTCACGGTGGGTTCGCTGATCCACAGCGTCCGTGCCAGCTCCGCGTTGCTCGCGCCGCGCGCGATCAGGCGCAGCACCTCCACCTCGCGGTCGGTCAGTACCGCGAGCCGGCTGGCATCGACGCCGTCGGACGTCGGGGCGTGCCGGTCCACGAGTCGGCGCAGGACGGCCGGCGCCAGCAGGGCTTCGCCGCCGACCACCGTGCGCACCGAGTCCGCGAGCACCTCGGGACGGGTCTCCTTGAGCAGGAATCCCGACGCCCCCGCCGCGAGGGCTTCGTACACGTACTCGTCGGCGTCGAAGGTCGTGAGCATGACCACCTTCGGGCGCACGCCCGACGAGGCCAGGATCCGCCGGGTGGCCTCCAGGCCGTCCATCACCGGCATGCGCACGTCCATCAGCACGAGGTCGGGCACGAGCTCCGCCGCGAGGTCGACGGCCTGCGCGCCGTCCTCCGCCATCCCGACCACCTCGATGTCCGGCTGGGCGGCGAGGATCATGCCGAGCCCACCACGCACGAGTGCCTGGTCGTCGGCGACGAGGACGCGGATCACGAGGTGGGAACGGCCGCTGCGGCGTGCCGATCGTCGGCAGGCGGCGGCAGGGGCAGCTCGGTACGCACATGCCAGCCGGCGCCGTGCTCGTCGCGTCCGACGGTGACGGTGCCGCCGTACAGCGCCACCCGCTCGCCGATGCCGACCAGGCCGTGCCCGGTGCCGTCGGACGGGGGGCCGACCACCCCGTCGTCGCCGACCTCGATGGACAGGGTCGTGGGCGTGTAGGTGAGTCGTACCGTCGCCGTGCCCGCGCCGCTGTGCTTGAGCGTGTTGGTCAGCGACTCCTGCACGATCCGGTAGGCCGTGAGGTCGAGGCCGGCGGGGAGCGCCACCGGGTCGCCCGCGATCTGCACGTCGACGTCGAGCCCCGCCTCACGGACCGGCCCGATCAGCGTCTCGAGTCTCGCCAGGCCAGGTTGCGGCGGCGCGGGATGCGCGCCGGCCCCGGCGAGGCCTTCGTCGGCGCGCAGCACCCCGAGGAGGCGGCGCAGGTCGTCGAGCGTCTGCCTGCCGGCCTCCTCGGCGTCGAGCAGCGGGGTTTCCGCCTCGGCGTCCCCGAGCTGCAACCGCATCCGTGCCGCGCCGACCTGGATGACCATCATCGACACGCTGTGGGCGACGATGTCGTGCAGTTCGCGGGCGATGTGGGCGCGTTCCGCCGCGGCGGCCTCACGCCGGGCAGCGTCCCTGGCCGCCCGCTCCTCGGCGAGCTCGGTGGCGAGCGCCGCGGCCCGGCGCTCGCGCACACGGATGCCGCGCGCCCCAAGCCAGGGGACGAGCAGGAACCCGAGGTTCCAGGCGAAGGCGTCCCAGTGGTTGAGCTCGGGCGTGGACAGCGACGCGGCGGCCAGTCCCAGGACGCCGACGATGGCCGCGAGCACAGCCCGAGGGCGGGGGCAGCAGTAGGCGGCGGAGGCAGTCATCAGAATCAGCGGCACGCCACCCGTCAGAAACGTGATGTCGTGCCCGAGGACCGGCATGGTCAACAGGTACACGGCCACCGCGAAGGACACGGCGGCCAGCGGGGCGCGACGCCGCCACGCCAACGGCACGAGGAAGAGCAGGTTCATCGTCGCGTTCAGTGGACGCGACGCGCTCCAGGTCACCTGACCGTCCAGCTGGCCCCAGTGGATGGCCTGGCCGATGGCGACGAACGCCGCGGCGATGGCGACGTCGGTGGCCGGCGGGCGCGGCAGTCGGCGGAAGATGGCGATCATCGGCCGACGATAGCGAAGGAGGGTCGCTCCGAACGTCAGATCCAGGTCGTCATCGAGGTACGACCCAGGTCGTCCGAGCGGGCGGACACGTGGGGCTGGAGATCCGCCCGGGAAGCCTCCAGGTGACGACCGGCAGTGGACGCGCGGCGAGGCGCCCGCCAGCAGGGTGGACGGCACACCCGAGCACGGGATCCGACACCGACCCTGGAGGTCCACATGTCCGGCACGTCACCGACGGCGACCAGCTCCGCGACCGCGGGCCCCGCGTCGTCGCGCTCGTCGTCACCGCACCCGATCGCCCGACGCGGTGCTCCTGCCGCCCTGGTGGTCGGGTCGCTGCTCGCCGCCGCCGGGATGGCGCTGCACCTGCCGGCGATGGCGGAGGACGTGGGTCTCACGATCGCGATCGCCGAGGCGCCGACCCGCTGGCTGGCGTCGCACCTGCTGCTCGGGTTCGGCTTCGCCATCGTGGCCGTCGGCGCGGCCGGCCTCCTTCACGCCCTGCGGCGTGACCGGGGCGCCACCCTGACGGCGATGGGCGCCATCGCCATGACGCTGGGAGCCATCACGATGGCCGTCGGCGACATCGCCCACGGTGCCGTCGGGTTCGCGCTCACCGAGGTCGACCCGGCGACGTCCTTCGAAATCCACGGGGCCTACTTCGAGCACCCGGCCATCCTGGCGGTCAACACGGGACCGATGCTGGTGTCGGTCGGGATGTTCCTCGTGGGTGGTGGGCTCCTGCGCTCCCGTGCGCTCCCGCGCTGGCTCGGCATCGTCGTCCTACTCACGCCGATCGGGGTCAACCTCGGCTTCAACCTGGGTCTGCCGCCCTTCGCGCCGGGCATCCCCTTCGCCGTGGGCACGATCGCACTGGCGATCGCACTGACGCGCATGCTGCAGGCCACCGCGCCAGCGAGTAGGCCGGCCTGAGCCCAGGCAACACCGGCATCGGTCACGTCCCGTCATCGGGCGGGAACGACGACGCCCAGGTCGGCGGACAACCGCACTGACCTGGGCGTTTCGTGCCTCGCAGAGGGGTCTTCGCGACGCCGGTGTCAGCTCGTCTCCGGCTCCGCTCCGGTGTGGTCGTGCTGGCTGGACGGTCCCGCGGCCCCCGGCGTGCCGCTCTGGAGGATGGCCCGGTGGAGCTCGAGGGTCTCCGAGGACGGATCGACCCCGAGCTCTTCGGTCAGTGTCTCGCGCAGCCGCTGGTGGACGCGGAGCGCTTCGCCCCGGTCGCCAGCGGCGGCATGAATCCGCATCAGCAGGCGGTGGCTCGCCTCGCGAAGCGGATCGAGCGTGAGCAGCTCCGTGGCGACGTCACGGGCGAGATCCATGTCGTTGCGGGCGAGATGCACCGAGGCCAGCAACTCCAGGGCGCGCCGACGTAGCCCGTCGAGTCGTGCTCGCTCGGACAGAATCCACGGTCGCCCGTCCTCCCCGAGCAGCAATGGCCGGCGGGTGATCGCCGCCGCCACCGTCGCTTCCGACCACACGACGTCCACGGCGCCCCGCCGCCAGGCGCCGCCGGCGCGGTCGACGGCGTTGGCCGCTGCCTCGACGTCGATCCATGCGCCCCCGAGTCGTGCCTGGTAACAGCCGGAATCGCTCGTGACCAGCACCTCGTCGGCTGGGCTTCGATCGATGGCCGTCTCGTCGCGACCGGCGGGGGGACCGTCGCCCGGGGGTGCGCTCGGTCCGACAGCGGCGAGGAGCACCCTGCGGAGCTTGCTGACCACGACGCGTAGGGACCGGTCCCAGCTGGGCGGGAGGGTGTCACCCCACAGCGCGTCCGCCAGCTCCTCGACCGGGACGGGCCGATGTCGTTCGAGCACGAGGTAGACGAGTGCGAGCCGCCCTTGCCGCCCCGGCAAGTCGGCTTGGTCGACCGTGCGGGCACCCTCGATCGCGAGTCGGCCGGTGAGGTAGAAGCGCAGCACGTTCGACGCCAACGTCTCGCCAACCTCCATGGACGAGGATGGGCTCAGTCTCGCACGGAGGAGGTCGGTGTGAGTGGATCCGCGAAGCTCATCCGGTGCCCCTGCGGCTACACGCTGCACGGGCAGGACGATGACGAGGTGGTGGCCGCCGCGCAGGAACACGCGCGGAACATCCACGAACAGCAGCTGACGCGTGAGCAGGCCCTCGCGATGGCGAGACCCACCTGAGGAGTTGACGAGGAGCGGGCGAGGGCGATGACGTTGGAACTGCGCTGTGGCGATGTCGTGGGCGGATGCGACGGGGTCGTCGCCGCCGAGAGCCGGGAGGAGGTGCTCCGCCTGGCGTCGGCGCACGCCGCCGACGCTCACGGACTGACCGAGATCGATGCGTCGACGCGGTCGGCGCTGGAGGCGGCGATCCACCCGGCGTGAAGGACGAGAGAGCGGTTCCGGGGCGGACGAGAGCGGAGGCTCACCGGCGAGCGCGATCGCACGGCAGCTCACGGACGGTGGGGCTGACCCCGAAGTCCAGCGGGCAATCGCCGGCGGACGGACGGACGGAGCGGGTGAGGGGAATCGAACCCCCGTCACCAGCTTGGGAAGCTGGGGCTCTACCATTGAGCTACACCCGCGGGTCGCGCTGAGCGGCGCCCGTCCCTGGATCGCAGGGTCGTCCACCACTCCGGCGCGGCTGCGGAAGGTACTGCCCCGACGGGCGCGCTGGCAACGCGACACGCGGCCGGAACGCGCCACCCCGATGCCAGCCGGAGCCCGCGTGATCCTGTCCGACCGTTCCATCCGCGACGCCCTCGACGCCGGCCGGCTGATCGTCGATCCGCTCGGCGAGGGTGCGGTGCAGCCTTCCAGCGTCGACGTGCGGCTCGCGTCGCAATTCCGGGTCTTCGCCAACCACCGCTACGCGATGATCGACGTCCGCCAGGAGCAGCCGGACCTGACCGACCTCGTCGAGGTCCCGGCCGGCGAGCCGTTCGTGCTCCACCCGGGTGAGTTCGTGCTGGGTTCGACGCTGGAGCGCATCGGCCTGCCCGACGACCTCGTGGCCCGCATCGAGGGCAAGAGTTCGCTCGCGCGGCTCGGCCTGGTGATCCACAGCACGGCCGGGTTCGTCGACGCCGGCTTCGACGGGGACGTGACGCTGGAGCTGTCCAACGTGGCGACGCTGCCGATCCTGCTCTACCCGGGGATGCGCATCGCCCAGTTCGCGTTCTTCCAGCTCGACCGGCCGGCCGAGCACCCCTACGGCAGCGACGCGCCGGGCTCGAAGTATCAGGGCCAGCGCGGGCCGACCGCCTCGCGCTACCACCTCAACCGGATCGACGACCCGCGGGCGACACCCGCCGGGCACTGACGTTTCGCAGCCGTGGCGATACGGACAGTCACGGACTAGTGACATCGGGCTACCGGCGCGGTATGGTGCGGTAGCACGAGGGCACGGTCTTTGTCCCGGACCCGTCCTCGTCGATTCACGGTCGACCCGATTCGCGGCTTCACGGTCGCCCCGGGAGCCTGGACGTCCCCTCCGGGCCCCGTGGACATCCCTGTAACTCGGGTCGTTTGGGCCCCCGGTGCTCTCCACACCGGGGGCCCGCTTCGTGTTCGGACCGCGCGCCGTCGTGCCGAGGCGTTACGGTTCCTCGTCCCCTCACCGGTGGGAGGTCACCGTGTCCGCAGCCCGCCGCCGCGTGGTCCCCGGCATCGTCTTCGTGGCGCTCGCCGCCGCGCTGTGGGGCACGGACGCCCTGTTCCGTCGCGGGCTCGCGCTGGAGCTGCCCGCCAGCGTGGTCGTCTTCTACGAACACCTGTTCCTGACGCTCGCGACGATCCCGCTCCTGGCCCGGATCCCCTGGCGACGCGTGCAGTGGACGCCGCGCGTGATCGCGTCGCTGGCGCTGATCGGCATCGGGGCGTCCGCGACCGCGACGTTCCTGTTCACGATGGCGTTCCGCTACGGCGACCCCACGACGCCGCTGCTGCTGCAGAAGCTGCAGCCGCTGATCGCGATCGCGGCCGCCTGGGCCCTGCTGGGCGAGCGCCCGCGCGTACGCCTGGGCGGGTTCGCGGCCGTCGCGATCCTCGGCGCCTACCTCATCAGCATCCCGCAGCCGACGCAGGCGAGCGTCGCCCAGCTGGCGCCCGCGCTGCTGGCCGTTGGCGCGGCGACGCTGTGGGGGCTCGGCACGGTCCTCGGGCGCGGCATGTCGACGACGTTCGCACCGGCCGAGCTGACCGCGCTGCGCTTCACCATCGGGCTGCCGGCCAGCGCGCTGATCCTGCTGGTCGACGAGGGCCCGGTGGGCTTCACGGTGGTCCAGGCCACCGACGTGCCCGCGCTGCTCGCCCTCGCGGCCGTCCCGGGGCTGCTGGCGTTGTGGCTGTACTACCGCGGCCTCGCGGGTACGCCCGCCTCCGCCGCCACGCTCGCGGAGCTCGCCTTCCCCTTGAGCGCCATCATCATCAACCGGTTCGCGTTCGGGACCACGCTCACCGCCACGCAGTGGCTCGGCATCGGGCTGCTGGCGGGCACGCTGGTCGTCCTCAGCCGCCTGTCGCAACGCGGCTACGAGCACGTGGGCGTCGAGGCAGAGGCACCCGAACCCGCTCTGCACCGCTGATCACCGAGACGTGAAGCGGGTGCGGCCTCCGGCCGCACCCGCTTCGTCGATCTCGCCGGCCCGGTCAAGTCCTGGCCGGCCGGCTCAGGCCTGGCCGGCCGGCTCCTGGGTCGGGGCCGGGTCGCTGGCACCGCCGCCGCCCTTGACCCCCTGCGTCGCCATCGGCAGCAGCCGGCCGCGCTGGAGCACCTCGGAGATGTCGAGCACCTCGACCTTGCCCTCCTCCAGCGAACCCTCCTGGACCTTCTGCGCGATGCCGTCGGACAGCATCGTCGTGCAGAACGGGCACGCGGTGGAGATCAGGTCCGGGTCCATCTCGAGGGCCTCCTCGACCCGCTCCATGTTGACCCGCTTGCCGATGTGCTCCTCGACCCACATGCGGGCCCCACCGGCGCCGCAGCAGAAGCCGTTGGACCGGCAGCGGCCCATCTCGGTCGGCTGCAGCCCCGGGACGGCGTCGACCACCTTGCGCGGGGTCGAATACACCTCGTTGTGGCGACCGAGGTAGCACGGGTCGTGGTAGGTGATCTTGGCCTCGATCTCCTTGGTCGCCACCAGGCGACCCTCGTCGATCAGGTGGGCCAGGACCTCGGAGTGGTGCAGCACCTCGAAGTGCCCGTCGAAGTCCGGGTACTCGTTCTTCAGCGTGTTGAAGCAGTGCGGGCACCAGGCGATGATCTTGAGGTGGTTGCCCGACGCGCGCGGGTTGGTGGTGTCCGCGCCGATCGACTTCAGCGTCTCCACGTTCTGCTGCGCGAGCATCTGGAACAGGTACTCCATGCCCAGACGCCGGGCCGGGTCACCGTTGCAGGTCTCGTTCTTGCCGAGGATCGCGAACGACACCCCGGCGTCGTGCAGCAGTTGCGCCGTGGCCTGCGTGATCTTCTTCGAGCGGTCGTCGACCGCGCCCGCGCACCCGGTCCAGAACAGGTACTCGACGTCGGCCGGTGCCTCGGTGCCGGGCGTGAGCACGGGGATGTCGAAGTCCAGCTTCTGCGTCCACTCCTCGCGCTTGGACTGTCCGACGCCCCACGGGTCGCCGGCGTTCTCCACGTTGCGGAGCATGACGCCGGCCTCCTGCGGGAAGCTCGACTCCATCATGGTCTTGTAGCGGCGCATCTCCATGATCATGTCGACGTGCTCGATGTCGACCGGGCACTCCTCGACGCAGGCGCCGCAGGTGGTGCACGACCACAGCACGTCGTAGTCGATGACCGCGTTGTCCTGGCCGGGCGTGTCACCGACGAGCTGCATGTTCAGCACGTCCGCGGCCTGCTCCTCGGTCTGCTTGCCGAGCAGGAAGGGACCCTTGGCGTAGAGGTGGTCGCGCAGGTCCATGACCAGCATCTTGGGCGACAGCGGCTTGCCGGTGTTCCAGGCCGGGCACTGCGACTGGCAGCGCCCGCACTCCGTGCAGGTGTACATGTCGAAGACGTGCTTGAACCCAAAGTCCTCGATCTTGCCCACGCCGAGGACCGTGTCCTCGTCCATGTTCTCCATGTCGATGATCTCGGTCGGGAGCTTGCCCAGCGCCTTGGGCTGGCGGGCGAACAGCTCCTGGAACGGGATCGTGGCGATGTGCAGGTGCTTCGAGTTGAGCGTGAACAGCAGGAACCAGCCGACGATGCCGAGGTGGGCGATCAGCATGATCGCGCTGGTGAGCTCCAGCGCGAACGGGCTCATGCCCGCGAACAGCTCGCCGAAGCGGATCGAGAGGAAGGCGGCCTCGGTGGGGGCGTGGTCCAGCGCCGCCCGGACGCCGTGGGCGACCAGCAGCGTCCACACGACCAGGAACTCGCCCATCAGGACCCACCAGCCCTGGTTGAGGTTCGAGCCGGAGAAGCGGCTGCGACGGCCGATCCTTCGGGGGTCGAGCGCCAGGCGGATCACGGCGAAGATCGCGATGCCCACGGTGGTCAGCAGGATGAAGCTGTCCTGCAGGAACCCGAGCAGGTCGTAGGCGGTGACCCCGAACAGCGCGATGCGATTGAGGAACGGGATCTGGAACGTCGGGTCGAACAGTTCCCCGACCGCCTCGATCAGCGTCGTCTGGATGACGAGGAACGACCAGAACACGAAGAAGTGGGCGATGCCGGGCAGCGACCAGCGCAGCAGCTTCTGCTGGCCGAGGATCTTGGTGAACAGGTACTTGACGTTGCCCATGATGGCGTCGCGGGTGACGCGCTCGGGCTGCGGGCGGGCGACCTTGACCAGGCCGTAGAGGAACTGGACCCGGCGGGCGGCCAGCGTGCCGACCACGGCGACCAGCGCCACGGCGCCCCCGATACGGATCAGCGTCAGCAGCACGTCTTCGTTCACGCGCGGTCCCTCTCCTCGAGCCTCGCCCGGCGGGAAGGCGGGGGTGGATCGAGTGTAGGTGCGCGCTATCGGGCACCCAACGTGACGCCCGTGTCGGGCCGGACGGCCGGGCACGGCACGCCGGGGCCATCGCCCCTGGCTCGCGGTCCGGGAGCTGCGGACGCTCGGGGTCGGAGCGGCCGCGGGGGCGGCGCGCGCCCCGCCAGGACGGAGGTCGACGTGTACGAGGTGGAGACCCGCGAACGGCAGGAGCATCCCACCCTGGTCCGTCGCGCGAAGCTCGGTGTCGGTGACCTGCCGAGCTGGCTGGGCGAGACCTACGCGCTGGTGATGGCGCAGGTCGAGGCGAGCGCCGCGACCGCCGCCGGCATGCCGTTCGCCCGCTACCGGACCCTGTCGGAGGGGGTCTTCGAGGTCGAGGCCGGCATCGCCCTCGCCGCGACCGTCGAACCAGGGCCGCGGCTGCAGACCGGCAGCCTGCCGGGCGGACCGGCCGCCGTCGTGGTGCACATCGGTCGCTACGACGAGGTCGGCGCCGCCTACGAGGCCGCGCACGTCTGGCTGGCCGAGCACGGGCACGAGCCGGCCGCCGCACCGTGGGAGGAGTACCACACCGACCCCGACACGGAACCCGACCCGTCCAGGCACCGCACCGAGGTGGTGCAGCCCTACACCTGAACCGGGCCGCGTCGCGGGCGGCGGCTCACGTCAGGTGCTGGCCCCGGTCCGCGTAGCGCTTGCGACGGAAGACGTCGGTGCGGGCGGACGCGACCCGGTCGAGGATCAGCAGGCCGTCGAGGTGATCGAGCTCGTGCTGGAACGCGCGCGCCTCGAAGCCGGTCGCCTCCACGACCCGCGGCACGCCCTCCGGCGTCGTGCCACGCACCACCACCTGGGTCGCCCGGCGCACGTCGCAGGTGTAGTCGGGCACCGACATGCAGCCCTCGCGGCGGTAGTCGGACCCGCTGGCCAGCAGCAGCTCCGGGTCGAGCAGCACCACCAGGCCGTGGTTGCCCTTCGGCGGCTTGCGCATCACCGACACGTCCAGGACGAAGGCCCGCAGCGGCACGCCGATCTGTGGGGCGGCCAGCCCGACGCAGCCGGGGGAGTCGTACATCGTGTCGACGAGGTCCTGGGCGAGCTGGCGCTCGCGGTCACCGATCTCGCCGACCGGCCCGGCCAGGCCCTTCAGGACGCGGGCGGGGTAGTGGACGACCCGCTTGGCGGCCACCGTGGACGTTCCTTTCCGTGACCGGCGCGCGCGTTGCCCCGCGCACCGGCGTCCCGGCTCAGTAGGTCTCCGCCTCGATGGTGCGCAGCGTGTAGTCCACGCCCAGGCCGGCGCAGACCGTGCGCAGCCGGTCGTCGAGCTGGCTCTCCTCGTCGGCGACCAGCTCGATCACCATCGCGTAGACGGGCTCGTCCTGCCCGATGACCTGGGTCTCCAGGTCCGTGATGTTGGCGCCGAGCTCGGCCAGCGTGCGGGTGACCCCGGCCACGATCCCCGGCCGGTCCGCGCCGTACACCGACAGCAGGTGCGTAGGCTCGGCCGGCCGGCGGGTGCCCTCCGCGCGGCTGACCGAGACGACCAGCCCGAGCCCGGAGGTGGCCGACTCCAGCGCCTCGCGCAGCTCCTGCGGCTGGTCGTCGGTCCTGACGATCAGCACGATGGCGAAGTGGCCGCCGAGGATGGTCATGGCCGAGTCCTCGACGTTGCCGCCGCGCTCGTGCAGGACGTCCGCGACGGCGGCGACGATGCCGGGGCGGTCGGCACCGACCGCGGTGACGGCGAGTTCGGCCACGGCAGTCGTTCTCCTCGAAGGCGCACGGAGCGTGCGAGCCTAGACGACCCGGCGGTAGCGTCCCCGGCCATGCGCCGACTCCCGCGTCCCCTTTCCGTCACGGTCCTCGTGCTGACCCTCGCGGCCGGCTGTGCCGGCACGGCCGACGAACCGGCCACCACGACCGAGGCACCGCCCACGGCGGACGACGGCCAGACGGACGAGCCCGCGGTCGCGGCCGACGAACCCGCGGTCGCGGACGACGAACCCGCGGTCGCGGACGACGAACCCGCCACCACGGACGACGGCGCCCCCGAGGCAACCTCGGGTGGCGAGGTGCCCCCACTGCACCCGTCGGTCGACGACTACCCCGAGGCCCGCGTCGAGCTCACCGGCGCGGACGCCACCGAGGTGCTCCACGTCAAGCTGGCCGACACCGCCGACCGGCGGCAGCACGGGCTGATGGAGGTCGAGGAGCTGCCGGACGGCACCGGGATGCTGTTCGTGTTCGAGGACGAGCGCACCGGCGGGTTCTGGATGAAGAACACCCTCGTGCCGCTCGACATCGCCTACGTGGGACCCGACGGCGAGATCCGCTCCATCCTCGCCATGGAGCCGTGCACCGAGGACCCCTGCGAGGTCTACGACCCGGGGTTGAGCTACCAGAGCGCCCTCGAGGTGCCCCAGGGCTGGTTCGCGCAGGTGGGCATCGAGGAGGGCGACGAGCTGACGTGGGAGCCGGTGCCCACCGCGGGCGGCGACACCGGCGGCTAGGGCGTCGGCGGGCCGGGCGGCGTCGGCGCGCGAGCAGGACGATCCGAGACGAGGAGCAGCGGATGCAGGTCGGGTTCATCGGGCTGGGCGCCATGGGCGCTCCCATGGCGGCGAACCTGGCCGCACGCCTGGACACGCGGGTGTGGAACCGCACCGCGACGGTCGCCCAGGCACATGCCGACGCCCACGGCAGCCAGGCCGTGGAGGAGCTGACCGACCTGGCCGGGGTCGACGTGGTCTGCTCGTGCCTGCCGACGACCGTCGAGGTGGAGGCGGTCGCGCGGGTGCTCGCGCCGGCCCTGGAGGAGGGCACGGTCTGGCTGGACCACACCAGCGGTGACCCGCAGCAGGCCCGCGACCTGGCGGCGTGGCTCGGCGGACAGGGGGTCGACTACCTCGACGCGCCCGTGTCCGGCGGCACCGACGGTGCCCGGGCCGGCACGCTGACGGTGATGGTCGGCGGCGACAGGGACGCGCTGGCCGAGGTGGGCGACGTGCTGGACGCCGTCGCCGGCCGGGTCGTGCACGTCGGTCCGTCCGGTGCCGGCATGGCCGTCAAGGCGGTCAACAACGCGCTGCTGGCGGCCGCGCTGTGGGCGGCCGCGGAGGGTTTCGCCGCGCTGGAGAAGGCCGGCGTGCCGACCTCGGTGGCGCTCGAGGTGGTCAACGCCTCGTCCGGGCGCTCCAACGGCACGGAGAACCTCTTCCCGCAGCGGGTGGTGACCCGCGCCTTCCCGAACACCTTCGCGCTGGGGCTGCTGGCCAAGGACGTCGGGCTGGCGCGGGCCACGCTGGACGCCGCCGAGGTGGAGGGGCCCGTGCTGCACCTCGTCGACCGTCTGACCGCCGCCGCGGCCAGCGCCCTGGGCCCCGACGTCGACCACACGGAGCTGGTGCGCATGGTCGAGCGGGCCACCGGCGTGGAACTGCACTGACGGGCGGGCGCCGGTTGCGGCCCGACGCCGACGGCGGCGTAGGCTTGGCCGACGAGCCCGTGGTGGAGGTGGCGCGGTGGAGCTGTGGCAGGTCGTGCTGTTCATCGGGCTGGCCCTCGCACCCCTGGTGCTGATGGTCGACTTCTGGCCAGAGCGCGAGCGCCTCGACTACCAGGGCCGCCCGCTGCCGCGGCCCTGGCACCGGCAGTACCACCCCCACGTCGAGGGTCACGACGAGCACCACTGACGCGCCCGCCGTCGCGGTCTGGCGGGCCCGCGACGCCGTCCCGAGGGGGCTGGCGCGGCCGGTGCCTGGTATGCGGACCGCCGGACGCAGAGTGAGGCCCGTTCGGTCGTACACGCGCGACCATGAAATCTGAGTCGGCTCGGCTCAGATTTCATGCATGCACCCTTCGTCTGCGGGTTGCGTGACGGATGTGCAGGCGTACCGTTGAGGCCCGAGCGGGCCGAACGTGGTCCGCACCCGCCGTAGACAAGACTCTGCTGCCCGCGAGGAGGCTCGAAGATGGCCAAAGCCGTCGGTATCGACCTGGGGACGACCAACTCCGTCGTCTCGGTCATGGAAGGTGGCGAGCCCACCGTCATCGCCAACGCCGAGGGCGCGCGCACGACGCCGTCCGTCGTCGCCTGGTCCAAGTCCGGCGAGGTCCTCGTCGGTGAGGTGGCCAAGCGACAGGCCGTGACCAACGCCGACCGCACCATCCGCTCGGTCAAGCGGCACATGGGCGGTGACTGGAAGACGGAGATCGACGGCAAGCACTACACGCCGCAGGAGATCTCCGCGCGCATCCTCATGAAGCTCAAGCGCGACGCCGAGGCCTACCTCGGCGACGACGTCACGCAGGCCGTCATCACCGTCCCGGCGTACTTCGACGACGCCCAGCGCCAGGCCACCAAGGAGGCCGGCGAGATCGCGGGCCTCGAGGTGTTGCGCCTGGTCGCCGAGCCGACCGCCGCCGCGCTCGCCTACGGGCTGGAGAAGGAGGCCGAGCAGACCGTCCTCGTCTTCGACCTCGGTGGCGGCACCTTCGACGTGTCGGTGCTGGAGATCGCCGAGGGCGTCTTCGACGTGAAGTCGACCGCGGGTGACTCGCAGCTCGGCGGTGACGACTGGGACCAGGTCCTCATCGACTGGATGGTCACGACGTTCAAGAACGAGCACGGCGTCGACCTCTCCAACGACCGCATGGCCCTGCAGCGCCTCAAGGAGGCCGCGGAGAAGGCCAAGATCGAGCTGTCGTCCTCGCAGGAGACCTCGATCAACCTGCCGTTCCTGACGGCCACCGATGCCGGGCCGCTGCACTTCGAGCAGACCCTGACCCGCGCGAAGTTCAACGAACTCACCAGCGAGCTGCTCGACCGGCTGCGCGGCCCGTTCCAGCGCGCCGTCAAGGACGCCGGGGGCGACGTCGCACGGATCGACCACGTCATCCTGGTCGGCGGCTCGACGCGCATCCCCGCCGTGCAGGACCTGGTCAAGGACCTGACCGGCGGCAAGGAGCCCCACAAGGGCGTCAACCCCGACGAGGTCGTCGCCGTGGGCGCCGCCCTGCAGGCCGGGGTGCTCAAGGGCGACGTCAAGGACGTGCTGCTGCTCGACGTCACCCCGCTGTCGCTGGGCATCGAGACCAAGGGCGGGATCACGCACAAGCTCATCGAGCGCAACACCACGATCCCGACCAAGCGGTCGGAGGTGTTCACCACCGCCGACGACAACCAGCCCTCGGTCGAGATCCACGTGCTGCAGGGTGAGCGCGAGATGGTCAGCGACAACAAGTCGCTCGGGAAGTTCATGCTGACCGACATCCCGCCGGCCCCGCGTGGCATGCCGCAGATCGAGGTGACCTTCGACATCGACGCCAACGGCATCGTGCACGTGTCCGCCAAGGACCTCGGCACGGGCAAGGAGCAGTCGATGACGATCACCGGCGGCTCGGCGCTGCCCAAGAACGACATCGAGCAGATGATCCGGGACGCCGAGGCACACGCCGACGAGGACCGCCGCCGCAAGGAGGCCGCGGAGCTGCGCAACCAGGCCGACACGCTGGCCTACCAGACCGACAAGACCCTCAAGGAGCACGGCGACAAGCTCGACGCCGGCACGAAGGCCGACATCGAGCAGGCGCTGACCGACCTCCGCGAGGCGCTCAAGGGCGACGACAGCGACGCCATCAAGACGAAGATGGAGGCGCTGGCGTCGAAGTCGCAGCAGCTGGCCCAGGCCATCTACCAGGCCGGTGCCGACCAGGGCGCCGCCGCGGGTTCGGCCGAGGGCAGCGCCGCCAGCGGTGGGCAGAGCAACGACGACGACGTCGTCGACGCCGAGGTCATCGACGAGGGCGACGACGAGCAGCAGGCCGGCTGAGCCCGGCCCGGCACCCGACGTCCGGGACGGCAGATCGAATCGACGTTCGCCGTCCCGGCGCCACACCACCCCGCAGCACCGAAACCCCGCACTCGTGAAGCACCGAAACACTGAAACACCGACCACCGAAACACCGCACCACCGAAACACGCACCACCGAAACACGCACCACCGAGAGGAGGACGTGATGAACACGCTGTCCCGCTACGAGCCGTTCCGCGACGTCGCGTCGCTCCAGGACGAGGTCGAGCGCGTCTTCCGCACCGCCTTCGGGCAGGGCGCCGCGACCGCCGGGGCCTTCAGCCCGGCGCTCGACGTCGAGGAGACCGAGGACGGCTTCACGCTGCACGTGGAGCTGCCCGGGGTCGCCGCGGACGACGTCGAGGTGTCGCTCGAGGAGAACGTGCTGACCATCGCCGGCGAGCGTCGGTTCTACGACGACAGGAACGCCGACGGCTTCCGTCGCATCGAGCGCCACTTCGGCCGGTTCCACCGCGCCGTGCGGCTGCCCGACCGGGTCGACGGTGGGCGCGTCACCGCGACCTATCGCGACGGCTTGCTGACGATCGAGGTCCCGAAGGCCGAGGAGGCCAAGCCGCGCCGGATCACCGTCCAGAACGGCTGATACCAGAAGGACGTGACGGGGCGGCGCCGACGGCGCCGCCCCGCTCACCCGCAGACCCACCCGCTGGCCCGGACCCCCACCGCCCGAACACTCCCCCGAAACACCGCCAGCTCATCCCCGTAGTCCACCCCCGCAGGAGCGAGACGTGACCGACGCCGGCGAGCCGATCCCGATGGACGAGGCCGAGACGGGCCCGCAGACCGCCTCCGAGGACCTGGCCGACGTCGCTGCCGAGGCGGCCGACACCGACGCGGCGGCGGGCCCCGCCACCGGAGACCCCACCGCCACCCCCGCCACGCCCGACGCCGACGACGCCGCCGAGCCGCACGACGTCGAACCGGTCGAGGACCCGCGCTCGCGCGAGGAGCTGCTCGCCGAGCTGGCCGCCGCGGAGAGCCAGCGCGACCAGTACCTCGACGACCTGCGCCGCGCCTGGGCGGAGTTCGAGAACTTCCGCAAGCGGACCGCCCGCGAGGCCGCGGCCCAGCGCGACGTCGGCAAGGCCGACGTGACCGGCGCGCTGCTCGAGGTGCTGGACGACCTCGACCGCACCGTGGAGGCCGCCGAACAGTCCTCGGACGAGAACCTGGCCAAGGGCGTCCAGCTCGTGGCCGAGAAGCTGGTGCGCACACTGCAGGGCCTGGGCCTGGAACGCGTCGACGACACCGGCGTGCACTTCGACCCCAACCACCACGAGGCCGTCAGCCAGCAGCCGGCCGACGAACCCGCCGAGCACCCCGTCGTCGCGCAGGTGTTCCGCCCCGGCTACCGCATGGGCGAGCGCGTGCTGCGCCCCGCGATGGTCGTCGTCGAGCAGTGAGCGAAGCGGACCTATGACCGGAACCGGAAGGAGGTGAGCCGACGTGGCACCACAGCGTGAATGGCTGGAGAAGGACTACTACGACGTCCTCGGCGTTGCGCGGGACGCCTCCGCCGACGACATCAAGAAGGCCTACCGACGGTTGGCGCGGGAGAACCATCCCGATGCCAACCCCGACGACCCGCAGGCCGAGCGCCGCTTCAAGGAGGTCGGCGAGGCCTACGCCGTCCTGGGCGAGGAGGCCCGCCGCCGTGAGTACGACGAGATCCGCCGGCTCGGCGCGGCCGGGTTCGGCGGCGCCGGCGCCAGTGGCTTCGGCGGCTTCGACGGTGGCGACCTCGGTGACCTGCTGACCCAGATCTTCGGCAACGCCGGCGCCGGGGGCGCGTCCCGGGGCAGCCCGTTCGGCGGCAGCCCGTTCGACCGGCGGCGTGCCCCGTCGCGCAAGGGCGCCGACCTGCGTGCCGACGTGCACCTGACGTTCGAGGACGCCCTCGCCGGGGTGCGCACCACCCTGCGGGTCACCGGTGACGGCGCCTGCGACACCTGCCACGGGTCCGGTGCGGCGCCGGGCACCTCGCCGACGGTCTGCACCGTCTGTGGCGGGCGCGGGCAGGTCACCATCGACCAGGGGCCGTTCTCGTTCGCGCAGCCCTGCCAGGCCTGTGGTGGTCGCGGCCAGCGGATCGAGACGCCGTGCGCCACCTGCGGCGGGTCCGGCCGGGTCGTCAAGCCGCGCGAGCTCAACGTCCGGATCCCCGCCGGTGTGAAGGACGGCGCGGTCATCCGGGTCCCGGGCCGCGGTGGGCCGGGCACCGGCGGCGGACCGGCCGGCGACGTGCTGGTCACCGTCCACGTCGCGCCGCACCCACGCTTCGGCCGTCGCGGCGACGACGTGACCCTGGACGTGCCCGTCAGCTTCAGCGAGGCGGCCCTGGGCACCAAGCTGACCGTCCCGACACCCAACGCGCACACCCGCACCATCAAGGTGCCCGCCGGGACGTCCAGCGGTCGCACCTTCCGCATCCGTGGCGAGGGCGCCCCCCGACGCGGTGGCGGGCACGGCGACCTGCTCGTGACCGTCAAGGTGCAGGTGCCGCCGAAGCTCAGCCGCGACCAGAAGCGGCTCCTGCAGGAGCTGGCCGAGCACGACCCGACCCCGGACGAGCGTCAGCGCTTCCTGTTCGGGGCCGACGGCAGCTGAGGAGACGACCGTGGCGACAGCCCCGACCTCGGACGAGGCCCCGGAGACCACCGCCGGTCCGGAGGACGCGGGTGGCCTCGCACCGCAACGCTTCCTCGAGCCGCACGCCAGCGCGAACTGGTCCTGGTCCCGGCGCCGCGAGGACGCCGACCCGGACCCCACCGCCCGCTTCCGCCAGACCGACGACGAGGACGCCCCCGTCTACGTGATCTCGGTGGCGGCCGAGCTGGCCGGGCTGCACCCCCAGACCCTGCGTGCCTACGAGCGCGAGGGTCTGCTCCACCCCGCACGGACCGAGGGCGGTACCCGGCGCTACTCGCGTCGCGACGTCGAGCGCCTGCGGTTCATCCGCACGCTCACCCAGGACGAGGGGCTCAACCTCGCCGGCGTCCGCGTCGTGCTCGACCTCGGCGAGAAGCTCGAGGGCGCCCGCCGGCGCATCGGTGAGCTCGAGGAGATGGTCCGGGTGCTGGCTGCCCGCGTGGATCATCGCCCGGCCGGCGAGCGCTTCGAGATCGTCAAGGCGCCCAGTCGCGACGTCGAGGTGCACCAGCTGCGGCGCCGCACGGGCCAGCGCCCGCCCGCGTCACCGCCGGTGCAGCGCGCCCGGCCCGTCCCGCCGCCCGACCAGCGGGCCGCAGAGGGCTGACCCGTCCGGCAGCGGCGACCGTAACGTCCGTCAGCGCCTTGCTGCGCTCCCGGGGCGATCCTCGCCTTCGTTGCTCCTTCACGGCCGAGGTCGTTACGTTGCCGCGTGACTGCCCCGGAAGCTCCCGGGGCCGAACGTGGGGGCCGAAGATGGCATGCCGTATCGGTGAGCTCGTGCTCGCCTGCCGCGAGCCGGAGGTGCTGGCGCGGTTCTGGTGCGAGGTCCTGGGCTTCGTGGAGCTCGATCGCGAGGAGGACGACGGCGCGACGGTGATGGTGGAGATCGGGCCGCCCGAAGGGTGGGGCGGCCCGCAGCCGACCATCATCCTCGCTCGGAGGGATGCGCCGGAGACGGGCAGATCCCGGCTGCACATCGACCTCAACGCCACCGACCGGGACCAGGCCGACGAGCTCGAACGTCTGCTGGAGCTCGGGGCGCGCCCGGCCGATGTCGGCCAGACAGGCGACGAGGGGTGGCATGTCCTGAGCGACCCCGAAGGCAACGTCTTCTGCCTGCTCGAGGCGCGTCTCGAGCCCGTCTGATGCTCTTCGCCGGCGCGAGTGCCGAACGCAGCGCTAGGTGAGCTCCAGCGCCGCCGCCAGGTCCCGCCACAGGTCCTCGACGTCCTCGATGCCGGCCGACAGCCGCAGCATGCCCGGGGTGATGCCGCCGGCCGCGCGTCCCTCCTCGCCGACGATCTGGTGCGTCAGCCCGGCCGGGTGCTGCACCAGCGTGTCGGTCGAGCCCAGGCTGACCGCCGGCGTGATCAACTCCACCGCCTTCATCACCTGTGCCGCGGCCTCGTAGCCCCCATGCAGATCGAAGGCGAGGTTGCCGCCCGGCCCGTCCATCTGGCGTCCGACGAGTCCCAGCGGGTCGCACGCCGGCAGGCTCGGGTGGTGGACGGCCGCGACCGCGGGATGCCGGTCCAGCCGTGCGGCCAACTCCGTCGCGTTCGCCTGCGCCGCGCGCACCCGCAACGGCAGGGTCGGCAGGCTGCGGTGCAGCAGGTAGGCCGCCTGCGCGTCCAGGAGCCCCCCGGTCAGGATACGGATCTGGCGGAGCTCGCCGGCCCGCTCGGCCGAGGTGGCGACGACGCCGGCCATGACGTCACCGTGGCCGGACAGCGCCTTCGTGGCGCTGTGGGCGGACCAGGTGACGCCCAGCTCGAGCGGGCGCTGGAGCACCGGCGTGGCGAAGGTGTTGTCCACCAGGACCGGCACGTCCCCGGCGGCGGCGACCAGTGCCCGCAGGTCGACCAGCCGCAGCGTCGGGTTCGCGGGGGTCTCCACCACCACCAGCGCGGTGTCCGGTCGCAGCGCGCCGGCGACGGCGTCGGGCTCCACCCAGTCGACCTCGCAGCGCAGCAGTCCGCTCTGCAGCAGGTGGTCGGTGCAGCCGTACAGCGGCCGGACCGCGACCACGTGCCGCCCGACCGCCCCGGCCGCGACCAGGACGGCCGTGATGCCGGCCATCCCGGAGGCGAACGCGACCGCCTCGTCGGCCCGCTCGAGTTCGGCGATCGCCGCCTCCCAGCGCGCCACGGTGGGGCTGTGCAGGCGGGCGTAGACCGGCGAGCCCTGGGGGGCGCCCCCCGCGGCCATCGCCCCCAGGCTCGCCGTGCCCGTCGCCAGACTCGTCAGCGGATAGGTCGTGGAGCGGTCCAGCGGCGGCGCGTGCACCCCGAGGTCACGGAAGTCGTGGCGGCCCGCGTGGACCGCCGTCGTGCACTCACCCGTCGCCACCGGACGTCCTCCCGTCGATCTCCCAAGGAGACAGCCTCGCAGCGGATAGTGTGCGCGTCCATCGGACATCTTCCGGATCGAGGCGCCGATGTACCCGTTGGACCGGACGGATCGGGTGTTGCTCCACGCCCTGCAGGCCGACGCGCGGGCCACGGTCAAGGAACTCGGCGCGGCTGCGGGCCTGTCGCCCTCGGCCGCGCACGACCGCGTCCGGCGCCTGCAGCAGGCGGGCGTGATCGTCGGCTACCACGCCGCGTTGGACCCCGCCGCCGTCGGCATCGGGTTGCAGGCGCTGATCCAGGTGCAGTTGACGCAGCACTCCCGGGACACACTCGCCGCGTTCCGCGCGCATGCGCTGTCCCTGCCCGAGACGCTGGCCGTCGCCCACGTCACCGGCCCGATGGACTTCCTCGTGCGGGTCGGCGTCCGCGACAGCGACCACCTGCGCGACCTGGCCCTCGACGCGTTCACGACCCGGCCCGAGGTGGCCCGCCTGGAGACGGCGATCGTGTACGAGCACGTGCTGTCCACCGCCTGGCCGGTCGTGACCCGCGACGAACGCTGAGACGCGAGCACGCCGGCGTGCGGCGCCGAAACCCTGACACGATATGGTGTCACGGTTCGTCGGTCGTGGCCGGGAGGCAGGACGGATGCAGCAGAGGGTCGCGGTGGTCACCGGTGCCGGCTCCGGCATCGGGCGGGCGCTGGCGTGGCGCCTGGCCGGCCACGGCTTCGCCCTGGCGGTCTCCGACGTCGACGAGGCGGGACTGAAGGAGACGGTCGCCCGGCTCGAGCCCTACGGGCCCGTCCTCGCGGAGCACCTCGACGTCCGTGAGCGCGCGGCGGTGCAGGCCCACGCACAGGCGGTCGAGGAATGCTTCGGCCGCGTCGACCTGGTCGTGAACAACGCGGGTGTCGCCCTGCACGCCTCCGTGCTGGAACAGGAGCACGAGGACGTTCGCTGGATCCTCGACGTCGACTTCTGGGGCGTCGTCCACGGCACCGAGGCGTTCCTGCCGCGGCTGCTGGCCGCGGGCGGCGGGCACCTCGTCAACGTCTCCAGCGTGTTCGGCCTGGTCGGCGTGCCGAAGCAGTCGGCCTACAACGCGGCCAAGTTCGCCGTGCGCGGCTACACCGAGGCACTGCAGGGCGAGCTGGCGCTGGCGCGGGCACCGGTGACCGCCCACTGCGTGCACCCGGGTGGGGTGCGGACCGAGATCGCCCGCCGTGCCCGCGTGGGCGTCTCGGAGGACGCCGAGCGCACCGCGGCGGTGTTCGACCGCATCGCGCGGACGTCCCCCGACGCGGCGGCCCGCGCGATCCTCCGCGGGGTGCGGCGGGGACGCCCGCGCATCCTCGTCGGCACCGACGCCCACGTCATCGACGCCCTGCAGCGGCTGCTCGGTCCCCGGGCCCCCGCGGTGGTCGCGGCGGCACTCGGCCGCTACGACACCCGCTGGTGAGCCACCTCGTCTGGCGCGCCCGGACCGCACGAGGTCTGGAACCGGCCCCCCGAACGGACTAGACCTCTCCCGTGTGCGCCGGTCCACCCCCGAGGACCGGCCCTGGGAGGGGAGCACATGACGAACACCACACGCCGTCGCCGCCTGACGGCGCTGCTCGGCGCCGCCTGCCTGGTGCTGGCGATCCCGTTGTCCGCGGCCGCCGATCCGGTGTCGAAGCCGGGCGGCCCATTCGTACCGCCGGCCGAAGGCGACCCGAACCGTGCCGCGATCCTGTCGGCCGACGACGTCGAGCGCGAGTTGCTGGCGTTGGAGCGCCGCAGCAAGGGCGCGATGCAGCTCGACGTGGTCGGACAGAGCGGCGAGGGCCGCCCGCTGTACATGGCCACGATCGGCACCGGTGACGAGCGGGTCTGGGTGCAGGGTCGCATCCACGGCAACGAGCCGTACGGCCCCGACGCGGCACTCGCGTTCCTGAAGACCCTGGTCGCCGGTGGCCAGCACGCCAGCCAGGTGCTGTCGGAGGTCACCTTCGCGGTCATCCCGATGTACAACCCGGACGGCTCCGAGGCCTACATCCGCCAGGACACGGTCCACCGGATCGACCTCAACCGCGACTGGGGCGTCGACCAGGACATCTTCGACCAGCTCAACGCCGTCCGGGTCCAGCGCGGCCAGAACCCGCTGCCGCAGTCGACGTTCGACAACTACACGCAGCTGCGGGCCGTCGAGTCACAGGCCTTCTGGTACGCGTTCGCCGAGTTCCGGCCCCACTACATGGTGGACATCCACCACCAGGGGACCTACTACGCCGGCGACACCGACGACATGACGACGTTCTCCGTCGGCATCTCGCTCGACGAGCTGATGCTGTCGTCGGACCAGTGGGACACCGTGCGCCGCATGGGCGTGCTCGCCGCCGACGCCGCCGGACGGCACGGTGCGGTCACCCCGACCCGCTACCCGTACATCAACATCCCCGAGGGCGTCGTGTCGGCCGCGATGCTGAACGGCCCGGGCCCGGAGGGTGAGTACGCGGACTGGACGCCGCGGGGAGCGATGTTCTTCGAGTCGCGCGGCGGCATCGGGCAGAAGAGCCGCGGCTACCTGGTCAAGCAGAACGTCGACGCGCTGTGGGCGATCGTCGACGCGGTCGCGGACGGCTCGATCGACACGGTCGACGCCGACCGTTGGGACGACATCCTGCCGCGCGGCGGCTTCCTGTCGAACCAGGCCAAGTTCGGCTACTGATGATCCACGCCGGTGACCATGCCCGGTGACCACGCCCTGCGGCCAACGCCGGGTGAGCCACACCGGGCGCTGAACACCGGGTGACCCACGCCGGAGATCGACGCCGGTGACCGTGCAGGACGCCACGTGCGTCCGCCGGTCACCGGCGTCGTGCGTTGCGCCACCCTGGCGCAGGTTGGTTGCACGTTGGTCCCGCATCCGGGCTGATGCGACCGCGGGTCCTTCCTACCTTTGCGGCGAGGAGTTCCCGTTCGGCTCACACGCACGGAAAGGGGGAGCAGGTGGACTTCGATCGACTGACCCACAAGTCCCAGGAGGCCCTGCAGCAGGCCGGTGGGATCGCGCGCGACCGCAAGCATCCCGAGGTCGGCTCGGCGCACCTGCTGCTCGCCCTGGTCTCGCAGGCCGAGGGCGTCGTGCTGCCGGTGGTGCAGAAGCTGGGCGTGACCCCGACGGCCCTGCGCAACCGCATCGGCGAGGTACTGGCCGCCATGCCGGCCGCGTACGGCTCCTCGGGCGAGGTCCGGCTCAGCAGCGGCCTGGCGCAGGCCCTGGAGCGCGCCACCGACGAGGCCGGCCAACTCGGCGACGACTACGTCTCCACCGAGCACCTGCTGCTCGCCCTGACCGACGGCGGCGACCGCACCGCGGCCGTGCTGCGGGAGTCCGGCGTCACCCGCGACGCCATCCTCGGCGTGCTCAAGGACGTCCGGGGTGCCCAGCGCGTCACGTCCAAGGACCCGGAGACCACCTACGAGGCGCTGGAGAAGTACGCCCGCGACCTCACCGCCCTGGCCCGCGACGGCAAGCTCGACCCGGTCATCGGCCGTGACGAGGAGATCCGGCGCACGATCCAGGTGCTCGTGCGCCGCACGAAGAACAACCCGGTCCTGATCGGCGAGCCGGGTGTCGGCAAGACCGCCATCGTCGAGGGCCTGGCCCGCCGCATCGTCGAGGGCGACGTCCCCACGCTGCTGCAGGACAAGCGGCTGGTCGAGCTCGACCTGTCCGCCATGATCGCCGGGTCCAAGTACCGCGGCGAGTTCGAGGAGCGCCTGAAGGCGGTACTGAAGGAGATCGAGTCCTCCGAGGGCCGCATCATCACCTTCATCGACGAACTGCACACGCTCGTCGGCGCCGGTGCCGCCGAAGGCGCGATGGACGCGGCCAACATGGTCAAGCCGCTGCTCGCCCGCGGCCAGCTGCGCATGATCGGCGCCACGACCCTGGCCGAGTACCGCTCGATCGAGAAGGACGCCGCGCTCGAGCGCCGCTTCCAGCCCATCCACGTCGCCGAGCCGTCGGTTCCGGACACGGTCGGGATCCTGCGCGGCCTCAAGGAGCGCTACGAGGTCCACCACGGGGTGCGCATCACCGACGACGCGATCGTCGCCGCCGCGGCGCTGTCGGACCGCTATCTGACCGACCGGTTCCTGCCGGACAAGGCCATCGACCTGCTCGACGAGGCGGCCGCGCGACTGCGCATCGCCATCGACTCGCTGCCGCCGGAGATCGACGAGGTCGACCGGCGCATGCGGCAGCTGGAGATCGAGCGGCACAGCCTGGCCAAGGAGGAGACGGAGTCCGCGCGGGCGCGGCTGGCCGACCTGGACGCCGAACTGGCCGACCTGCGCGAGCGCGACACCGCCATGCGGGCCCGCTGGCAGCAGGAGAAGGGCGCCATCGAGCAGCTCCAGGCCGCCAAGGAGGAGCTCGAGCGCGTCCGCGAGGAGGCCGCCGCCGCCGAGCGCGAGGGTGACTACGCCCGCGTGTCCGAGCTGCGCTACGCGCGCATGCCGGAGCTCGAGCGCCAGATCGCCGAGGCCCAGCACCAGATCGAGCAGCAGCGGGCCGCCGGCGACAGCCTGCTCGAGGAAGAGGTGACCGAGACCGAGATCGCCGAGGTCGTCGGGCGCTGGACCGGCATCCCGGTCGCCAAGCTGATCGAGTCCGAGGCCGCCAAGCTCGTCCACCTCGAGGACCAGCTCCACCAGCGGGTCGTCGGCCAGGACGAGGCCGTCGCGGCGGTCGCCAACGCGGTCCGTCGCAGCCGCTCCGGCATCGCCGACCCCGACCGGCCGCTGGGCAGCTTCCTGTTCCTCGGCCCGACCGGGGTCGGCAAGACCGAGCTCGCCCGCGCGCTCGCGGAGTTCCTGTTCGACGACGAGCGCGCCATGGTCCGCATCGACATGGGCGAGTACCAGGAGAAGCACACGGTCGCCCGGCTGATCGGTGCGCCCCCCGGCTACGTCGGCTACGACGAGGGCGGCCAGCTCACCGAGGCGGTCCGCCGCCGGCCTTACCGCGTGGTGCTGCTCGACGAGGTGGAGAAGGCCCACCCGGACGTGTTCAACGTGCTGCTGCAGGTGCTCGACGACGGCCGACTCACCGACGGGCAGGGCCGCACGGTCGACTTCCGCAACGTCGTGGTGATCATGACCTCCAACCTCGGCTCGCAGCACATCCTCGACCCGACGCTGTCGGACGAGGAGCTGCGCGAGCAGGTCATGGCGGAGGTCCGCACGCACTTCCGGCCGGAGTTCCTCAACCGCATCGACGAGACGGTGATCTTCTCCCGGCTCGCGCCGGACCAGCTGCGGGCGATCGTGGACATCCAGCTCGACCGGCTGCGTCGCCGCCTGGCCGAACGCGACCTGGAGCTGGAGGTCACCGACGCGGCCATGGGGTGGCTGGCCGAGCGCGGCTACGACCCGCTCTACGGCGCCCGGCCGGTCAAGCGGCTGCTGCGTCAGGCGGTCGAGGACGCCCTCGCCAAGGCGCTGCTCGACGGCCGGATCGTCGACGGCCAGCGGGTCCTCGTCGACCTCGGCGAGGACGGCGGGCTGCACGTCACCGGCCGCGAGCGGATCCCTGTCGCCTGATCGGCCCACGCGCGACACCCGAGCGACGCACGCTCCCCGGCCGCACGGCGTGGCACCGTCACGCGGCGGTGCGGGGGCGTGCATGCGGGGGCTTCGTGTCGTGGCCGGGTCGTCGATCCGGACGGTTCGCTCGTGCTGCTCGGCTTGGCCGAGGACGAACCGGCGCCCGTCACCCTGGACCTGACGCTGGAGCAGTGACCGCCGCGTCAGCCGGTGCGTTCAGGCAGCCGGCGCGGCCTCCGCGTCGGCGAGCGCCGCGGCGTCGTGGCGTCGCTCGCGGGCGGCGACCAGCCCGCCGACGGTGAGCCCGACAGCCGCGGCCGCCAGGGCCCCCACCGGGCCCGGCTTGTTCGTCATCAGGAACACGATCGTGACGTCGACGCCCAGCAGGACGCCATCCGCCACGGTGGCGCGCGGTTCGCGCCGCAGCCGATCGACGGCCGGCGTCACCGGCCCGGTGCCCGCCTCGTCAAGCGCCGCCAGCAGCCGCTTGATCGCCGGGTCGACCACCCCCATGGCGAGGACGCCGGCCAGCGCGAACAGGCCCAAGGACACCTCGAGCCAGCCGGAGCCCCACCAGCCGCCGCGGAAGGCGAGGAACAGGCCGCTGGCCAGCACGACCGCCGCGGCGGCGCCGCCGGTCGTGCTCACCGCCGCCTGGTGACGGGCGACCTGGCGCAGCGCGCCGACGTCGTCGGCGCGTCGCACCGACATCCCGAGCAGCGGGCCGAACAGCGACCCTCCCACGACGGCGATCGCCGCGACGACGTGGACGAACACGACGACGGAGTAGCCCGACACCGTCGGCCCCCTCGTTCCCCAGGTCCGCGACCCCCACGGCGCGGACGACCCGCGGAAGCATCCGGGGCGGGCCCCGCCGCGTCAAGCGTTTCCGCGCGGCGGGGGTCGGGAACGGTGGCGCGTCGGGCTACTCCACCAGCCACAGGAAGTAGGCGGCGAAGGTCACGAGCAGGACCCACATGATCGGGCTGACCTCGCGGGCGCGGCCCTTGAACAGCATCATCAGCGGGAACAGCAGCAGCCCCAGGGCGATGCCGGTGGCGATCGAGTAGGTCAGCGGCATCGCGACGACGGTCACGAACGCCGGGATCGCGTACTCGAGCCGGTCCCACTCGATCTGGCCCAGGCCGCGCGCCATCATGACGCCGACCAGGATCAGCGCCGCGGCCGTCACCTCACCACTGATGACCGACAGCAGCGGCGAGAAGAGCAGCGCCAGCAGGAAGAACCCGGCCGTCGCCACGGACGTGAGCCCCGTGCGGCCGCCGGCGCCGACGCCGGCGGACGACTCGATGTAGGACGTGGTCGTCGAGGTGCCGAGCATCGCGCCGCCCATCGTGGCGACCGAGTCGGACACCAGGGCCTTGTTGGCGTCGGGCAGGCGGCCCTGCTCGTCGAGCAGGCCGGCCTGGTTGCTGACCGCGATCAGCGTCCCGGCGGTGTCGAAGAAGTCCACGAACAGCATCGTGAACACCACCACCAGCATCTGGACGGTCAGGAGCTCGGGCAGCGCGCCGAACGCCTCGCCGAAGGTCGGGGCGAGGCTGGGGACCCGGCCGACGACGCCGCCGAGTTCGTTGATGCCGAAGATCACGCCGACCACGGCCGTGGCGACGATCCCGTAGAAGATCGCGCCGCGCAGGCCGCGCATCAGGAACAGGCACGTGACGACGATGCCGAAGATGGCCAGCAACGTGGTGGGCGCCCCGAGGTTGCCCAGGGTGACGGTGGTGGCCTCGTCGGCGACGACGATGCCGGCGTTCTTCAGCCCGATGAAGGCGATGAACAGCCCGATGCCGGCGCCGACGGCCAGCTTGAGCTGCAGCGGGATGGCGGTGATGACGGCCTCGCGCACCCCGGTCAGGGCGAGCACCAGGAACAGCAGGCCGGACACGAACGTGCCGGCCAGCGCCGTCTGCCACGGCACGCCGAGCCCCAGCACGACCGTGAACGCGAAGAACGCGTTCAGTCCCATGCCCGGCGCCTGCGCGATGGGGAAGTTCGCGTACAACCCCATGATGAGCGTGCCGATCGCGGCGGCGAGGCAGGTCGCCACGAAGACGGCGCCGGCGTCCATGCCGGTGGCGCTCAGGATGTCGGGGTTGACGAACACGATGTAGGCCATCGCGAGGAACGTCGTCAGGCCGGCGACGAGTTCCGTGCGCACGTCGGTGCCGTGCTCGCGCAACTTGAAGAAGCGGTCGAGTCTCGAGGTCACGTCGCTGCGACGCTCCTCGGTGCGGACGTCCTCGCTCACGGCGCTCTCTCCTGGGCCGAAGTCGCTCGAAGGCACGACGGCACGGACAGTGGCCGTCGGGACATGCGGCAGCCTAGAGGGCCCGGGTGCCGCAGCCGGACACCGACCCGCGGGGGCAGCCGGTGGGCGCACTAGGGTGCCCGCTCCGCGGGGAGGTCGCTGAGGTGGTCGCTGGGGCGCGCACACGGAGCCGACGCCGGCTGGTCGTCGTCGGGCTGCTGCTGTTGGCCGGCCTGCTGGCCGTGGCGCTCCAGCAGCCGCCGCAGGAACGCGTCGCCCACTTCGCCGCCCGCGACGTCAGCGTCATCGCCCACGCCGGCGCCCAGGGCCACGCCCCCAGCAACACCATCGAGGCGTTCGACCTCGCCCTCGAACAGGGTGCCGACACCCTGGAGATGGACCTGCAGATCACGGCCGACGGCGAGGTCGTGGTCATCCACGACGGGACCGTGGACCGCACCACGGGGGTGTCCGGCGACGTCGCTGGCCTGACGCTCGCGCAGCTGCAGGAGCTCGACGCCGGCTGGTACTTCGAGGACGCGGCCGGCAACCGTCCGTGGGCGGACCGCGGCGTGCGCATCCCGACGCTGCGCGAGGTGCTCGAGCGCTACCCCGACACCCACCTGATCGTCGAGCTCAAGACCGACGGCGACCTCGCCATCGTCGACCCGGTCGTCGCGCTGCTGCGCGAGTACGGCCGCGACGACGGCAGCGTCACCGTCGCCAGCTTCAGCACCGACTACCTCGCGCCGGTCCGCGAGCAGCTGCCCGACGTGCCCACCAACATGCCCGAGGGCGAGACGACCGGGTTCTACGTGCGGCAGCTCGTCGGCCTGCACCCGTGGTGGTCGCCGCCGGGCGAGCTGTTCCAGGTCCCCGAGGTGCACGACGGCCGGCGGGTCGTCACGCCCCGGTTCGTGCGCGCCGCCGAGCGCCTCGGCGTCGACGTGCAGGTGTGGACCGTAAACGACCCCGAGCAGATGCACCGGCTGCTCGACGCCGGCGTGCACGGGATCATGACCGATTATCCCGACGTGCTCGTCGACGTGCTGAACGACCGTGCCGCTGCCCAGGCGCGCGACCCCGGTGGGTACGGGACGCAGCTGCAGCGGGCGGTCGACCTGCAGGCCGGGCCCGAGTGGTGGACCACGCTGCTGCACGTGGTCACGTTCCTCGGTGACGAGGAGTTCTACCTGCTGGTATTCCCGTTGCTGTACTGGGCGGTGAGCCGGCGGCTCGGCGTCCGGCTGGGCGTGATGCTGCTGCTGACCGCCGGCATCAACTCGATCGGCAAGCTGGTCACGACCACGCCGCGGCCGGCGTTCCTCGACCCGACGCTGGAGCGCGTGCCGGAAGCGACGTTCGGGGTCCCGTCCGGGCACGCCCAGAACGGCGCCGCCGTGTGGGGGCTGCTCGCCGTGAGCCTGCGCCATCCGCTCGTGCGGGTCGCGCTGGTCGGGCTGATCGCCGCGATCGGCTGGTCCCGCATCCACCTCGGCGCGCACTTCCGCGAGGACGTCCTGGTCGGCTGGACGATCGGGGCACTGCTGCTCGTGGCGTTCTGGCTGCTCGAGCCGCGCGTGCGCCGCTGGGCCGCCACGCGCGGTCCGGTGGAGTGGGTGCTGGCGGGCCTGGTGGCGTCCTGGGCACTGATCCTGGTCGGCGTACTGCTGTCGGCCCGGTTGCGCGGCTTCGACCCGGGCTGGCCGGGACTCCTCGACCCGACCGAGGCCACCAGCGCCGCCGACGTCGTCACCGCCGCGGCCACGCTGGCCGGCCTGGTCGTCGGACTGGCCGTCCTGGTTCCGCGCGGCGGGTTCGACAGCGGCGGGACGCTGGGCCGCCGCGCGGCGCGCGTCGGCCTCGGGCTCGTCGGCGTGGTGGTGCTCTGGCAGGGGCTGGGCGCGGTGTTCCCGGCCGGCGGTGACGCGGTGGCCCTGCTGCTGCGCTACCTCCGCTACCTGCTCGTCGGCGCCTGGGTCGGCGGGCTGGCGCCGCTGCTGTTCCGCCGGCTGGGGCTGGCGGACCCGGCTCCGCAGGGCACCTCAGAGCTTGCGGAAGTCCCAGCTCGCGACCCCGACCGGGTCGAGTCGTAGCCAGGCGTGGTGGTCGGCCGGTGGCAGCGGCTCGTCCACGCCGAAATAACGCTGAGCGAACCCGCGGCGCACGTCGACCGGCACCTCGTCGTCCGCGACGAACGCGTAGGCGAGCCGGCCCGACACGCCGCGCAGTTCGCCGTAGTCGTGCCCGCCGTCCACGACGAATGCGCAGCGCGTGCCGGCCCGCAGCCGCGCCGTGCGCTTCGCGCGTTCCAGGTTCCACACCCAGAACGCGCCGGCGTGCCAGACGAACCAGACGGGGACGACGGCGGGCCAGCCGTCGTCGTCGACGGTGGCCAGGCGCAGCACGCGCTGCTCGGCGAGGAAGGCGCCGAGTTCGCCGTCGTCCATCGCCAGCCGTCCCACTCCGGCTCCTCCTCCGCTCGTCGCCGGCGCTTCCGGCCCGCGACCACGCGTCGTCACCCGCGCATCACCGCGGCGAACGCCGCCGTGTCGGTGAACTGGCGGAAGCCGCGGATCTTGCCACCCTCCACCCACCACAGGTGACAGAACTCGGCCTCGAGGCGACGACCGGTGGCCAGGTACGTGCCGCGGTAGGTCCCCGTGGCGGTGACGCGACCGTCGGCCGCGAAGACGTCGTCGACCTCTTCCGTGAAACCGTCCCACTCCTGCTCGAAGTGGACGACGACCCGGCGCAGCAGCTCGTCGGCGCCGGTCGTGTCCTGCCCCGCGGCGGGCACCGCCGACGCCGCCTGCCGCCACCGCAGGTCGTCGGCGAGGCAGTCGCGGATGGCGTCGTGGTCCCCGTCCTCGAACGCCTGGTACAGCGTGCGCACGAGATCGATGGCGGTGGCGTCGGGCAAGGTGGGCTCCCCTTCGGTGGATTCGGCAGCGTGCCGGACGTGGCGGTGTGTTGCCGGCGGTAGCCTGCCGGGCGACCACCTCCGCCTCCCAGCGAGCTTTCGACCGTGGCGAAGACCTCCGATCCCGAGCGCGATCCGTTCGCGCCGATCGACGCGTCCCCGCGCTTCGGCACGATCCTCGCCGTCATCGCCCTGGCCTGCGCGGTGCTCAGCGTCGTCAGCTACGCCGAGGTGCTGGCCGGGCCGCTGGGCATGGCGCTCGGGCTGATCGCCCACGTCAAGGGCAGCCGCCTCGGCATGCCGGCCGCGGTGGTCGCCGGCATCGCCATGGTGATCGGCATGTCGATCACGTTCTGGTTGCGCTGACCGCCGGTCTCCAGGCGCCGCCGTCCGTCCGTGCCGGGCGGCCCGGGCGACCACGCGGCGGTCACTACGCTCGGGTGCCCGGCGACGGAGGTGTGGCATGGAGCTCGGCTACGACCACGGGCTGTACGCGGTGCGGCTCGAGCACCGCGGCGCCGACGCGCTGGACGCCGACGCCGCACGGGTCGTGCTGACCGGCGTGCGCCAGGTCGCGGCGGCCGGCAGCGCCGCCGCGCCGGACGAGCTGGGGGTCCTGGTCGACGGCGACATGCTGCCGGACCTGGCCGCCGAGGTGACCGGCGAGCCGCTGCAGCTCGTGCTGCCGGTCAGCGACGAAGGTGGCGCCTTCCGGCTGGCGCCGGGTGACGACTTCGGCGCGTACGTCGACCGTTTCTCCCCGCGGATCGTCGAGGTGGAGCTGCGCTGGGGGCCGGACGTCGACCCCGAGGTGAAGAAGACCCAGGCCCTGGACCTGACCCGGCTGTCGGCGTGGTTGCACGAGACCGACCGCGCACTGCTGGTCGACATCGACGTCCCCGGCACGGACGACCTCGACGCCGGCGACGAGCGCACGCAGCATGTGCTGCGGGCCGCGCGCGAGGTCCGCGAGATCGGCGTCGAACCCGACCTGTGGGCCCTACCCGGCCCGCGCGACGTCGAGGAAGCGAACGCCGTCTCCGGGCTCGTGCGCGACGCCGGCCGTGACCACGTGCACGTCCTCGTCCGTGACGAGCCGGGCGGCGCTGCCGGTGACCCGCTGCGCAGTCTGCGCCACGCCGCGAGCGTCGGCGCCTACCGTGGTTTCGTGCTGGGGCCCTCCATCTGGTCGGATGTGCTCGCGCAGCGGCGCTCCGGCGCCCTCGACGACGACGCGGCCGCGACGGCGGTCGCCGAACGGCTGCGTCAGGCGATCGCGGCGATGCAGGGGGACGCCGTCACCGACGCCTGACCCCGCGCCCGCGCCCCCGCCGGGCGTCATTCCCACATTGCACGGCCAGAAACACGTGCGAGGAGGCTTGCTCGAGATGGCGGTCATCAAGACGATCGATCTGGTCGGCGTGTCGACCGAGTCCTGGCGCGACGCGGCGCACAAGGCACTCGAGGAGGCCACCAAGACGCTGCGCAACGTCGAAGGGTTCAACGTCCTGGAGACCTCCGCGGTGGTGGATGGCAACGAGATCAGCGAGTACCACACGCACGTGCGGATCAAGTTCCGCATCAGCCGCTGACGCGGGGCGCCCGCGCCGCCCGCGCCGACCGCGCGGCTAGATCGCGTCGTTGCGCGCCGACCGTGCCACCTCGAGGCTCGTGGGGATGTCCACGATCGAGCCCTGGTGGACGACGGCCCGGGGCAGGCGCGCCACGTCCGCGGCGACGAACCCGGAGCCGCCCAGCACGACACCGGCCCGCGGGAACGCGGGCCGGGTGGCGAGGAACGCCTCGGCCTGTTCCCGGAACATGGCCCCGACCAGCACGACGTCGGGCTGCAGGTCGGCGGCGCCGCGCTCCATGGCCGGCGTCGGGGTGCGCGCCCCGAGGTAGTGCACCCGCCAGCCGGCATCGACGGCGGCGACCGCGGCGGCCAGCAGGCCGAGATCGTGCTCCTCGCCCTCGGGCGCGGCGGCGAGCAGGCTGCGTCCGCCGGAGCGTGCCGTGGCGCGCAGCAGGCGTTGCAGCCGGGGTCGCAGCGTGTTGGTCGCGAAGTGCTCGCGGGCGATCACCCGCGGGTCGTCCTGCCAGCCGTCGCCGACCCGGCGCAGCACCGGCAGGATCACGTCGTCGAGCGCCCGCGGGATCTCCAGGCGGGCGAACACGTCGTCCACGACCGCGTCGGCGCCGGACGCGTCGAACGCATCGATGGCCGACTCCAGCCGCTCGACCAGCGCCATCGACGCCGACCCGAGCCCCGGGACCGGCCGCAACTGGGTGACGGTCGCGGGTTCGCGCAGCACCTCGCGGGCCGCGGCCGCCGCCGACCAGCCGTCCTCCAGCAGCCGCTGCATCGCCTTCACACGGTCGACGTCACGCTCGCTGTAGAGGCGGTGACCGCCCTCCGTGCGATCGGGTGAGAGCAGCCCGTAGCGCCGCTCCCACGCCCGTAGCGTGGGGACGGCGACACCGGTGCGGCGGGACACCTCACCGATGCGCAGGACGGCTCGGGGATCGGACACGAAGGCGCACGTCCTCGGGATCGTGGTTCCGGTTCGCCGGTTGTTCGGGACCGGACGGCGCTGCGGACGGGGTCGCAGGCTGGTCAGGCTACGGTGGTCACCATGGACGTCCAATCATTGGAAACGCTCGTCGCCGGACAGCCGCTGGTCTTCGGCGGTGACCGGGTGACCCACGTCAGCGCCGAACTCGCGGAGGCGTTCGCCCCGGGGGACGCCCTGGTGGTCCTCCAGGACACCGGCGAGATCCTGCACGTGCCGCGGGCCGACCGCCAGGCCGCCCGCGCCGCCGTCGACGCCGCCGTCCGGGCCTTCGGGGCCATGGGCGCCGTCGACGACGCGCAACTGGACGCCTTCTACACCGCGTTCGCCGACCACCTCGAGGACGACGAGCGGTTCGCCGCCATCGCCGCCGCCAACGAGGCCGACGTCGCCCGGGCCCGCGAGCGCGGCCGGTCCACCACCCGGCTGGTGCTGTCCGACCGCATGCGCGCCGACATGGTGGCCGGCCTGCGCAACTGGACCACGGTGCCCTCGCCGCGCGGCGAGGTGATGGACACCCGCGAGTACGAAGGCTGGACGCTCGAGCAGGTCAGCGACCGCCTGGGCGTCGTCGCGTTCGTCTTCGAAGGACGGCCGAACGTGTTCGCCGACGCCTGTGGGGTGCTTCGCGGCGGCAACACGGTCGTGTTCCGGATCGGTTCCGACGCGCTCGGCACCGCCCGGGCGATCGTCGAGCACGCCCTGGACCCGGCGCTCGAGGCCGCCGGGCTGCCCGCCGGCGCCGCGTCGCTGGTCGACGCACCCTCGCACGCGGCCGGCTGGGCCCTGTTCGCCGATCCGCGCCTCTCGCTGGCGGTCGCCCGCGGCTCCGGCGAGGCGGTGCGGCAGCTGTCCGCGGTCGCCCAGCAGGCCGGCAACGCCGTGTCCGCGCACGGCACTGGCGGCGCCTGGCTGGTGGCCACCGCCGCCGCCGACACCGGACGGTTCGCCGCCGCCGTGCACCGCTCGCTGGACCGCAAGGTCTGCAACACACTGAACGTGTGCTGCATCGTGCGCGAGCGCGCCGACGACCTCGTTCCGACCTTCCTCGACGCGCTCGACCGGGCCGCCGCCGACCGGGGCACCAACGCGAAGCTGCACGTGGTCGAGACGACCCGCGACCACGTCCCGGCCGAGCGGTTCGAGAAGGTCGTGCCCATCGCCCGTGCCGAGGGCGACGTCGAGGAAGCGCAGGCCGAGCCGCTGCTGGAGGCCCAGCTCGGGGTCGAGTGGGAGTGGGAGGACAGCCCCGAGCTCACCCTGGTCGTGGTGGACGACCTCGACCACGCGCTCGAGCTGTTCAACCGCTACAGCCCCCGATTCGTGCTGTCGGTGGTGTCCGAGGACGAGCACGACCGGCAGCGCGCCTGGCGGGTGGCGGAGGCGCCCTACGTCGGCACCGGCTTCACGCGGTGGGTCGACGGGCAGTACGCCCTGGGCACCCCCGAGCTGGGCCTGTCGAACTGGGAGCTCGGGCGCCTGTTCGGGCGCAGCGGCATCCTGTCCGGCGACGCGATCCGCACGGTCCGGTCCCGGGTGACGCAGCACGACCCGGACGTGCACCGCTAGGTGGGGCGGGCCCGGCGTCCGGTCGCCGCCGCGCGCGCCGCGGTCGGTGAACCCCGGACCCAGCGACGGCTGGCGGTCCTGGCCGGTCTCGCCGTGGTCTTGACCGCCCTGAACCTGCGTCCGGCCGTCACGAGCTTCGGGGCGCTGCTGCCCGACCTGCAGCGCGACATCGGGATGCCGGCCGCCCTGGCCGGGGTCATCACCACCCTCCCACCGATCTGCTTCGGCGTCTTCGGGTTGCTCGTCGGCCGGTGGGCGCGCCGGAGGGACACGGCGCTCGTGCTCACCGCCGCGATGCTGCTGACCTCGGCCGCGCTGCTCGCGCGCGTGCTCGTCGACCGGCCGGCGCTGGTGCTCCTGTGGACCGTGCCCGCACTGGCCGGCATGGGGGTCGGCAACGTGCTGCTGCCGGTCGCAGTGAAGCGGTGGTTCCCGCGGCACGTCGGTCGCGCCACCGGGCTGTACTCGATGGCGCTGGCGGTCGGCACCGCGCTGGCGGCGGCCGCATCCGTGCCGGTCGCCGAGGCGTTCGGCTCCTGGCGGGTCGGCCTGGGGGTGTGGGCGTTGCCCCCGCTGGCAGCGGTGCCGGTGTGGCTGTGGGTGCGCCGCCGCGGTGAGGAGTCCAAGCCGCTGGCGGACTACCGTCAGGCGGCACCGGCCACGCACGCGGCTGGTCACACCACGCGAGCGCCGTCACCGGCTCCCCGGGCGCCGGTCCACCGTCAGCGGCAGTCGTGGGCGCTGGCGGGCTACTTCGGGCTGCAGAGCCTGGGTGCCTACGTCGTCATGGGCTGGTTGCCGTCGATCTACCAGGACGCCGGCGTCGACGCGGCGACGGCCGGGCTGCTGCTGGCGCTCGTGACGTTGCTGGGCGCGCCGATCAGCATCGCGCTGCCGGAGTTGGCGGCCCGGCGCAGCGACCAGCGCGGCTACGTCGTCGGACTGGCCGTCCTCGCGGCCGCCGCCTACGTCGGCCTGCTCGTCGCGCCGGCGACGTTGCCGGGCCTGTGGGCCGTGCTCCTCGGCGTGGGCATGGGCGCCTTCCCGCTGGCGCTCGTGCTCATCGGCCTGCGGGCCCGCAGCGCCGAGGGCACCGCGCGCCTGTCCGCGCTCAGCCAGGGGGTCGGCTACCTCGTGGCCGCCGGCGGACCGCTCGCGATCGGCCTGCTGCACGACGCCACCGACTCGTGGACGCCGCCACTGCTGGTCCTGATCGCCCTGCTGGTCCCGCAACTGCTGTTCGGCCTGGTCGCCGCAAGCCCCGGCCACGTCGACTGACGACACCACCTCGACGCAACGTCGGCATGGCACCAGGAGTCGTTCTATGGTGGCCGATGTCGGCAGAGTGGGGTTGCCATGGCGCGTGCATGGATCTTCCAGGCCAACCCGGACCGATTCGACATCGACGGCGCCCTGGCCGTGCTGGACCGGATTCGATGGCGCGTCCCCCAGCATGCCGGTGCCGTCCGCGTTGGCGACTCAGGGCTCGTGTGGCGCTCCGGCCGTGAGGCGGGGATCGTCGCTGTCGCTTCCGTGGAGACCCCGCCGCAGGAGACGTCGCCACACCCGGACGAGCTGCCCTTCGACCGCAGCGAGGTCTCGGACGTCACGACCCATGTGACGCTTCGCGTGATGCCGTGCGCGTTCGTGCCGAAGGCCGTCGTCGCTTCGCTTCCGCAACTCGCCGACCACCAGATCATTACGGCGCCGATGGGAACCGTCTTCCCGCTCGACGAGAAGCAGTGGTCTGCCGTGCGCGACCACGTTCCTGAGCCACCACCTATCCAGACCTCGGCGCTGCCCAGCTGGCCCGCGCCGCTCTCCTGGCAGCAACGCGTATCGGTGGTCAGTGTCATCATGGCCGACGACGCCGCGTACCAGCAGGTTCTGGCTGAGATTCTCGGTTACGTCGACGCCACGCAACCCGCGCGCCAGGAGTTCGTCGACTGGCTGACTCCGCGGTACGGCGGGTCGCGGAACCGGGCGGCGAGCGTTGCGAACTTCTTGGCCAAGATGGGCCTGCTGTACCTGGACGCCGCCCGTGTCGGCTTGTCGCCCGAGGGGGCGCGGTGGCTACAGGAGCGCGACGCCGCCTTCTTGCTGGCGCTCTTCCACGCGCGACTGCGCTACGTCGGCGAACTCCTGGCCGCGCTCGACCGACCGAGGAGCCTCGAGGAACTCCGCCAGTATGCGAATGACGCGTACGCACTCAACTGGCGTAGGCGTGGTCAGATCACGCGGCGGCGGCAGTTCCTCGCCGGTCTCGGGGCGGTCGAGGTCGACGAGAGTGGGCGACTCGTCCGGACGCCTTTCGGCGAGGCCGTCCTCGGCCGGCTGACGCTCGCGCCGGCGCAGACCCACACGGCGTCCGTCGAGGCGCCGCCGCCGACGACGCCTCCCGCTCCGGTCAGGGCGTCCGACCGTGAATCGGGCGAGGCTCCGCTCAAGGGTGGTTCGGCGGTCGACCTGATCGAGCACCTGCGGTCGACGGCGCACGACTCCGCGAACCCCGCGGCGTTCGAACGGGCGGCGAGGGATGCGTTCGCTTTCCTCGGCTTCGACGCCGTCTGGCACGGCGGCGCCGGAAGGACCGACGTCTTGCTGACGGCGCCACTCGGGTCCCGTGACCAGTACCGGGTGGTCGTGGACACGAAGTCGACGGCCGGTGAAGCCGTGAGCGATCAGCAGATCGACTGGGTCACCATCGACGAGCACAAGACGCTCTACGAGGCCGACCATGCGTGCATCGTGGCTCCTGCTTTCCGCGGAGCCCGCTTGGCCGAGCGCGCCCGGGCGAACCGTGCGGTGGCGTTGCTCGATGTCACAACCCTGAGTGAGCTTTTGCAGCAGCACGAGGTGGCGCCCCTCGACCTCGCTGCGTATCGGGTCCTGTTCGAACCGGCGTTGGGTGCCGACGAGGTCTTCGAACGCGGCGAGGTGCTTCGAAGGGAGTTGCTGCTCGCGGCCGAGATCGTCCGCCAGGTGACCGACCTGGAAGGCAACGAAGGGATCGTCACGCCCGGTGACCTCTATTGGAACCTGGATGCCTTCGCGGATCAGTTCGCTGGTCAGCGGGCGGAACGCCAGGAGATCGAGGAGTTCGCCGCCGCACTTGCTCGATCTCCGCTCGCCCTCTTGCGTGCCGTCGACGGCGGCTTCACGTCGCTGGGTGCACGCGCCATCCAATATCGCCGACTTCGGCTGCTCGCCGAGCTGATCGAGACCGGGCGCCCGGAGACCGTGACAGAGTGAGGGGCATTCGCGGGCATTCGCCTCAGAGCAGGTCGCGGCCGGCGGCCCACGCGGTCAACTCGTGGCGGTTGGACAGCTGCAGCTTGCGCAGGACCGCGGAGACGTGGGTCTCGACGGTCTTGACGGAGATGAACAGCCGGCTCGCCACCTCCTTGTAGGTGTAGCCGCGCGCGATGTGGCGCAGCACCTCCTTCTCGCGGGTGGTGAGCTGGTCCAACTCGGGGTCCTCGCTGCTCACGCCGGCCGGCAGGTCACCGGCGAAGGCGTCCAGCACGAAGCCGGCCAGTCGCGGCGAGAACACGGCGTCGCCCTGGTGCACCCGGCCGATGGCGCTGACGAGGTCGTCGGGCGAGATCGTCTTGGTGACGTACCCGCGCGCGCCCGCGCGGATGACGGCGATCACGTCCTCGGCCGCGTCGGAGACCGAGAGGGCGAGGAAGCGCACGTCCGGCAGCGTCTCGTGGACGGCCTGGATGACGGCGCGCCCACCTCCGCCGGGCATGTGCACGTCGAGGAGCACCACATCGGGCTTGGTCTGGCGGATGCCCTGGATGGCGGTGTCGACGTCGCCGGCGTCACCGACGATGGTCACGTGCGGCCCGAGCTCGGCCCGGACGCCCGCCCGGAACAGGCGGTGGTCGTCGACGAGGAAGACGCGGATGGCGCGGGTCATGCCTGCTGCTCCGTCGAGTGGTGGTGGTTGCTGTTGCGGCTTCGCGGCACGCACAGCTCGATCTCCGTGCCCTCGCCCGGCGTGGACCAGACGCGCCCGTGGCCGCCGTGCCGGTCCAGGCGACCGATGATGGAGTCGCGCACGCCGCGCCGGTGCTCGGGCACGGTGGCCAGCTCGAAACCGTCGCCGCGGTCGCGGACGAACGCCGTGACCTGGTCGTCCTCCACCTCGACGTACACGGAGGCGGTCGCCACACCCGCATGCTTGGCCGCGTTCACGCACGCCTCGCGCATGGCGGCCAGCAGAGCGAGGACGCGGTCGTCGAGTGGCGCGTCGCCGACGACGACCACGTCTATCTGCAGGTCGTGGACGGCCTCGACCTCCTCGACGACCTGTTCGGCGGCGGCCTGGAGGCTGGTCTGCTGGTGGAGGCTGTCGCGCTGGCCGTAGAGCCAGCTCCGCAGCTCGCGTTCCTGACGGCGGGCGAGGGCCACCATGCGGCGCGGCTGGTCGGCGCTGCGCTGGATGAGCGCCAGGGTCTGCAGCACGGAGTCGTGCAGGTGGGCGGCCAGCTCGGCGCGCTCCTCCTGGCGGATGCGCTCGCGCCGCTCGAGCCCGAGCTGGTCCACGAGTCCCCACAGCCACGGCCCGAACAGCAGCGCCAGTCCACCGAGTGCCGCGACGACCGCGAACCCGAGGTCGCGCAGGGCACCCAATCCGTCCTGCGCCGCGAGGAAGCCCGCCACGGCCCCCGCCACCAGCAACGTGCCGATGAGCAGGCGGACCGGTGAGGCGGGGCCCGAGGTGGCGGTCGCGAGCGCGTGTCCGCCCGGGATCCTGGCCGTGACCCTCGACCAGCGGGTGCGGTCGGCCTCGTCGCCACGGGTCCACACGATCGCCGAGCCGATCGCGGCCAGGGCCACCGGGAACACCAGGGAGTCGCCGAACCACAGGCCGAGCTCGCGCAGCAGGAAGAGCACGCCGAGGGTGATCAGCCCCAGTGCCGCGGCCTGCTGCAGCGATGCCGGGCGGCGCCCCTCGACGGGCGTCGCCGAGCCGATCGAGGTGAACGCCCACAGCACGCCGTAGAGCAGGACACCGGCGCCGCCGGCCAGGCTGAGCACGACGAAGACGATGCGGATGAGGACGGGGTCGACACCCAGCCGCGCGCCGAGACCCGCCGCCACCCCGCCGATGATGCGCCCGCGCCCCAGCGCACCGGCGCGGCGATCGGCTTCCGCGGAAGCGCTCACCCCCGGGTGCCCCACGGCACGCCGCGCGTCGGGTGGTGGGCCGGGCGGCGCGACGGGGGAGCCCGTCGGTGCGACGCCGGGCGCGCCGACCTCGCCGCGCACCCTGGGCGGTGGCGGCGGCAGGTCGGGCCCGGCACCAGCGGGGGGCGGTGCCGGACGGGCGATGGGCCGGTCGTCGATCGGGAACGTCTCCGGTGGGCGGAGCACTGGGAAGTGGTGGCGGACCCGCGTGTGGAGCGGTGCCGCGTCAAGGGTCGCACATGCGGGCGCGCGCCCGCTCGGGGGCCGGCCCCCGGCGATTCCGGACCCGCGTCAGGGTCGGCCCAGGGGAGTTCCGGATGGTCGCGCCACGAGCTTCGGCGCAGTATGGGACCAGCATCAGCGCCCGTCGGCCCTCCGTTGGGCCCCCGACCTCTCGAGTGCTCCCGTGTCCTCCTCCACTCCTCCTCCCGGTGGGCCGGTCGCGCCGCCGCGCCCGCCCCTGCGGCGCCGCCGTGACGGCAAGCTGCTGGCCGGCGTGCTGGCCGGCGTCGCCGACCACCTCGGCATCGACGTCGCCGTCGCCCGGATCCTGTTCGTCGTCCTGACGCTGTTCTCCCAGGGAATCCTGATCGTGGCCTACGTGCTCGGTTGGGTGCTCATCCCCGAGGAGTCCGACGCGGAGGCCGCCGCGCCGCGGCCACCGCGACGCGAGGACATCGGCGGGCGCGATCCGCTGTTCTGGATCGGCATCGCGACGCTGATCATCGGGGCCCTGTGGCTGCTCGACGGGCCCTTCCCCGGACGGGGACCGTTCCCCTTCGTCGCCGACCGCGGGGTCCTGGTGCCCCTGGTGCTGATCGCCTTCGGCATCGCGTTGTGGCGGGCGGCAGACCGCTCGCCCAACCGCCCGGCGGCCATGCCACCCGGCCGGCCGAGCGCACCGCCTGCCGGCGGGCAGCCACCGTTCGGTGGCACCTCGCCCGGCGGCGGCCAGCCACCCGCCTTCGCCCCTGCCTCGCCGCCCGTGCCCGCGTCCGACCCACGCTCGTTCGCCTCCCGACCGGAGACCTCCATGTCCAGTGACGACGCCCGCACGGACACCGTGCGCATCGACCGTCCCACCGACGGCCCCGGCGACACCCGCCGCATCGAGCCGCCGCCGGCCTGGGAACCGCCTCCACCGGGCGTCCCGCCGCGTGCGCCCGGCGAAGGCGGCGGCGACGGCCGCGACTGGACGCCGCCACCGGTGCCCGAGTCCCGCGGGATCCTCACCCGGATCACGCTGGGCGCCGCCCTGCTGACCGTCGGCGTGCTGTGGCTGCTCAACGTCGCGGACGCCACCGCGCTGCGCCCCGGCCAGATCGTCTCCGCAGCGCTGCTGGTGGTCGGTGTCGGCCTGCTCGTCGGCAGCGTGGTGGGCCGCGGCCGTGGTCTGATCGGGGCGGGACTCCTGCTGCTGCCGGTCGTCCTGGTGCTGCAGTTGCTGCGTCCCTTTCCCGTCGACGCCTTCACCTCCGGTGGACAGCCCGCGGGGCAGCGCTTCGAGACGCCGGCCGTCGAGGCCGAGGTCCGCGACACCTACACGCTCGGGGCCGGTGAACTGCGCATCGACCTCAGTGAGGTGCAGTTCACCGACGACCGCGACGTCACCGTGCAGACCGGTTTCGGTGACGTGACGGTCTACGTGCCCGAGGACGTCACCGTCGAGGTGCATGCGCAGAGCGGTGCCGGGCAGATGACCCTGCTCGGTCAGCGCACCGACGGCGTCGGCCTCGACCGCACCGTGGTCGACGAGGTGCCGGGCAGCGACGTGCGCCTGACGTTGGACGTCCAGGTCGGCTTCGGCCAGATCCGCGTCGAGCGGGACGGGCGAGACAGCGACCCCGCACCCGAGTTCGAGGGTGGCGCCGCCACCGACGAGAACGCCGCACCCGAGGACGACGTCCTGGAACTGGAGCCGTGATGGAGACCCACCGTTTCGACCTGCTGTCCTTCGTCTTCGGCGCCCTGTTCGCCGCGGTCGGCGTGCTCGGCCTGACCGAGGTGGCCCTGATCACCCTCGCCGACCTGCGCTGGATCGGACCGGCCGTCCTGGTGCTGCTCGGCCTGGCGCTGGTCGTGTCGGCCGCACGCCGCGACTCCCGCGACGGCGCCGACGACCTCGGTCGCGACGAATCGACCGTGCCGGCCGACGACCCCGACGACGTCCGCCCCTGACGCCGACGCACGACCCGCACGCCGACTCCCGCTTTGCCCGGGGTCGCACCTCGGACCAGCCTCGACGCCCACCCTGATCCGCCCCCGGCGCCCACGCCGCGCGGGCACCGCCGAACCGGCGGATCCGCCGTCCTCTCCCCGGCGGATCCGTCGGTTCGTGTCGTTCGGGCGCAGCGCGCCGGGGCCGAAGTAGCTGGTTGACAGGCAAGTACAGACTTGCGTATTGTCGGGGCATGGACGATGCCCTGTTCAAGGCGATCGCCGACCCGACCCGGCGAGCGATCCTGGACGAACTGCACGCCAAGGACGGCCAGACGCTGTTCGAACTGTGCAAGCGGTTGATCACCCGACACGGCATCGAGTCATCCCGCCAGGCGATCTCGCAGCACCTCGCGGTGCTCGAGGAGGCCGGACTCGTCACGACGCGACGTGACGGCCGCTACAAGTTCCACGACCTCGACCTCACGCCGATGCGGATGATCCTCGAGCGGTGGCCGATTCCGAAGGAGTGACGATGATCCGCATCAACCTGACCAGCGTGCTCGTCGACGACCAGGACAAGGCGCTGAGCTTCTACACCGACGTGCTCGGCTTCGAGAAGAAGACTGAGATCCCACTGGGCGAGCACCGGTGGCTGACGGTGGTGTCGCCGGCCGATCCCGACGGAGTGGAACTGGTCCTCGAACCGGACGCCCACCCGGCGGCGGCACCGTTCAAGCAGGCGCTCGTCGAGGACGGCATCCCCTACACCTCGTTCGCCGTGGAGGACGTGCAGGCGGAGTACGAACGCCTGCGTGACCACGGGGTGCGGTTCACCCAGGAACCGTTGGACATGGGCGGCATCACCACGGCCGTCCTCGACGACACCTGCGGCAACCTCATCCAGCTCGCCAGCCCCAGCTGATAATCAGCTCCTGTCGCCCGCGGTTCAGCCGGTGCCGAACACGGGGCCGGCCAGGGTCAGCGTCACGATGGTGATCAGCAGCACGCCGATGACGTTGAGCACGACGCCGGCCCGTGCCATCTGTGCCACGGTGACGTGGCCGGAGCCGAACACGATCGCGTTGGGCGGCGTGGCGACGGGCAGGGCGAACGCACACGTCGCCGCCAGCGCGGCCGGCACCGCCAGCGCCACCGGGTCGAGCCCCAGCACCGCGGCCGAGCCGCCGATGATCGGCACGAGGGCAGCGGCCGTGGCGGTGTTGGACGTCATCTCCGTCAGCAGGATCACCGACGCGACGACAGCGGCGATCAGCACCCACACCGGCACGTTCGACAACGCCTGCAGCTGCTGGCCGACGAACTCGTCCACGCCGTTCTCCGACACGGCCGCGGCCAGCGACAGCCCACCACCGAACAACAGCAGCACGCCCCACGGCAGCTCGCGTGCCGCGGTCCAGTCGAGCACGAACGTGCCGTGCTCGCGGTCGACCGGGATCAGGAACAGGATGATGGCGGCGGCGATGCCGATCATCGCGTCGTCGAGGTTGGCCAGGAAGGTGTCGGCCCACACGTCGCCGAGCAGCGAGTTCAGGATCCACGCCAGCGCCGTGGCGGCGAAGACGACGGCGACCCGCTTCTCGCCGGGGGAGATCGGCCCGAGCTCGTCGAGCTCCGACTGGATCAGCTCGCGGCCGCCGGGCACGTCGTCGATCTCCGGCGGGTACAGGAAGCGGGTCAGCACGATCCACGTGATGACCAGGAACACCGCCGACAGTGGCAGCGCGAAGAGCATCCACTGCCCGAACCCGATGGAGACGCCCTGCTCCTGACGCAGGTAGCCGATGAGGAACGCGTTCGGCGGGGTACCGATGATGGTGCTGAGCGAGCCGATCGAGGCCGCGTAGGCGATGCCGAGCATCAGCGCCGTCGCGATGTTCGGCGCGCCCTCGCCGGTCAGCGGCTCGCCCTCGCCGTCACCCGGGATCGACGAGACCCGCTTCGCGACCAGCCCCAGCACCGACACGCCGATCGGCAGCATCATCACGGCGGTCGCGGTGTTGGACACCCACATGGACAGGAACGCGGTCGCCAGCATGAAACCGGCGATCATCTGTCTCGACTTCGTCCCGACCGCCCGGACCGTCAGCAGCGCGATACGGCGGTGCAGGCCCCAACGCTGCATGGCGATGGCGATCACGAACCCGCCGAGGAACAGGAAGATCAGGTCGTTGGCGTACGGCGCGAGGGTCGCGTCCAGATCCAACGCCCCGGTCAGCGGCATGAGGACCACCGGCACCAGCGCGGTGACGGCCAGCGGCAGTGCCTCGGTGACCCACCAGACGGCCATCAGCACCGCCACCGCCGTCGTGGCGCGCCCGCCCGGCGTCAGACCGCCGTCGCCGGTCGGCAGCAGGAAGTACGTGGCGAGCGCCGCCACGGGGCCGGCCCAGCGGCCGATGACGGCCCGCCGGGTGATCCGACGTGGCTCGGTGAGCTCGCCCAGTTCGGGGACGTCGAGGAGTTCCTCGGGGTCGACGGGGCCGGTGGACCGCGCCCGCCCCGACTCCCGGTCGCTGGGGTCCGAGGGCAGGTCGGTGCGGGAACTGGCGCGGGACTCGTCGTCCCGACGCGGCCGCTTCACGTCGGACACGGCAGACCTCCTCCCGATCGGCTGTCGGGCCAGCAGGCAAGCCAATCGAACGAGCGGCGGAGCCGGCGCGCCAAGGCCGTTCGGCCGGTAGGCTGCCGTCACGGCGGTCCGTCATGACCGAACGGCAGCCCCCGACGCGGGGCCGCCCGTCCTGGCACCCCGGCAGCGGTCGGGGGCGATACGGGGCCGCCGGAGTCGTGCCGCGAGGCCGCGCTCCGCCGCGTTCGAAGCGTGAAGGACCGAAGCGTGCCTGCGACCATCATCGTCGGTGCCCAGTGGGGCGACGAGGGCAAGGGCAAGGCGACCGACCTGCTGGCCGACACGACCGATCTGGTCGTGCGCTACCAGGGCGGCAACAACGCCGGCCACACCGTCATCGTCGGCGACCAGGTGTTCAAGCTGCACCTGATCCCCAGCGGGATCCTCTACCCGCACGTCACCCCCGTCATCGGCGACGGCGTCGTCGTGGACCCCGAAGTGATGCTCGAAGAGCTCGACGGGCTGGAGGCACGCGGTCTCGACGCGTTCGCGCGGGTGAAGATCTCCGGCAACGCGCACCTGATCATGCCCTACCACCGCGAGCTCGACCTGCTCACCGAGCGGCGGCTGGGGAAGGCCAAGCTGGGCACCACCAAGCGCGGGATCGGTCCGGCCTACGCCGACAAGGCGGCCCGTATCGGGCTGCGCTTCCAGGACCTGTTCGACGAGAAGATCTTCCGCCAGAAGCTCGACGCCGCGCTGGAACACAAGAACGAGCAGCTGGCCAAGATCTACAACCGGCTGCCCATGAGCGCCGACGAGATCGCCGAGGAGTACCTCGGCTACGCGGACCGGCTGCGCGGCACCCTGACCGACACCACAGACCTCATCCACACCTCGCTGGAGGCCGGCAGCCACATCATCCTCGAGGGTGCGCAGGGCACGCTGCTGGACCTCGACCACGGCACCTACCCGTTCGTGACCTCGTCCAATCCGGTGGCGGGCGGGGCGCTGACCGGCGCGGGGCTCGGTCCGCGCCACGTCGACCGGGTCATCGGCATCACCAAGGCGTACGTGACGCGCGTCGGCGCCGGGCCGTTCCCGACCGAGTTGTTCGACGAGACCGGCGAGCGGATGACCGACGTCGGCGGCGAGTACGGCACCACCACCGGCCGGCGCCGCCGGGTCGGCTGGTTCGACGCCGTCCTCGCCCGCTACGCCAACCGCGTCAACGGCTTCACCGACATCTTCCTCACCAAGCTGGACGTGCTGAGCGAGTTCGAGACACTGCGGGTCGCCACCGCCTACCGGCACGACGGCGAGGAGTTCCACAACTTCCCGCCGCACCAGTCGATCTTCCACCACGCCGAGCCCGTCTACAGCGACGTCCCCGGCTGGGGCAGCGACATCTCCGAGGTGACCCGCTACGAGGACCTGCCGCAGGAGGCCCGCGACTACGTCGACCTGCTGGAGGAGCAGGCGGAGACGCCGATCACCTGGGTCTCGGTCGGCCCGAAGCGCTCGCAGACGCTGATCCGCCGCGACGTTCCGCTGGTCCCCACCGGTACGTCCTGAGCCTGCCGGGCGAAATTCAGAATCTGGCCGCGGCGAACGCCAGGCTGGCGGCGGTGAAGATCGCCGCGATCATGGAGAAGAGAACAGCAGGCGATTCTGCTCGATGATCTGGGCGCGGAACTCGGCCGTCAGCTTGTGTTCCAGGGCCTCGAACCGGACGTCCGTGCGCTCGCCGAAGGCCCGGAGGTCGTCCTTCGTGGCGAGGCGGTCCCACGGCACGGGCGGCAGCTGCTCCATGAGGGTGGCCGCCTCCTCCGCGCCGATGGCCCGCGCCAGGGCCTGGCGTCGATCGTGTCTGGAACGCTCGTCCGGCATGGTGGCTCCCCGAGGTACGGAGCGCAAGCCTCCCAGGGCATCCGTGCCGACGCCGCGTCGCGGGTTCGGTGGCTGTGGACACACCGCGAATCGGCGTCCCGGGTCGTGACGCGTAGGCTCGCCCGCCGTCGAGGCATCGTCGAGGAGCTCGTCCGTGGGTAGGCGTGTGCTGGTGGTGGGCGGCGGCGGGCGCGAGCACGCGCTCGGGTGGCGCCTGACCGCCTCGCCGTCGGTCGACGCGGTCGAGTCGGCGCCCGGCAACCCCGGCCTGGCCGAGCTCGGGCCCGTCCACGCGATCGACGCGGCCGACCCGGACGCGGTGGCCACGCTGGCCGAGCGGCGCCGCATCGACCTGGTCGTGGTCGGCCCGGAGGCGCCGCTGGTCGCCGGGGTCGTCGACGAACTGCAGGCGCGCGGCATCGCGGCGTTCGGCCCGGTCGCGACGGGGGCGCGCATCGAGGGCTCCAAGGCGTTCGCCAAGGAGGTGATGGTCGCCGCCGGCGCGCCGACGGCCGGGTACGTCGCCACCTCCGACCGGGACGAGGCCATCGCGGCGCTCGAGCGCTTCGCCCCTCCCTACGTCGTCAAGGCCGATGGGCTGGCCGCCGGCAAGGGCGTGCGCATCTGCGAGCTCGTCGAGGAGGCGCGTGAGGCGATCGACGACGCGCTGGTGCGGCGGATCTTCGGGGAGGCCGGCGCCAACCTGGTCGTGGAGGAGTACCTCGACGGCCCCGAGCGCAGCCTGTTCGGGGTCTGCGACGGCACCGACGTGGCGCTGCTCGCGCCTGCCCAGGACTACAAGAGGGCGCTGGACGGCGACGGTGGGCTGAACACGGGCGGCATGGGGGCGTACTCACCCGTGCCCGGCTTCGGGCTGGACGACGTCGCCCGCCTGCGCGAGCTGGTCTTCCTCCCCGTGCTGCAGGAACTGGCCGACCGCGGCACCCCGTACCGGGGTCTGCTCTACGCGGGCCTGGTCGACACCGCCACGGGCCCACGACTGCTGGAGTTCAACGCCCGTTTCGGCGATCCGGAGACGCAGGTGGTCCTGCCCCGGCTGGCCAGCGACTTCGGCGAACTGCTGTGGGCCTCGGCCACGGGCTCGGTCCGGGACGTGGACGTCGCCTGGCACGAGGACGCGGCGGTGACCGTGGTCCTCGCCAGCGGCGGTTACCCGGGGGAGTACCGGACGGGGGTGCCGGTTTCCGGGGTCGAGGACGCCGACACACTCGACGGAGTACAGGTCTTCCACGCGGGTACCCGCCGCGACGACGACGGCCGACTGGTGACCGCCGGCGGCCGGGTTCTGAACGTCACCGCCCGTGCCGCCACTGTCGCCGACGCCCGCGCACGTGCCTACGAGGCGGCCGACCGGATCGCGTTCGACGGGCTCCACCGACGCACCGACATCGCCGCCGGCGTCTGACCGGCGTCTGGTGGGCTTCGACCGGCGTCCGATCGGCGTGCCATCGGCTGCCTCGTGAGTCCGGGCCGCTCTCGGGAGTGGTCGTCATGCGGCGACGAGGCGCTCGGGCGGCACGACGCGGTCGAGGTGTTCCTGGAGGACGGCGACGGCGAGGTCGAGGTCGTAGTTGCCGGGGCCGTCCCACTCGATGGGCGCGAGCGGCGGCGATCCGGCGCCGGCTTCCGCGGAAGCGATGTCGGGTGGCGGCTCGGGCGCCTGCGCGGTGGCCGTCTGCCACGATTCGATCGCCTCCTGCACCGCGCGGGCCGGGCCGGCGTGTGGGAGGTGGCTGCCGTCCGCGAGCGTGAACGTGTGCCGGCCGTCGGGGCGAACGCGGACCTCGATGCCCCGGCCGTCGTCGTGGCGGCGGTGGAGGTGGCGGTGGTGGTGCGCGCAGAGGGTGATGAGGTTGGCGAGGTCGGTGGGGCCGCCGTCCGCCCAGTGGCGTACGTGATGGACGTGGAGGTTGCGTGTGCTTCCGCAACCGGGGTAGCGGCAGGAGTGGTGGTCGCGGAGGAAGACCGCCCGCCGCAGCGCCGCCGACGGATCGCGTCGTCGTCGGCCGAGGTCGATCGGTTGGTGGTGCGCATTCGTGACGGCCAGGACGATCCCGGCCTCGCAGGCCAGACGGCGCAGCACGCGCCGGTCGAGACTGCGGATGCGTCCGGCGGCGTCGCGGACCGGCACGGGATCCTGTCGTGGATGCGGGACGTCGTGCCCCGTCGGCGGGTTCAGGGCCGCGAGCGCGTCGGCTGGCGCCTGCAGCACGAGGGTGTGGCGGTCGAGGCCGCTGGTGTCCGGCGGACCACCGTCGGTCCGGACGACGACCGCTTCCGCCAACGTGCGGGCGACGTCGGCCGCCGTCACCCACGGCTCTCGGTCATCGTCGGGCGGTTCGGGCACGCTGACCGCTTCCGCGGAAGCGCTGCCGGCGTCCGTCGGTTCCTCGCTGGCGGCGGGGCCGCTTCGACGCCGGTCGGCCAACTGTTGCTCCGCTGCCCGGCGGCAGCGGAGCTCCAACTCGACGATCTCCTCGACCGGACCGACGACGGTGAGCTCGGCGAGACCGTCGTGCCGCGTGGTGAGTCGGTAGGTCCAGCCGTGGTCGGGGTCGTCGGCCACGAGCCGGCCGCGCTGTGCACCGCGCAGACCACGTGCCACGCGCTCGAGCTCGGCGGCCGTGGCGTGGTCGGCCCACGCCAGCAGCCACTCCTGCGCGTCCGGCAGCGCGATGCGTGTCAGGGCGCGGACCTTCGAATACGACAGCGTGCCGGCAGCGAACCGGTCGCGGATGGCGGGCAGTTCGCGCAGCCGCAGCGCGACCCGGACCCACTCCCGGGCGGTGGAGGCGCCGAGGCCGAGCTTCCATGACAGCCAGGCGCCGGGGGTGCGGGCGCCCTGGTCGGCCCAGATGCCGCGGACGACGAACTCCGCGAGGACGTCGAAGAGACGGGCGAGGACGATCGTGGCCTCCACGGCCCTCGTGTGCAGCGTGACCTCGAGCTGGTCGTCGGAGAGGTCCGCGAACCGTGGATCGGGACCGAGCGCGCGGGCGTGCGCGAACAACTGCTCCCACCCCAGCTCGCGCTGCTCGGCGACGGCCAGGTCGCCCAGCCCGACCGGCGGCCCGCCGGCTTCCGCCGCTCCCGGCTGATCGCTCACGTGGGTGTCCGTGTGCGATCTTGCGCCGGCCGCTCCCGCGGAAGCGCTTCCTCGACCGCTGCCGGCCGCTCCCGCGGAAGCGCTTCCGGCAGCCAGCCCGGTCCGCTCCATCGTGCTCGCCACGTGCATCTTCGTTCCCCGTCGCCGAAGGCGACGACCTTACGAAGCGGGTGTGACACACGGGCACGGCGGCGCGGAAGCGGCACCTACCTCGTCGCGGCGGATGCGACGGCGTGGCGCGACGGATCTCCCCGCCGAGCGAGCCGGGAGACGGGGTGCCCGCAGCGCCGGGCGCGCGGCCGCAATGACGAGGCTGCCAGGACTCTGGCACACTAGTGCCAGCAATCGGGCATCGGGCGGCGGGAGGCCGGTGTGGACGCCGCACACGTGGGCCGCAGGGTCCGTCGGCTGCGGCGCGGGCTCGGCCTCAGCCAGGCCGAGCTGGCCGAACGGGCCGGCATCAGCCGTCAGGCCCTGGGGGCGTTGGAGGCCGGCCAGCACCTCCCGCGCGTCGACGCCGCCCTGACGCTGGCGGCAGCGCTCGGGACCACCGTCGAGGACCTGCTCGCCATCGGGCCCCCGCGGGCGCTGCACGTGCTGGGCGGTGAACTGCCCGACGGCCAGCCCGTGCGGGTCGTGCAGGTCGGCGACCACCACGTCTGCGTGCCGTTGCCGGGTGTCGACGACGGGGAGGTGTGGCCGGTACCGGACGCGGTCGTCCACGAGGGCCGGGTCCAGACCCTGCCGGGCGCGGACACCGACGGCTTCCTCGTGGCTGGCTGCGACCCGGCGCTGGGGCTCCTGGCCGGGCTCGGCCCCGCTCGCGGTCGCGGCCGGCTCGTGCCGGTGCTGGCCTCGTCGGCCGCCGCGAGGCTCGCCCTGGTTACCGGCCGCGCGCACGCCGCCGTCGTCCACGACGCCGAGCCACCCGAACCGCAGCAGCCCGACCGCGTCCACCGCCTGACGTTGGCGACCTGGCGGACCGGCCTCGCCGTTCCCGCTGGCGCGGAGAGCGGGCTGGACGACGCGCTCGCCGGGCTGGGCCCCGTCGTCCAACGCGACGCCGGCGCGGCGGCGCAGCGGGCCTACGAGCGGGCGCTGCAGGCCGAGGACCGTCGCCCACCGCCGGGCCCGCTCGCCACCGGTCACCTCGATGCGGCCCGGCAGGCCAGCGCATCCGGCGTGCCGGCGGTCACCATCGAGCCGGTCGCACTGGCGCTGGGGCTGGTGTTCCGCCCGCTGGAGACCCACCGGGTCGAGGTCTGGGTCGACGCCGGCGCGACGGATCATCCAGGCGCCCTGGCGCTGGGGGAGTTGCTCGGGTCGGCCCGGCTGCGCCGCCGGCTCGCGGTCCTGCCCGGCTACGACCTCGAGGCGGCGTGATGCGCGTCCGGCTCGTCACGGCCCTCACCGTCCTGGCGACGCTGCTGCTCGCCGTCGCCTGCGCCGGCACGACCGGTCGGCCGGAAGGCGGGGCGGCCGATCCGGACGCCGCCGACTCGGGCCGCGCCGACGCCGACACCGAGACCACCTCGACGCCGTTGCGTGGTGAGCTGCTCGTCTTCGCCGCGGCCTCGCTCACGGACGTGTTCGAGGAGCTCGGCAGCCTGCTCGAGGACGCCCACCCGGAGCTCACCGTCACCTTCAACCTCGCCGGTTCGCAGACGCTGGCCGGCCAACTGGTCGAGGGAGCGCCGGCGGACGTGTTCGCCTCGGCCAGCGGGACACAGATGGACGCCGTCGCCGAGGAGGGCCTCGTCGACGAACCGGTGCCCTTCGCGACGAACCGGCTCGCGATCGTCGTGGAGCCGGACAACCCCCTGGGCATCCGGACGCTGGACGACCTCGCACGCGACGACGTGGTCCTGGTGCTCGCCGGTGAGGAGGTCCCGGCCGGCCAGTACGCCGCCCAGGCCCTGGAGCAGGCGGGCGTCGAGGTTTCCCCCGCCAGCCTCGAGGTGGACGTCCGAGCCGTGCTGGGCAAGGTCGTCCTGGGCGAGGCGGACGCGGCCATCGTCTACGAGAGTGACGTCGTCGTCGCCGGTGACACCGTGCAGGGCATCGACATTCCCGACGGCGACAACGTCTTCGCGACCTACCCGGTCGCGACCGTCACGGACGCGCGCAACCCGGACGCGGCTGCGGCGTTCGTCGACCTGCTGCGTTCACCGGAGGGCACCGAGGTGCTCGAGCGCTACGGGTTCGGCGTCCCGTGAGCCGGCACGATCCCCTTCCGGGCGGAGCCGGGAAGCGGTCCGTGAGTCTCGACACGCGCCCCCTCGTCGACCCCGGTGCCGCGCACGGACCGGGGCCGCGCCGCCGTGGCGAACGGCTCCTGCCCGCCGCGGTCGCCGTCGCGCTGGTCGCTGGCCTCGGGCTCTTCCTCCTGCCGTTGGCGGGCCTGCTGCTGCGCACGCCGTGGCCGACGCTCGGAAACCTGTTGACCGAGCCGCGTGTGCTGCAGGCGCTGCGGCTGTCGCTCGTCACGAGCCTGGTGTCGTTGGTCCTGTCCGTGCTGCTGGGGGTGCCCCTGGCGTGGCTGTTGGCCCGGACGGACTTCCCCGGCAAGCGGCTGCTGCGGGCGCTGTGCATCCTGCCGATGGTGCTGCCGCCGGTCGTCGGCGGCGTGGCGCTGCTGACCGCCTTCGGGCGGCGTGGCGTCCTCGGCGCCCCCCTGGAGCGCCTCACCGGCGTCACGCTGCCGTTCACCACCGCCGGTGTCGTGTTGGCGGTGACCTTCGTGTCGATGCCGTTCCTGATCGTCACGGTGGAGGCCGGATTCCGCTCGGTCGACCGGCGCTACGAGGACGCCGCCGCGACGCTCGGCGCCTCGCGGTGGACGGTGCTGCGCCGGGTGACCCTCCCGCTGCTCGCCCCGTCGCTGCTGGCCGGGATGGCGCTGGCGTGGGCGCGGGCGCTCGGCGAGTTCGGGGCCTCGATCACGTTCGCCGGCAACCTCCCCGGCCGCACGCAGACGGTGCCGCTGGCCGTCTACCTGGAGCTCGAGCGCGACGCCGACACCGCGATCGCGCTGTCGCTGGTCCTGCTGGTCGTGTCGGTCGGGGTGCTGGTGGCGCTGCGCGACCGCTACCTCGGAGGCACGACGTGAGCCTCGAGGCCGAGGTGGTGGTCGAGCGCGGCGCCTTCGTCCTGGACACCGTGCTCGAGGTGGCCGACGGCGAGGTGATCGCCCTGCTGGGGCCGAACGGGGCCGGCAAGACCACGCTGCTGCGCTGCCTCGCCGGATTGCTGCCGCCGGCGCGCGGGCAGGTCCAGTTCGGCGGCACGGTCGTGGAGGACACGGCCACGGGCGTCCGGGTGCCGGCCGCCGGGCGCGACGTCGGGATGGTCTTCCAGGACTACCTGCTGTTCCCGCACCTGTCCGTGCTGGAGAACGTCGCGTTCGGCCCCCGGGCGCGCGGGATCCCCAGAGCGGCCGCCCGCGACCTGGCCAGGGACCTGCTGGCGCGGGTCGGACTCGCCGACCGGGCGGATGCCCGCCCGCGTGACCTCTCCGGCGGGCAGGCGCAGCGCGTCGCGCTCGCGCGGGCGCTGGCCGGAGACCCGGCCGCGCTGCTGCTCGACGAGCCGCTCGCCGCCCTGGACGTCGACACCCGCCAGGACGTTCGCGCGCAGTTGCGTGGCCACCTGCGGGCCTTCACCGGGCCGACCGTGCTGGTCACCCACGACCCCGTCGAGGCGCTGACCCTCGCCGACCGCCTGCTGGTGCTCGAACACGGTCGCACCAGCCAGGTCGGCACCCCCGCTGAGGTGACCCGCCGCCCGCGCTCGCCGTGGATCGCCCGGCTGGTCGGGCTGAACCTGCTGCAGGGTCGGGCCGAGGGCACCCGCGTCGAGGTGGCCGGGACGCACCTGACCGTCGCCGAACCACACGAGGGGCCGGTCGACGTGCTGTTCCACCCCCACGCCGTCGCGCTGCACGCCGAGCGTCCGCACGGCAGTCCCCGCAACACCTGGCCGGCGCGGGTGCAGGGACTCGACGTCGAGGGCGCCCGCGTGCGCGTCCACCTCGGCGGGCCCGTCGCGGCGGTCGCCGAGGTGACCCACGCTGCCGTCGCCGAGCTCGGCCTGTCGGAGGGCCGCGAGGTCTGGGCGGCGGTAAAGGCCGTGGAGATCGACGTCCATCCCCGGTGAACCCGGACACGAACCGTCCTCGTCGGCGGCGTAGCGTGGCGCCGGCAGCGGCACCGGGAGGACGGGAGTGGCCACCGGAGGACAGGGACGCGTCGGCGACGGGGACCCGCGGGTCCATGTGGAGACGGTCGAGGAGTGGGCGGACTGGCTGGCCGCGCACCACGCCGACGCGACCGGGGCGTGGCTCGTGACCTGGCGGACCCCGACGGGCCGCCCCGCGCCCACCTACGACGAGGCCGTCACCGAGGCGCTGCGGTTCGGGTGGGTCGACTCCGTCGCGCGTCGACTGGACGACGAACGCTCGATGTTGCGCTTCAGCCCGCGCAAGCGTGGCAGCGGCTGGTCACGACCCAACAAGGTGCGCATCGCCCGCCTGGAGGCCGACGGCCGGATGGCGCCGGCCGGCGCCGCCGTGCTCGCCGCCGCGCAGGCCGATGGCAGCTGGACACTCCTCGACGCGGTCGAGGACCTCGAGGTGCCCGACGACCTCGCTGCGGCCTTCGACGCCCACCCCGGCAGCCGGGAACGATGGGAGGCGTTCCCCCGCTCGGCCAAGCGCGCCATCCTGGAGTGGATCGTGCAGGCGAAACGGGCCGAGACACGCGCCAGGCGGGTGGCGGAGACGGCGGAGAAGGCCGCCCCCGGCGAGCGCGCCAACCAGTGGACGCCGAAGGCCTGACGTTCGGAGCCCTGCGCCGGCCGAGGGTGGTCGCGGGCGGCGTGCCCGTGGACCGCGGGCATCGCGCACGTGCCAGGGGGCGAGGCGACACGAACACGGGCGTCGTGGCCGCTGGAGCGGGAGCGGCGGGTCGTCTATGCCGAGTAGTCGGGCGCCGAGGGCCCGTCGCCGTCGGACGTCGGCCCGTCGCCAGCCGGTTCCGCGTGCTCCTCGCCGTCGGGCAGTCCCACCCAGCGGTGCTCGCCGTCGCGCGTGACCTCCCGCTTCCACACCGGCACGCGGTCCTTCACCCGTTCCAGCGCGTCCTCGCAGGCGGCGAAGGCCTGCGCGCGGTGGGGCGACGTGCACACGATCAGCACGGTGTGCGAGCCGACCGGCAACTCGCCGACGCTGTGCAACAGCCCGACACCACGGACCTGCGGATGCTCGCGCACGATCTCGACCGCGACGTCGGCGAGGACCTTGTCCGCCATCTCCTCGTAAGCCGAGTAGTCGAGGCGGACGACGTCGTCGACGTCGGCAGCATGGTCCCGCACGGTGCCGAGGAACACCGCCGTCGCCCCCACGTCCGGCGTCACCAGCGCCTCGACGGTCTCCTCCACGGCCAGCGGCGGTCGGCGCAGACCCGTGAGGATCCGCACCTCCGCGAGGTCCCCGCCAGCGCCGTGCTCACCGGCCCCGCCGTGGTCACCAGTCCCGCCGTGGTCACCGGCCCCGCCGTGGTCACCGGTCCCGCCGTGGTCACCGGCCCCGCCGTGGTCACCGGCCCCGCCGTGGTCACCGGAGCCGCCGGCCACCGGCGGCAGCACGGCGACCTCGCGGGCACCCGCCAGGGGATGGTCGTCCTTGGCGACCTCCAGGTCGACGGCCACGTTGACCCGGGCGAGCAGCGGCGCCAGCGCGGGGTGCCGCGCCGCCAGGGCGGGGCGCAACTGCGCGACGGTGGCGTCGTCGGGCACCTCGACGCGGGTGCGGGCGCCACCGGCACGCTCGGCGAGCCCACCGAACAGGCGCACCTCGATCTCCACGGCTGACCGCTCCACTCGGCAGGCGACCAGGCTACTGCCCGCCCAGGACCGGCAACGCGGCCGGTGGCGGCCGTACAGGAGCGGCACGGCTCGCGCTCCTACGGTCGTGCGCGAGGAGGTGCGACATGGCACGCCGGGAGGACCTGTTCGTGGTGCTGCTGCGCCGCCACGGCCAGACGTTCGCCGCCGAACTCGGGATCGACCTGGAGGGCGGCGGCGCCGACGCGCGCTTCCAACTGTGCGTGGCCGCGCTGCTGATCAGCGCACGGATCAGCACACGCATCGCCGTGGCCGCGGCCCGGTCGTTGTTCGACGCCGGCTTCACCAGCGCCCGACGGATGCGCGACGCGAGCTGGCAACAGCGGGTCGACGCGCTCGGCGCCGGTGGCTACGTCCGCTACGACGAGAGCACCGCCACCTACCTCGGGGACACCGCCGAGCTGCTGCTCGAACGCTACGACGGCGACCTCGAGGCACTCCGCGAGGCCGCCGGCCGCGAGCCCGCCCGCGAGTACGAGCTGCTCCAGGAGTGCAAGGGCATCGGCACCGTCGGCGCCAACGTGTTCCTGCGGGAGGTCCAGACCGTCTGGCACGAGGTCCGACCGTTCGCCGACGAGGCCGTCACGCGGGCGTCCGAGGCGCTCGGGCTGCCCCACACCGCCCGCGGGCTCGCGGGACGGCTGGGCGACGACGACCTGTCCGTGCTGGCGGCCGCGCTCGTGCGGGCCGACCTCGCCGACGAGCTCGGGGCCCTGAAGGCGGGGCAGGAGTTGCCGCCGTCGGCGTTCCAGCTGGCGTCGGCCACCAAGGCCGAGTTGCTCCAACTGGCCCGCGAGCGCGACCTGCAGGGACGCTCCGCCATGAGCCGCGACGAACTCGCCGACGCCCTCCGTGGAGGTGGCTGAGCTCCTCGCCCCGCACACGAAGCGGACGGCGGTACCGTGCGCGTGTGGGGAACGACGCGACGACACCGCTGCTGGACCGGCTGGGCAGGCCGGTCGAGGACCTGCGCGTGTCCGTCACCGACCGCTGCAACCTGCGGTGTCGCTACTGCATGCCCCGAGAGGTGTTCGGGCCCGACCACGCCTTCCTCGAGCGCGACGAGTTGCTGACCTTCGAGGAGCTCGCTCGGCTCGCCCGCGTGTTCGTCGGCCTGGGCGTGCGCAAGCTGCGGCTGACCGGGGGAGAGCCGCTGTTGCGCCGCGACCTGCCCGGCCTGGTGGCGCAGCTCGCGCCGATCGACGGGCTGCACGACCTGGCAATGACGACCAACGGCGTGCTCCTGCGCCGGTTCGCGCAGCCGCTGGCCGAGGCGGGCCTGCGGCGCGTCACGGTCAGCCTCGACGCGCTGGACGACGCGACCTTCCGGCAGCTGGCGGACACCAACGCCCCGGTCGGGACCGTGCTGGACGGCATCGCGGCCGCACGCGAGGCCGGGCTTGACCCGATCAAGGTCAACTGCGTCCTGCAGCGCGGCGTCAACGACGCCCAGATCGAGGAGCTGGCGGGCTGGGCCCGCGACACCGGCGTCACGCTCCGGTTCATCGAGTTCATGGACGTCGGCACGACCAACGGCTGGTTGCGCGACCGTGTCGTGCCGGCCGCCGAGGTGGCCGAGCGCGTCGGCGCCCGTTGGCCCATCGAGCCGGTCGAACCGGCGCGCCCCGGCGAGGTCGCCGAGCGCTTCCGCTACCTCGACGGTGCCGGCGAGGTCGGCATCATCGCGTCGGTCACCCGCCCGTTCTGCGGCACCTGCAGCCGGGCGCGGCTGTCCGCCGTCGGTGAGCTGTACACCTGCCTGTTCGCCGCCAAGGGCCACGACCTGCGGGCGCTGCTGCGCGGCGGTGCCGACGACGCCGAGGTGGCCGCGGCCGTCACCGCGGTCTGGTCGGCCCGCACCGACCGCGCCTCCGAACTGCGCGCGGAGGCCGGGCTGACCGGCCCACGCGTCGAGATGTCCTACATCGGCGGCTGAGCGACAGAAATGTGCTCTGACCTGCGATGACGCTACGGCGTGACTCCGCCAGTCCGCACGGCCCGCACGTGCCTGGACACCGCCCTCGTGCACGACCAGATCGGTGACATCGGCATCTGGGGCGGCACCACGGTGGCCGTCCGTGATCAGATCCGTGCCGGCACGCTCACCCGCGACGACGCCCTGCACCTGCAAACCGGTCCCTACCGCCGCGACCGTGACCGGACACCGATGGGTCGCTGTCGCTCCCGACAAGCACGGCGACTTCGCCGACAGCACCGGCCGGGTGCTCTCACCCGACTCCCCGCCGGCGACTACATCACGCTCGTCGACCGGCGCCCGATCGCCCAAACCCCAACGCTCACCGACGCCTGCCATGCCGCTCGCATAGAGCAGCGCCTGGAAGCCGTCCCCCGACCGTCGGCCCGACCGTCGGCCCGGCCGTCGTTACCGGACCTGCTCGAGGTGCATGTCGACGAACACGGAGACTACGTCGACGACAGCGGCCGGACCTCATCACCCGCGTCCCCACCGAGCCGCACTACCTCGTGTTCGTCGACAACCGTCTCCACAGCCGAGCCGAACTGCGCCCGCACAGCAGCCCACGCCTCGCTTCGCGCGAGCTCCCGTAGCCGCGTCACGCACAGCCATGGCAGCCACGAACGGCAGCCGCCAGCGCCCAGATGGCCAGCTCCGAACGCGCCGCACTACGTCCGCCGCGAGGTCGGAGGCGGCCGAACATGCCTGGTCGCGCCTCGAACCGGGCGACCCACACCGGCACGACCCTGGCCGTCGAAAGCGACGACGACCGGGTGGAGGGGGCCCGTTGTCCGGAGCTCGGTCTAGCTGACGGCAGCCGCCGAGGGTGGCGCTTCTAGGAGTCAGATCAGACCTAGGCGAAGGGAGATTTCATCCTCGGAGGTAGGCACAACGTGGACCACGCGAGAGATGCACAGTCAACTAGCGAGATTGAGTGCCGCGTCGATACCTTCCGCCAGCTTCGCACGGAGCGTGTTTGCTCCTTGGTCTTCGGTCAGCACTCGCAGATCGAGCCGTACCAGCACGACCTTCAGAGTGTCTCCCAGGAGCGCCGAGTCGACGTGCCACTCTTCGAGATCGGCAACGTCAGACGCCAGCGATTCAACACGTGGTTGGACCAATAGCCCGCAAGTAGTACCTCTAGCCAGCATCGCCGAGGTGAGCTGGTAGAAGACGGCCGGCGCTAGACGGCCGACTCCATACTCCTCGTCGTCTCTGCTAACACGCCCATGATATTTCGAGTCTGACGTCAGCGACACCCCAAGATCCGTTTGGATAACGTCGTCAGGACGCAGGAATCGTCGATTAGATCCTGCTCCTTCGCTTTGTCGAACAGCGAATAGCATCTGAGTTTGGGAAGAGTGGCTCCACCCCCGCTCGCGGGCTATCGCAGAGTACAATCCGCTGACAAGCCCTTCGAATACTCGCGCCATGTCAACCAGGAATGATGCAACTCTGCGATGGTCGCCTTGGGTGATTGACCTCTCGGCTGGCGACAAGATCGAGCGAACCCGGGCAAGTTCACGAGCAATCGTAATTGGCCCAGCGTAATGGTTTGCTCCAGGCGGCAGCGGAGCCAAGGTGTCAACGAGAGTCGGGTCAACCTGCGGCTGCGGTAGTGCCTCGATGACCTGGCCTAGGGCGTACCGAGTTGAGGCAAGCTGAGACCGACGCATGAGTTCATGGGCACTCCAGGCGAGGAGCCGGACATGTTCGTTGTCGCTGCTCATCTCCGCGAACGAACAAGGTAGGCGATGTCGCTGGTGTGGGAGCTGCGTCGTCTGACGATGGACCAACAGCCGCCCGCGTAACGCGTGGCGGTTCTCAACCGTTCCTCGGTACACCATAAGGGGACCGTCCCGAAGTGCGGCCATGAGATCTGATGCGAAGACCCAAGCGACGAGGTCTACGAAGTCGGGACTCAGATACGAGGCGGGCAGTCTTCCTGGAATTAATGAGAACGCTCTGCGGACCCGCGATCGGCCGATCAAAGCCGCAACCTTCAGCAGGGCCGGCAGCCAGTCGTGGCCCGAGGCAAACTTTGGGCGGACAGGAATGACGCCGCCTCCGAAAGACACGATTCCGGCCATACCCCGGAAGCGTACGCGACGACCGTCGGGCTCCCACTCAATACGGTTGGTAGCGGTTCGCGTGACACGCGAAAGCAATTGCTGATCGCGTGGAATCAGGTACGGGGACGGGAGCGACCGGATATCGAGCCACTCATTCTCCACGGCACCCAGCGGCTTCGCGATTTCAACCCCGTTCATGAACGCAGCTTCACGCTAGGCCTAACGGTCGAAGCGCCTCCCGTCGGGCAGCGTCATCAGAATCCCTTCCCCTGGTCGCCATCTGCGTCATCAGCTGCCTCACCTTCTTCTGGTTCCGCACCCGACTCCGGAGGTTCCTCCTGGTCGGGCAGGTCCTCTTCCCACGGAGCTTGAGGATCAACTCCAGCAATGCTGGCGACGATCTCCGCCATCAGTTGCTCGTTCTCCCTGGGAATCGGACGGAGTTCAATCCATCCCGGAACATCAAGCATTCCATCTCCGGAGAGCTGCTCGCTGCCGTGTCGAGTGAACAGCCTTCCCTCGTTTGCTTCCCCCCCGAGCAGTTCATAGAGAGCGACCGGATCGGTTCTGAAGAGTTCGGCCAGCTGGGGAACCATTTGCTCAAGTAGAACGGCCGAGAGGTCTCGTCGCCTTTCTGCAACGGACCTGCCTCCGGCGAAGATGGGAATCAGGTAGGCGTGGCCAAGCCGGAAGTCAGGTCCACGCAGCACCGAGATCTTGCGGTTGATTGTGGCAAGTAGCCTGTATGCGAGGTTGAATGTGATTCGCCATTCGGTTTGCTGAGGCTCATGCGCAATACCCGCGAGGACATCGCTGAATCGTTTTCGTAGGAATGCGTAGTCCGGTGGGACTTCGATAATCTGGAATCTTCCCCGTAACGCGCTGTCGAGTGGCGCGACCATTCGATCCACTGAGTTCATGGATGCCAGAGTGTAGACGTGGTATGCCATTCGGAAGCCGCCCTGATCGTCGATCGCGTCCGAGCTGTCGGAGTCAGGGTGATACGGAAGGTGCGGCTTAACCGTTTCGAATGGCTTCTCGGTGCCATCCGGACCTAGACGTTTGTCGGGCTCGATTACTGTGATTAGTTCGCCGAAGATCTCGGCAGTGTTGCCGCGATTGAGTTCGTCGATGAGCAGTAGAGAGGCGCCCCCGTCCAGTGCATGCTCGGACGCCCAAAAGAGGGGGCCAGTGCGGACGCGGTAGTGAAGCGAGCCCTTCTCATCAATCTCGGGCATCAGCCCAGCTACAAAGGACTCGTAAGTCGTGCTCTGGTGAAAAGTGAGGAACCAACTCTTCCCGCTGCGATTCTCTACGACGCCTTCCGGCTGCGTTTTGAACGGATGCGCAAGGTCATCAGGATCGAAGCTGACCGGACTAATTCCCTCCAGGAAGGCCCGCTCAGCCTCTCGCATTAGATGCGTCTTGCCGGTTCGAGGTGGTCCATACAGTATGACATTCTTGCGTTGACGCAGGGCAACGAGGATCCGGGCGAGTGTCTCATCCTCCAGGATGTACGTCCCCTCGTCTTTTAGATTGATGGCGCCCGTCGGCTCACCGATCCTACGGATCCGCGCGAGTAGTTCGTCCGGCAGGGCAGACTCATCAGCGATGTATCGTGCGTGAACCTGTCCGCCTCCATCTCGCACGAGAAAGATGTAGGCGCGGTCAACAGCGGGCCGAGCAGCTCTGACCGGGTCCGACCAGACCTTGAGGGGTTCGTTCCGCTGACGAGGGAGTTTGAGCTCCTCTCGTGCGCCGTGTTGGTACTGGACCTTGAGTTGCTGTGCTGGGTAGTCCTCCTCTTGGCCTGGAACAGCGGCGATCGAGATCTCGGACCAGTCACTCTTGCCTTCAGTCACCCACGGCAGTGGCCCGCCGGCGAGCTCCTCGAACTCCTGACGCATTCTTCGCATCGGGATGTGCTGGTTCCCCTCATTGGCACCCGCGTTCTCCAAGACATCGAGCGCGAGCGACTGGAGGCGTGCGAAGATGAGGTACTCGATGCGGCGAAGGTCGCCGTTGGCCATAGTCAAGCCCCTTGTTGAACGGGGCAAGCCTAGAACAGGCGATACTCCTCCGCAGCCTCTCCAGCCGAAGTTTCCGACTCTCCCTCGAGGAGCGGGAGTTGGCTGGGTAGGAGGTGCAGTCCATCGCGCTTGGGAAATCGCCGCTCAAGTTCGCGGTAGAAGTCAGCGGCTGAGATCGGAACCTCTCGACCATTCTCGAGGTGCCAGGCCACCATCCGACTGAAGATGACGTGGCCCGACCGCTCTCGTCGCGTGTGGGCATCATCATGGAGACCAGGGATGGGCAGCTGCTGGAGGCGTTCCTCAACGAAGCCCCAGAGGTCGGGCTGAGCGGCATCCCCATCGGTTAACGGATCGTCCGCCCGATGTCCCCCCGCCTTGCGAGCGGTGATGATGAGGTCATGCCTGGCGGCTCCCGGTCGAATGTCCGACAGGATCGTGCTCGTTCCCTTGTCGAGCATCCCCACGTGTTCGACGGAGAACCCGGCTTCACGGATGACGTCTTGTATGATCTTCCACACAGCGGGGTCGGTGTTGTGAAACTCCACACTCATCCAGCGACCTGGCTTCAGTACGCGATGCATCTCGGCGAAGCACGCGCGGAGCAAGGCCGAGTAGTCATCGGCCTCACGTCTGCGCGACTCATCGATTACCGCCTCGGGTTTCTCGTTAGTCTTGACGCGGAGCCACGCCTCGAGCACGAGGTTGAGTTCGCTGTAGATGATGTTCGCACCGAAGGGGGGGTCGGTGTAGATGTAGTCGATGCTGTCGTCGGGAATCTGCGTCAGTTGAGTGCTGGACTGCGTAGAAACAATCGCTGTGCCCGTGGCTCCGAGTTTCTCCTTCTCGGCCTGCTCAAGCTTGCCAAGCTTTCTCTCGAGTACGTCGAAGATGTTCTTCTCCATGCGCACGATGGGCATGTAGAAATTGCCGGACATCCCACCGCCGCCTCCGAAGTAGCCCTGTCGCTCGGAGATCACCGTGAAGATGCTCGTCAAGGTCGCGCGGCAGATCTGTCTCAGTCCGGGGTCCTCGAGAGCGTCCGCACGGGCCCACAAGTCGGCGAAAGCGATTAAGTTCCGTTCCGCGAGGAAACGCGTGACGTCAACGATGGCCTTGTCGCCCAATTGTGCGAGTCGCGCCGAGTACCCCGCGGGATCAATCGAGTCGGTCGGGTACCACGCGTCCGGTTCGACTCTTGATGCCTCAGCAGCCAGTTGTAGGTCGTGCGCGTTCGGCTCACGGGAGATCCGCTGTTGACGCTTGCCGGCGTTGACCCAGACGAGTCGCTTCCGCTTCCGGCCGTCTTCGATTATCCGCTGCACTCGGCGGACGTTGAGGTCAGCATCGCAGTGGGGGCACGGGAACTGGTCTCGGGTTTCGACCTTGTTCCCGTGGTGGATGACTCCATGGGGGAAGAAGCAGAACTCGCCCTGGCAATCTGGGCAGGTGAACTCGTCGCTCCACACGAAGTAATTCACAGCCAGCTGGTGCCCGCCTTCCTCGGTCTGGAAGAGATGGCCCCACTTGGCCTTCGATTCGTGCAAAATATTCCTCATAGCATTTACGGAGACCACGGGATCGTGTGAGACGACGTTGGCCCCTGCGACAAACGTCGCCATTGGTGAGAGATCCACGAGGACCGCGTTGCGTCCAATCCGGCGCGCAGCCGCACCGGTCATGCCAGAACCACAGAAAGCATCGAGCACCAAATCGCCTGGCTGGGTGTAGTGCTCAATCAACCGTCGGATGACATCCGGTGGGACCTTGGTGTGATACGGGTGGAAGCTGTACACGGCGTCGCGCGAGCCGGCATCCAGGGTCCCGACGTATGGGCCCCGTGGGTACTGCGACTCGGACGTGCTAGTCCGGTGCAGTTCGACGTACTCCCCAAGAAAGGGGTTCGGGCAAGCCGTGAAGTGCGGAGCGACCGAGAGGTCTAAGACATCAGTGTCGGTGGCTTCTGGGAAGCCTGGGACGTCGCGCATCTCGTCGAGACGGCTGCGGAGGCGATCCTCGAAGGACCTGTGCGCTGCCTCAAGCGACGAATACTGCTGCCCAAGCACCGTGGTCGGGGCTTCAGCGGCTCGATCGAGAGCGAACGACTCCTGGACTGGCATTCCTGGGCTCTGGGGTCTCTCTGCGACGACAGGTTTCGAGGAACGGTACATGGGGGGCGGGACATGAGCAGACATCCGCGAGGAGGGCTGTGAACAACCTGCCGCCTCTTCGAGTCTCCCGAGACCAGCCAGGCCTCGACGGCCCCGACCCGACGGTCCGGCTCTGCGCGGCTTCGAGGACCAGGAGCCAGTATCGGTCCGTCGTCTGGAGGCGCGAGGTTGCGGATCGCCCGCTCGACGAGCGCTGGATCTGTGGGGCCGAGCGACCCGGGCGGCGTCTCCTCCTGCATGACGGCCCTGAGTGCGCGAAGGCCATCCTTGGCGGTGAGTAGTCGGTGAGTCACGAGCATCAGCGACATGGACGGTCCGCGCCCGAGATCGTGAAGGGGGGCTCGCTGAGCGTCATGCCCGAACCCGTACGAGCCCCGCGAAGCGCAGTTGCCTCGGGCGCGTCTCCGCGCAGTCCGCGTCAGCGTGCCGGATCGGCGTGCTCGTGCAGCCAGACCAGGATCTCCGACCATCGGTAGCGGACGTGCTTCCCGACCCTGAAGCCGCGAGGTCCATCTCCTCGGTGGCGCCACTGGTAGACCGTGGCCGACCGGGATCGCGAGGTAGTCCGCCAGTTCCTGTGGCGACAGGCAGCGGCTCGTCGAGAGCGGGACGGTCTCCGATCGGTGGCGCCTGGCTCATCTTCACTCCTTCGAACCTGAGCCGCCCGGAACGGCGGCCCCGCCGCTGGCGCCTCTCCAACATGCGTCTATATAGGGACTGTCGCCGTCGGCAGTGCCGCTGTGACACGAATGACGCTGGACGGCACAGCGGCCGCGATGTCAGGCACGCCAAGAGCGTCGTTCTGGATGATCCGGTGTCGCTCGCCACCCGCCGTCACCCATGCTGCCGGTGGCCGCGTACGAGAACTGCGGTGGGCGGGGATCATCCCGCCCACCTCGACCCGAAGGTTCGGCGCCGGCTTGTTGTGTCGCTCCGACAACGCGCCATCGCGCTCTCGCCATGCCGGTCGAGAAGGCCTCTCGGTCGGACGTGCAGTAAGCTCCCCGCCCTGAAGGCGGCCCGCTCGCTCGACGACAGGGGTCCGCAAGCAGTCCGCACACAGTCCGCAGGAGCACGAGTTACGGCGCGAATCGGCGCGTACCGTTGGCAGACGTGTGGCCCGCGTTTGTGCAGGTCACGAGGGGTTTCCCGTAAGGACGCGCAACGACGGACAGACCCGGGCGCTGATGTCCTACATCGGCGGCTGAGCCTCCGTCGCGGCGGCCGGGGTCGGCGTCCCTGGACCGCGGGACGAAAAGCTGGTGACAGCGGGGGGGCGCTGGCGTACCGTGCCGGCGCGTGCTCATGGCGGCGCCACCCCGGTCGGGAGCCGGGACGGCGGGGCACGTCGCTCCATCGTGCGCGCGCCGTCACGGCCGAACCGTCGGCGTGTCCACGCTGGGACGCCGCCCCATCGCGGGGCGCGACGCTGACGGGAGGGCAACGTGACCAGAGTCCAGATCACCGTGGACGGCGCGGCGCACGACGACGAGGTCGAACCTCGGCTGCTGCTCGTCCACTACCTGCGCGACGTGCTGGGCAAGACCGGCACCAACGTCGGCTGCGACACGTCGAACTGCGGGGCGTGCACGGTCCATCTCGACGGACAGTCGGTGAAGAGCTGCACGATCCTGGCCGTGCAGGCCGACGGCGCCGACATCACCACCATCGAGGGGCTGGCGCAGCCACCGGCCGACGGTGACGCCACCAGCGGCTGGCACCCGCTGCAGAAGGCCTTCCATGCCGAGCACGGTCTGCAGTGCGGGTACTGCACCCCCGGCATGATCATGTCCTCGATCGATCTGCTCGAGCGCAACCCGTCGCCGACCGAGGAGGACGTCCGGCACGGGCTCGAGGGCAACCTCTGCCGGTGCACCGGGTACGTGAACATCGTCCGCTCGGTGCTGCGGGCCGCCGCGGAACTGCGCGGCGAGGAGGTGCCCGGCGTCGGCGAGGGCACGATCGCGTTCGGTGACGTGGCGCAGAGCGAGCAGGCCGCGGACGACCTCAAGCACGTGGAGGTGACGCCGTGACGACGCTGGAGAACCCGCCCACCGCCAACCTCGGCGTCGCCCGCCTGCGCAAGGAGGACGCCCACCTCGTCACCGGCAAGACCCGGTGGACGGACAACATCCGCGTCCCCGGCATGCTCCACGCGTCGTTCGTGCGCAGCCCGATGGCGCACGCCCGCGTCGTGTCCGTCGACGTGTCGGCAGCGAAGGAGCAGCCCGGCGTCGTCGCCGTCTACACCGGCGCGGACCTGCAGCAGTACTGGGAGAGCGGGCTGCCCTGCGCGTGGCCGGTCACGGAGAACATGCGCACGCCGCTGCACCTGCCGCTGGCCACGGACGAGGTCCGCTACGTCGGCGACGCCGTCGCCGTGGTGGTCGCCACCGACCGTTACCTCGCGGCCGACGCGGTGGAGTACGTCGACGTGGAGTACGACCCTCTGCCGGTCGTGACCGACATGGAGGCCGCACTGGCCGAGGGCGCCGACCTCGCCGACACGACGCTGGACTCCAACGAGTGCTTCGTCTGGCCCTTGGAGAACGGTGACGTCGACGCCGCCTTCGACGGGGCCGCCCACGTCGTCACGCGCCGGTTCATCCAGCAGCGCCTGCTGCCGACCGCGATCGAGCCGCGCGCCGTCGTCGCGGCGCCCCCGGCCGACCAGCGCCAGTACACGGTCTGGTCCGCGACCCAGGTGCCCCACATCCTGCGGCTGATGCTCGCGCTGACCTGCGGGGTCCCGGAACACGAGTTGCGGGTCGTGGCTCCCGACGTCGGCGGCGGGTTCGGCTCCAAGCTCAACGTCTACGCCGAGGAGGCCGTCTGCCTGGTGCTGGCGCGGCTGCTCGACCGGGCCGTGAAGTGGACCGAGACGCGCTCGGAGAACTACCAGGCCACCATCCACGGCCGCGACCAGATCCAGGACCTGTCGCTGGCCCTGGACGAGGACGGCCGCATCCGCGGGCTGAAGGTCGACCTCAAGGCCGACATGGGCGCCTACCTGCAGCTGGTCACCCCGGGCATCCCGCTGCTGGGCGCCTTCATGTACAACGCCATCTACAAGATGGACGCGCTGTCGTTCCGGTGCACCGGCGTGTTCACCAACAAGACGCCCACCGACGCCTACCGCGGCGCGGGCCGTCCCGAGGCCACGTTCGCGATCGAACGCCTGATCGACGAGGCCGCCGTGGAGCTGGGCATGGACCCGATGGCGCTGCGCGAGCGCAACTGGATCCAGCACGAGGAGTTCCCCTACGAGACCATCGCCGGGCTGACCTACGACTCGGGCAACTACGAGGCCGCAACGGCGCGCGCCAAGGAGCTGTTCGGCTACGACGAGCTGCGGGCCGAGCAGGCACGCCGCCGCGAGTCGGGCGACCAGGTCCAGCTCGGCATCGGCATCTCCACCTACACGGAGATGTGCGGACTGGCGCCCTCGCGGGTGCTCGGGTCGCTCTCCTTCGGGGCGGGCGGCTGGGAGACCGCCAGCGTCCGGATGCTGCCCTCCGGCAAGGTCGAGGTCATCACCGGCACCTCGCCGCACGGGCAGGGGCACGTGACGTCCTGGTCGCAGATCGCGGCCGATGCGCTCGGCATCCCGTACGAGGACATCGAGGTACACCACGGCGACACGGCCGTGTCGCACCGCGGGCTGGACACCTACGGCTCACGGTCGCTGGTCGTCGGCGGCTACGCCGTGCGCGTTGCCTGCGACAAGGTGGTGGCCAAGGCCAAGCGCATCGCCGCCCACCTGCTGGAGGCCAGCGAGGACGACCTCGAGTTCGACGCCGGCACGTTCTCCGTGCGGGGCTCGCCGGACGTGTCGACGTCGCTGCAGGACCTCGCGCTGGCCGTGTTCACCTCGCACGACTATCCGGAGGGGATCGAGCCGTCGCTGGACGCCGACGCGACCGTGGACCCGGAGAACTTCTCCTACCCGCACGGCACGCACCTGGCGGCCGTCGAGGTGGACACGGAGACCGGCTCGGTGCACCTGCGCGACTACGTCGCCGTGGACGACGTCGGCAAGGTCGTCAACCCGCAGATCGTCGAGGGACAGGTCCACGGCGGGCTCGCGCAGGGCATCGCCCAGGCCCTGTTCGAGGAGGCCATCCACGACGACGAGGGCAACCTCGTCACCGGCACGCTGGTGGACTACTACGTGCCGTCGGCGGCGGACCTGCCCACGTTCCGCACCGACCGGACCGAGACGCCGGCGACCACCAACCCGCTGGGCGTCAAGGGCGTCGGCGAGGCCGGCGCGATCGCGTCGACCCCGGCGGTCATGAACGCGGTGATCGACGCGCTGCGCCCGCTGGGCGTGAAGGAGGTGCCGATGCCAGCGTCGCCGCAGAACGTCTGGCAGGCGATCCGGGCCGCGCGGGACGGCGGCGGAGGTGGCGGCGGGGCCGGTGCCTCGACCGGCACGACCGAGGGAGGTGCGGCATGATCCCGGCACCGTTCGAGTACGTGCGGGCGGAGTCCGTCGACCATGCGGTCGCGGCGCTGCGTGAACACGGCGACGAGGCCAAGGTCATCGCCGGCGGCCACAGCCTGCTGCCGCTGATGAAGCTGCGGCTGGCCGCGCCGGAGGTGCTCGTGGACCTCGGCCGCGTCGACGCGCTGCGAGGCGTCCAGGAGACCGACGACGGGCGACTGGCGATCGGCGCGATGACCCGCCACCAGCAGGTGATGGACGACCCGCTCGTGCAGCAGTACTGCCCGGTCCTGGCGCACGTCACCGGCATGGTCGGCGACGCCCAGGTCCGCCACGTCGGCACCATCGGCGGGGCACTGGCCCACGGCGACGCCGCGGGTGACCTGCCGGCCACCGCGCTGGCGTTGGAGGCGACCTTCCTCGTCCAGGGCCCCGACGGCCAGCGCGAGGTCACCGCCGCGGACTTCTTCCAGGACTACCTCGTCACGGCCCTGGCCGAGGACGAGGTGCTCGTCGAGGTCCGTGTCCCGAAGCTCGACGGCAGCTGGGGCTACCGCTACGAGAAGTTCGTCCGCGTCAGCCAGGCGTGGGCGATCGTGGGCGCGCTGGCACTGGTGCAGCGCGACAACGGGTCGATCTCGCAGGCCCGGGTCGGGCTGACCAACATGGCGACGGTGCCGCTGCGCGCCTCCGCCACGGAGCAGGCGCTGACCGGGGCGGGGACGGACGCGATCCGCTCGGCCGCCGAAGCGGCGGCCGAGGGCACCTCACCGTCGGGTGACCTCAACGCCACACCGGAGTACCGCCAGCACCTCGCGCGGGTGCTGACCCGCCGGGCGGTGGAGGCCGCCGCCTCTTGAACGAGGTCGGGACCTCGCGGGGCCGCCCGCCGGGGGAGGCCACCACCTTCCCCGGCGGACGGTTGCCCGATGGGGTGTCGGACCCGCCGTCGCTGGCCGAGCGGCTGCGCGAGGTGGGCTACCTCGCCGACGACGGCCTGGCGACCGCCGCCTTCCTCGCGCTGGCGCTGCGCCGCCCGCTGCTGCTCGAGGGCGACGCCGGCGTCGGCAAGACCGCCACCGCGTCGGCGCTGGCCCAGGTGCTGGACGCGCCGCTGCTCCGGCTGCAGTGCTACGAGGGCATCGACGCCTCGCAGGCGCTGTACGACTGGAACTTCCCGGCTCAGATCCTGCACCTGCGCGCGGCCGAGGCGGCCGGGCGGCGCGCCGACGAAGACGCCCTGGAGGCCGAGCTGTACGACCGCCGCTTCCTGGTGGCGCGTCCGCTGCTGCAGGCCCTGGAGACCGACCCGGTCGTCCTGCTCATCGACGAGGTCGATCGCGCCGACGACGAGTTCGAGGCGTTGCTGCTGGAGATCCTGAGCGAGTTCACGGTCACCGTGCCGGAACTGGGCACCATCCACGCGACGACCCCGCCGGTGGTGGTGCTGACCTCCAACCGCACCCGCGAGGTCCACGACGCGCTCAAGCGGCGCTGCTACTACCACTGGCTCGACCACCCCAGCTACGCGCGCGAGGTCGAGATCGTGCGCACGCACCTGCCGGGCGTGGGCGAGCGGCTGGCCCGCGAGGTGGTCGCCGCGGTGCAGACGCTGCGCGACCAGGACCTGCTGAAGCCGCCCGGGGTGGCGGAGACGCTGGACTGGACCGCGGCGCTGGTGGCGCTGGGTGCCGACCACCTCGACGCGGACCGGGCGAGCGCGACGCTGGGGTCGGTGCTGAAGTTCCGCGAGGACCAGGAACGCGCCCGCGCGATCGACGTGTCCAGCCTCGTGGCGCGGGCGGTCGCCGATGGCTGACCCGGTCCCGCTCTCGCTCTCGCCGGTGGCCATCGGCTTCGGCCGGGCGCTGCGCGCCGCCGGCGTCGACGCCGACCCCTCACGGGTGCAGGCGTTCGTGGCCGCGCTGGGCACGCTGCGCGTCGACCGGGTTCGGGACGTGTACTGGGCCGGCCGCGTGACGCTGTGCGCCGGTCCCGACGACCTTGAGCGCTACGACCGGGTCTTCGATGCGTTCTTCGCCGGGGTGGCCGTCACCGGCCGGCCGAGCACCCGGCGCCGGGTGCAGGTGGGCGCCGACGCGCTGGCCGCACCGGGCGTCGGTGACGCGCCACCCGAGGACGCCCCGACCGTGACCGCGATCACCCGGTATGCCAGCGCCCGCGAGGCGCTGCGTCACCGCGACGTCGCGGACCTGACCGACGCGGAGCAGGCCGAGTTGCGCCGCTTGCTGGCGCACTTCGCCATGCCCGGCGAGGTGCGCCGCTCGCGCCGCCGGCAACCCGCACGCCGCGGCGCCGTCGACCGCCGCCGCACCGTCCGCCAGGTCCTGGCCGCCGGCGGCGAGGCGGGACGGCTGCGACACAGCGGTCCGCGCCCCCGACCGCGCCGGGTGCTGCTGCTGGTCGACGTCAGCGGGTCCATGGCGGGCTACGCCGACGCGCTGCTGCGCTTCGCCCACGCCGCCGTCCGCGGCCGTGAGGCACCGACGGAGGTGTTCACGCTGGGCACCCGCCTGACCCGCGTGACCCAGCCGCTGGCGCACCGGGATGCGGACACCGCGATGCGGGCCGTGTCGGCCGCCATCCCGGACTGGTCGGGCGGCACCCGCCTGGGCGCGACGTTGCACGAGTTCCTCGACCGCTGGGGGCAGCGCGGGCTGGCCCGCGGAGCCGTCGCCGTCGTGCTCTCCGACGGCTGGGAGACCGGCGACGTCGACGAACTGCGGACGCAGGTCCGGCGGCTCGGCCGGCTGACCCATCGGCTGGTCTGGGCCAACCCGCGCGCCGGCCGACCCGGCTTCGCGCCCACCGCCGGCGGCATGGCGGCCGCCCTGCCCTACTGCGACCACTTCCAGGCCGGCCACTCGCTGGCGTCGTTGGAGCGGCTGGCGGCGGTCGTGGCCGGTGCGGCGACCGAGCCGGATCCCGCGTCGTCGCGGCGTGAACGAGCGACAGGCCATACCGTGGTGGCGGCGACCGCCGTGCTCGAGGGAGGGGTGCGGGATGCGTGACGAACTGGCAGTCCTTCGTCGCTGGCAGGACGACGGCACGACGCTGGCGCTGGCCAGCGTGGTGGCCACCAGCGCCAGCGCTCCGCGCCGGCCCGGTGCGGTCCTGGCGTTGCACCCCGACGGCGAGGTGCTCGGCAGCGTGTCCGGCGGCTGCGTCGAAGGCGCCGTCGTCGAGGTGGCGAGCGAGGTGCTGCGGACCGGCGTGCCCCAGCGGGTCCGCTACGGCATCTCCGACGACGAGGCGTTCGCGGTCGGGTTGACCTGCGGCGGGACCATCGAGGTGTTCGTGCGGCGGGTGACGCCTTTGGACGTCGACCTGGCGGCGGTCGCGTCCCGCGTGGAGGCCGACGAACCGGTGGCGTTGGCCACGATCGTCGAGCACGCGCAGGACGCGTCGCTTGAGGGCCGCACGCTGACGATCACCGACCTGGACGTCAGCGGCTCGACCGGCTCGGAGTACCTCGACCGCGCCATCGTGGAGCACGCCCGCGGCATGTTGGCCCAGGGCGACACGGGCCTGCGACACGTCGGCCCGCGCGGCGAGCGGCGCATGGACGACGTCGCGGTGTTCGTGGAGTCGTTCGCGCCCCGGCCACGGATGCTCGTGTTCGGCGCCATCGATTTCGCCGCGGCCGTCGCCTCGATCGGGCGCTACCTCGGCTTCCACGTGACCGTCTGCGACGCCCGGGCCCGGTTCGCCACGCGGCTGCGCTTCCCGGATGCCGACCAGGTGGTCGTGGAGTGGCCCCACCGCTACCTCGCCGCCACCGCCGTCGACCCACGAACCGTGATCTGCGTGCTCACCCACGACCCGAAGTTCGACGTGCCGGTGCTGCAGGTCGCCCTGGAGACCCCGGCGGCCTACATCGGCGTCATGGGCAGCCGGCGCACCCACGAGGACCGGCTCGAGCGGCTCCGCGAGGCCGGCGTGGCGGAGGCGGCACTCGGCCGGCTGCGCTCGCCGATCGGGCTCGACCTCGGCGCCCGCACCCCACAGGAGACGGCCGTGTCGATCGCCGCGGAGATCGTGTCGCTGCGTCACGGCGGCAGTGGCCGCCCGCTGCGCGAGACCGACGGCGCCATCCACCGCAGCAGCGACCCCGCCATCGTCTGAGCAGCGCCCGGAGCGTCGCCGTCCGGCCCGCGACCGGCAGACCGCAGGAGGAGCCCCGTGGAGTTCACCAACGAGTTCACCGTGCCCACCGACGTGGAGACGGCCTTCGCGATCCTCACCGACCTGGAGAAGGTCGCGCCCTGCCTGCCCGGCGCCCAGCTGGAGGAGGTCGAGGGCGACGTCTACACCGGACGGGTCAAGGTCAAGGTCGGACCGATCAGCATGACCTACCGCGGGCAGGCACAGCTCGCCGAGACCGATGCCGAGGCCAAGCGGGCCCGGATCCAGGCGAACGGCAAGGAGACCCGCGGCACCGGTACCGCGAAGGCCGACGTGCACGCGGCCCTGCGCCCGGACGGTGACGGGACCGTGGTGACCGTCGTGACGGACCTGACCGTCACCGGCAAGCCGGCCCAGTTCGGGCGTGGGGTGATGGCGGAGGTCGGCACGAAGATCATCGACTCCTTCGCGGAGCGGCTACGGGCCATGCTGGACGAGGAGCACGCCGGCGCCGGCGCCGGTGTCGGCGCCGGTGTCGGCACGGGTGTCCCGGCCGAGGAGTCGGTCGTCGGCGAGGCGGCCGCGGTGGCCACGCCCGCCTCCGAGGCGGCGCAGGCGGCCATGACGAGCGCCGCGGCCGAGGCGGCACTGGAGGAAGCGGCGGCCGGTGCGGTGGAGACGGGCGGCGCGCCCGGCGGCGCGCCAACGGGTGCCGAGGCCGCCACGCTGGCAGCCCCGGCGTGGGACGGCGCCCCACCGGCCCCGCGGCGGCGGCGGATCGAGCCGGACCTCTCGCGCGAGGACGACGCGCTCGACCTGATGGAGGTCGCGGGCGCGGCCACGTTCAAGCGCGTCGCCCCGGTCGTGGCCGTGCTCGCGCTGCTGGTGACGATCTTCGTGTTCTGGCGCCGTACCAGCCAGCAGCGGGAGGAGTGACCGCCGACGCAACCGGGCCGTCGTGGAGGCGGCCCGCGGTGAGCTCACCGGTGCTGGGTGTCGCCGGCCAGCAGGTCCAGCGCGTGTGGCAGCAGGTCCAGGATCGCCGCCAGGCTCTCCGTGGCGCCCTTCGGGCTGCCGGGCAGGTTCACGATCAGCGAGCGGCCACGCGCGCCGCAGATTCCACGGGACAGGTCCGCCATCGGCGTGCGCGCACGCCCCGCGGCGCGCATCGCCTCGGCCAGCCCCGGCGCCTCGCGCTCGAGCACGTCACGGGTCGCCTCGGGGGTGACGTCGCGTGGCCCGAACCCGGTTCCGCCGGTGATCGCCACCAGTGCCACCTGCTCGACGTCGCACAGCCGGCGCAGCACGTCGGCGATGCGATCGCGCTCGTCGGGCACCACCTCGCGCTCGACGACGGTGAACCCGGCCGCGCCGAGCTGTTCGGTGACGGCCTGCCCGGAGCGGTCCTCGCGGTGACCGGTCGTGACGCCGTCGGAGGCGGTCACCACGGCGGCGCGCCGGCGTGCATGCTCGTCCATGCCAATCCCCTGGTGTCGACGCCGCCGAGCCTACGAGGTGACCCGTGACGATCCCCGCCGTCCCCACCGTCGCCGTCGGCCTGGTCCTGGCCGCCGGGCGGGCCAGCCGGTTCGGGGCGACCAAGCAGGTGGCCGAGGTGGCGGGGTTGCCGATGGTCGCGCACGCCGTCGCGACGGCCCACGCCGCCGGGCTCGCCGAGGTGTTCGTCGTGGTGGGCCACGACCGGGCGGCCGTCACCGAGGCCGCCCGCCGCGGTGGGCACGTCGTGGTCGTGCACAACCCGGAGTACGCACGGGGGCAGGCCAGCTCGTTGCGATGCGGCCTGGAGGCCGTGGCGGCGCAGACGGATGCGAGCGTGGTCGTCGTGCTGCTCGCCGACCAGCCGGGTGTGCGGCCCGAGGTGGTCGCGGCCGTGGCCGACGCCGCGGCCGCGGCCCCCGACGGGCTGGCGCGGGCCCGCTACGCCGACGTGCCGGGTCACCCGGTCGGGCTCGACCGGCGGATCTGGCCGCGGCTGGTGGAGCTCGAAGGGGACGCGGGCGCCCGCCAGCTGTTCGACGGGTACGACGTCGCGGTGGTGCGGGTCGGCAGTGGGGCCCCGCCGGACGTCGACCGGCCGGCGGACCTCGCCGGTCTGCTCGCGGGCGGCGGGGACCGGGTCGATGGGGCCGACGCGGCCGGCCGGGTCGAGGAGGCACCCGAGTAGGCTCGTGCCCCCGCCGAGACCGCGAGTCGCCCGTGCCACTGGACGCCCTGCCTCACCTCCGCTCGGGCAAGGTGCGCGACCTCTACGACGTCGACGACGACCACCTGCTGCTGGTCGCCTCGGACCGCGTGTCGACCTACGACGTCGTGCACCCCACGCCGGTCCCCGACAAGGGTCGGGTGCTGACCGGGCTGTCGGCCTACTGGTTCGAGCGGCTGCGCGCCCTCACCCCGAACCACCTCGTCTCGACCGCGACGGCGGACCTGCCGGCCGCCGTGGCCGACGACGCCGCCCACCTGCGGGGGCGGTTCATGCTGGTCCGCAAGGTGCAGATCGTGGCGTTCGAGTGCGTGGTGCGCGGTCACCTCGCCGGCTCGGGCTGGCAGGAGTACCAGCGCGATGGACGCGTCTGCGGCGTGCCGCTACCGGCGGGGCTCGTCGAGGCCGACCGGCTGCCGACGCCGATCTTCACGCCGGCCACCAAGGCCGCGCTGGGGGAGCACGACGAGAACGTCCCCTTCGAGGCGGTCGTCGAAGCGGTCGGGCCCGACCTGGCCGAGGAGCTGCGCTCGCGCTCGCTCGCGATCTACGCGGCCGCGGCCGAGCACGCCGCCGCCCAGGGGATCATCCTGGCCGACACCAAGTTCGAGTTCGGTCTGCTCGACGGCCGTCTCGTCCTGGCCGACGAGGTGCTCACGCCCGACTCGTCGCGCTACTGGCCCGCGGACCGGTGGTCACCCGGCACGACCCCGCCGAGCTTCGACAAGCAGTTCGTGCGCGACTACGCGACCTCGACCGGCTGGGACCGCACGCCGCCGGCCCCCGCTCTGCCCGACGACGTGGTCGCCGCGACGCGCGCGAAGTACGTCGAGGCGTACGAACGCCTCACGGGTCAACCGTTCGACGCCTGGCTGCACCAGCCCTGAGCGCGGTGCCGGTGCAGCGCCGTCGCATTCCCGGGCGGCCGGCAGCCCGGCCGGGGGCCGGACGCGTGTGACCGTCCGTCCACGGAGACAGGCCACGGGCCGCCCCGAAGACCGGTTGTCTACTCACACGCCAACCGCGACCACCGAGGCATCGCATGGCCAAGATCGGGATCGTCTACCACTCCATGTACGGCTCCACCTACGAGCTCGCCAGCATCCTGGCGCAGGGCGTGGACAAGGCCGGCGGCGAGGGGCTGCTGCGCCGGGTGCCGGATCCGCTGCTGCCCGACGAGGTGAAGCAGATGGAGGGCGTCGCCGCCGCCGACCAGGCCCAGTCCGACGTGGTCGAGGCAACGGTGGACGAGCTGCCCGAGTTCGACGGACTGATCCTCGGTTCGCCCACCCGCTACGGCTCCAACACCGCGCAGCTGCAGAACTTCATCGACCAGACCGGCCCCCTGTGGCAGGCCGGGCGGCTCGTCGGCAAGCCGGTGGGCTTCTTCACCGGCGCCGCCACCATCCACGGCGGGCACGAGTCGACGATCCTGTCGCTGTCCACCTTCGCCTATCACCACGGCATGGTGATCGTGCCGGTCGGCTACGGCCTGGCCGAGGAGGTCGGCAGCACCCGCACCGGGGGCAGCCCGTACGGGCCGACCCACTGGAGCCCCATGGGCGACGACAAGGAGGGCATCGACGAGGACGAGCGCGAGATCGCCCTCAAGTACGCCGCTCACTTCAACCACATCGCGGACAAGCTCAAGGCCTGATCCGCACCAGACCCGCGCTCGGTGTCTCTCCCCACCGGGTGCGCCCCGCGCGACGGTGCTCTCCCACACCGCGCGCGCTCCCGCGCCGGCCTCTCCCAGCCGCGCGCTTCGCCGCCCCCGGCCTCTCCCAGCCGGGGGCGGCGCTCTTTGGTCCGAAGGCCCGTCGCTGCCGCCGCGCCGGCCGGCAACCCCCGGAAACGCGGGAGGACCCCGCCGCGAGCGGCGGGGTCCTCCGGGTGTCTCACCCGAGACGTCGGATCAGAAGTTCGACTCGACGGTCTCGAGGCTGGACAGCGCGCCGTCGGAACCGATCTCCCAGACGTCGTACGTGCCCGACTCGGGCTCGCCGTTGCCGGACTCGGTCTCCGTCAGCACGACGCCCGACACGGTCTGGTAGGCGATCGTGTCGCCCGCCTCCAGCGCGTCGCGGCACTCCTCGAAGGAGCCGCACTCCGTGTCACCGGTGGTCACGTTGACCATCTCACCGGCGATCGCGGCACCGTCGTCCGAACCCGCGGCCTCCGCGGCCAGCGCGATGATCATCGCGCAGTCGTAGGCCTGGGCGGCGTAGGTGGTGTCGGACAGGCCGGTCTCGTCCTGGAAGCGGCTCAGGAACTCGGGGTCGGCGTCCGGCGACGGACGCGTGCCCTTCATGCCCTCGAGGATCGACTCGTCGTTCGGGTCGACCAGGCCGGCCAGGTCGTCCGAGGCCAGACCGTCGGCGCCGTACACCGGAACGTTCTGGGGACCGAGGCCCGCCTCGACCATGGTGGCCAGGATCTGCGCGCCCTCGTCGAAGGCGATCAGCGCGACGGAGTCGGCGCCGGACTGCGCGACCTGGTTCACCTCGGCCTCGAAGTTCGCGGCCTCGGGGTCGTAGGTGATGGCCGCGGCGACCGTGGCGCCCTGCGCCTCGAGCTCCGCGACGGTGGCGTCCATCAGGCCCTGACCGTAGTCGTCGGCGCGGGCCATGATCGCCGGGTTGGTGTTGCCGTCACCGACGATGACCTCGGCGAGCACCGGGCCCTGCAGGGCGTCGGTCGGCGCGGTGCGGAAGTACAGGCCGCCGTAGTCGCCACCGGTGAAGGTCGGCGAGGTGTTGGAGGCCGAGCACTGCACGACGCCGGCGCCGGTGAGCGCGTCGACGAACGACAGCGACATGCCGGAGGCCGCCGCGCCGATCACGGCGTTGACGTTGGCGCCGATCAGGCGCTGCGCCGACTCGGAGGCGATGGTGGTGTCACCGGCCTCGTCACCGGACTCCAGCGTGACGTCCTCTCCGAGCACACCACCGGCGGCGTTGATGTCCGCGATGGCGAGCTCGACCGCCTGGATCTGCGGGGGGCCGAGGAAGGCGAGCGGGCCCGACTCAGGCAGGATGTAGCCGAGGTTCAGCACACCGTCGCCCTCGACGGCCTGGCCGTCACCCTCTTCGGCGGGCTCCTCCTCTGCGGGCTCCTCCTCTGCGGGTTCTTCCTCGGCACCGGTGTCGGCACCGGTCTCCTCTTCGGTCGGCTCGGGCTCGGTCGCGGTGTCATCACCGTTGCCGCAGGCAGCGGCCGCGAGCGCGAGCGCGGTGACGGCCGCCATGCGGCGCAGCCACAACGAACGCTTCATCTACTCCCTCCCCATGGGGTGGTCGTCGCCGCCGCCTCACCAGTCCCCACCCGGCGGTGCGGCGAGCGCCTCTCGGACCCGTGCGGTCGCACGGTGCCCGGGGGGACGCTACTACGCGTGTAGGAGGATGGGAAGCGCTTTTGCGCGCTCGGCGTCCGCCCGGTCCCGCCCGGACGCCTACGGTGCCGCCTCGACGTCCCCACGAAGGAGCCTGACCGATGGCCGACACCCTGCTGTTCTGCAACTCCCACGGCGCCGACGCCCCCGAGCGCGCCACCGTGCCGTTCATCGCCGCCGCCACCGCCGCCGTCAGCGGCAAGTCGGCCGTCGTCGTCTGCACGGTCGAGGCCGTCAACCTCGGCCTGCCCGGCGTCGCGGACGGCATCGAGGAGGAGGGCATGCCGCCGCTCGGCGACCTGGTGCGTCAGTTCACGGACGCCGGCGGCGAGATCTGGCTCTGCAGCGCCTGCGCGGTCAAGCGCGGCATCACGGGCGACCGGGAACTCGTCGACGGCGCCGTGATCGTCGGCGCCGCCCGGATCGTCGAGGCGCTCGCCGAGGGCCGGGCCATCACCCTGGCGTGACCGCGGTGCCGGCTCAGGCGGGCTCGGCGATGACCACGACGTTCTCCGCATAGCTCCGGGTCGCCGGGTCGTACGCCCCGCCGCAGGTGATCAGGACCAGGCGCGGGTCCCCGCCCCGGGCGAACAGTTCGTCGACGGGCAGCTCACCCTTGTCGTAGGTCGTACGGCCGACGACCCGCCAGTCGAGGCGCTCACCGTCGACGGTCTCGACCTCGATCCGGTCGTCCACCGCCAGCGTCCGCAGGTCGAACAGCGCGCCGCGCCCCTGCGAGCGCGAGTCGACGTGGCCGGCGAGGACGGCCGAGCCCCGCTCGCCCGGCCGGGCGCGCGGCGAGAACCAGCCGACCTCGCGCACGTCCGCGGGCAACTCCATGGCGCCGTCGGGCTCCAGGCCGACCGGGACGACCCGGTGGTCGACGCCGATGGCGTCGATGCGTAGACGTGCCGGGTCGGCGACCGGCGCCGGTGCCTCTTCGGGGTCGTCTGCGGCCCCGGATGCCGCCGTCGTCGCCGGCCCGTCGGCCGCCGGCGGTGTCTCGGCGGCCACCGCGTCGTCGGCCCCCGGTTCGTCGGCCCCGAGTTCGTCGGCCCCCGGTTCGTCGGCCGGCGATGGCGGGGCCGTCGGCGCCGACGCCCGGGGTGCCTCGGGGAGTTCGGCGGCCGAGGACGGCGGCGGGGTTTCGCGTGCGACGTCGGGTACCTCGCCGACGGTGTCGCCGCTGCGCGCGAGTTCGGCGGACCCGAGCGAGCCCAGCAGCAGCAGCGCACCGAGCCCCGCCGACACGGCCTCCCAGCGGGGGCGGCGGACACGCCGCGGGGGAGGAGGGGCGTCGGCCCCTCCTCCCCGAACGGGAGCGGTCGGCTCAGCGACGGCGACGGACCACCCGGGCGGCGGCCGGCGCGAACAGCAGGGCGGCGCCGGCGAACAGCGCGGCCAGCAGCCCGGTGCTGGTGCCGGAGTCGGCCAGGCCGGCCGAGCCGGCGTCGACGCGGGTCGGGGCGTCGTCGCCGCCGTCCGCGGCGTCGTCACCGGCGACGGCGGTGCTGCCGGTCACGATCTGCAGCGACTCGTCGTCGGCGGACCCGATCGCGTAGGCCAGGACCAGCGTGCCGTCGGGCACCTCGACGTCACCGACCTCGAGCGCGACGTCGCCGCCAGCCGGGGCGATGCCGACACCCTCGACGCTGGTGCCGCCCGGTACGTCGACGCGGGCGGTGTCACCGTTGGTGACGCCCTCCAGGACGGGCTCGCCACCGGCGATGACGTCGACGGGGCCGAAGGCGGCGGTGTGGAACACCTGGATGCCCGTGGCGTCGTTCTCGTTGATGTAGGCCTCGAGCGACGGGGTGTCGCCGGCCTCGTTCAGCTGTGCGACCACGGAGGCGCTGGCGCCGGCTGCCAGCTCGGGCGTGCTGAGCGAGATGACGGGGTCGCCGCTGGTGTCGCCACCGGCGGGGAACACCTCGAGGTCGTAGGCGCCCGGCGGGACGTCGAGGGTCTCCACGTCGCCGAACTCGAAGGTGAGCAGCGGGTCGTCGTAGCTGCCGGCGACGTAGACGTCGACGGCGGTGGAGTCGGCGCCGAGCGTGTCGAAGACGCTCTGCGGGATGCCGTGCACGGCGACGACCTCGGCGGTGTCGTCCTGGGCGAAGGCGGCGGTCGGGGCGAGCAACAGCAGGGCCGCCGTCGAGGCAGCCAAGACGCGTAGCTTCATGGGTGTTTCCTCACGGTCCGGTTCGGGCAGGTGTCCGCGCTTCGTGCCGCGCAATGCATCTGGACGACCATCGCCGCACGGTGCGAACACGACCAAACCCACCCGGCCGGGCCTCCGAACAGGGCTGATCATCCTCCGGGAGACGCGAAACCCCCGCGCGTCGGGGGCCGTCCGACGGCGGGGGGTTCGTGGTATCCCGGGGTCGCGTGCGCTCGCGCACACGCGGTGCGCGACTCAGTCCACCTGCTGCTGGGCGAGGGTGCCGAGGTACAGCTCGATGACCTTGGGGTCGCTGAGCAGCTGGTGTCCGGTGCCCGTGTAGGCGTTGCGGCCCTGGTCGAGCACGTAGCCGCGGTGGCAGATCTGCAGGCACCGGCGGGCGTTCTGCTCCACCATGACGATCGACACGCCCGTGGCGTTGATCTCGCGGGCCCGCAGGAACGCCTCGTCCTGCAGGGCCGGGGACAGGCCGGCCGAGGGCTCGTCGAGGAGCAGCACGGACGGCTGCATCATCAGCGCGCGGCCCATGGCGACCATCTGCCGCTCACCGCCGGAGAGCCCACCGGCCCGCTGCTTGCGCCGGTCGCCGAGCAGCGGGAAGAGGTCGGCGACGTAGGCGAACCGGTCGCGGAACTCCTTCGGCTTCAGGTACAGCCCCATCTCGAGGTTCTCCTCGATGGTGAGGCTGGGGAACACGTTGCGGGTCTGCGGGACGTAGCCGACGCCCTGGGCCACCAGCTTGTTGGCGGGCGCGTTGGTGATGTCCTGCCCGCGCAGGCGGACACCGCCGGCGCGGACGTCCACCAGGCCGAACAGCGACTTCAGCAGGGTGGACTTGCCGGCACCGTTGGGGCCGATGATGCCGACGAACTCGCCCTCGGCGAGGGTCAGGTTGCAGCCGGTCAGGATGTCGATGCCGGGCAGGTAGCCGGCCGTGACGTCCTCGGCGATCAGCAGGGGCTCGTTCACGCCTGCTCCTCCGCGTCGTGGCTGCCCGCGGACGGGACGCCGTCGTGGTCGCCGTGGGCGAGTTCCTCCTCGCCCTCGTGCTCGTCCGGTGGGGCCTCCGCGATCGCGGGCCCGGCGGCGTCCAGCGCGGGGGCGCCGGCGAACGGGATCGGCGTGAAGCGGCTCTCGTCACCGTGGTCGGCGCCGAGGTAGGCGTCGATCACGGCCGGATCCTTGGAGACCGCCTCGGGCGGACCCTCGGCGATGATCCTGCCCTGCGCCATCACGACCACCCAGTCGCTGATGTCCATGACGACGTCCATGTCGTGCTCGACGAACAGGACGGTCATGCCGTGGTTGGGCAGGTCCTTCACGTGCTCGAGCAGCGACTGGGTCAGCGCCGGGTTCACGCCGGCCATCGGCTCGTCGAGCATGACCATCGAGGGCTGGACCATCAGCGAGCGGGCCATCTCCAGGAGCTTGCGCTGCCCGCCGGAGAGGGTGCCGGCCAGCTGCTCGCGCATGTGGTCCATGCGGAAACGCACCAGAAGCTCGTCGGCGCGCTGCTCGATGTCGCGCTCCTGCGAGCGCCAGGCCCCTGGCCACAGCGACGTCAGGAAGCGCTCGCCCTTCTGGCTGGTCGCGCCGAGCTTCATGTTCTCCAGCACCGTCAGGCGCGTCAGGGCCTTGGTGAGCTGGAAGGTCCGGACCATGCCGTAGTTGGCCACCTTGTGGGCCGGCACCTTCGACAGGTCGTGCCCGTCGAAGCTCCAGCTGCCCTCGTTCGGCCGGTCGAAGCCGGTCATGAGGTTGAAGAAGGTGGTCTTGCCGGCACCGTTGGGGCCGATCAGCGAGGTGATGGCGCCGCGTTGCAGTTCCAGGTGCTCGACGTCGACGGCGCGCAGACCGCCGAAGGCGCGCACGACCCCGTCGGCGACCAGGATCGGGTCGGGCTTGGGGACGCCGGGACGAGGTTCGACCTCGGCGAGCGCCCGCGAGGCGGCGGTCTCACGCATCGAGCATCATCTCCTGCTTGTTGCCCATGATCCCCTGCGGGCGGAAGGCCATCAGCAGGATCAGGACGAGGCCGACGAGTGCGAGCCGCACGGCGCCGATCGCGGCGTTGCCGAACCCGGTCTGGCGCAGCAGGCTGTCCATGCTCTGCAGCACGAACCAGAACAGCACGCTGCCGAGGATCGGTCCCAGCACCGTGGCCGCGCCACCGAGCAGCAGCACGGTGTAGGCGAAGAAGGTGATCTGCGGCAGGAACTGGTCGGGGGTCATCGCGCCCTGGTTGAGGACCAGCAGGATGCCGGCCAGACCGCCGAACACGCCGCCGAGCACCAGGCTCTGCATCTTGTAGGCGAAGACGTTCTTGCCCAGCGAGCGGGCGGCGTCCTCGTCCTCGCGGATCGACTTGATCACCCGGCCCCACGGCGAGCGCATCAGCGCCCACACCATCAGGGCGGCCAGCGCGACCACGCCCCAGGCGACCAGCATCACCCACAGGCGGGTGTGCGAGAACCCGAGCGGGCCGATGCCGTAGCTGCCCTCGGGGATCGGGTTGGCGCGGACGAACGAGCCGGTGAACCCGGACCCGCCGAACTGGCTCGGGATGCCGAACGCGCCGCCGGTGGTCTCCGCCATCGGGCTGGAGCGGAAGACGAACCGCAGGATCTCGGCCGCCGCGATGGTGCAGATGGCGAGGTAGTCGGCACGTAGCCGCAGCGTGGGGAAGCCGAGCAGCAGCGCGAGCACGACGGCGGCGAGCATGCCCAGCGCGATGCCCAGCGACAGCGGCATGGCGTGGATGGACACGGCGATGCCCATGCCGTAGGCGCCGACGAGCATGAAACCGACCTGCCCGAAGTTCAGCAGGCCCGTATAGCCGTAGTGGACGTTGAGGCCGATCGCGGCCAGGGCGTAGACCGCCGCCACCGGACCGATGGCGGTCCGCAGGCCGTCGAGGATCACGCGGATCAGGTCGACATCCATCAGCCGATCCTCTCTGCTCGGCCGAGCAAGCCCTGCGGCCTGACCAGCAGGATCAGGATGAGCACCCCGAGGGCCCAGACGTACTTGAGCTCCGTGGAGAACCACAGGGTCGACAGTTCGGTGATCAACCCGACCACGATCGACCCGAACATCGCGCCGTATGCGGTTCCGAGGCCGCCGAGGATCACGCCGGCGAACATCAGCAGCAGCAGGCGGAAGCCCATCAGGTAGCTGACGTTCTCCACGACGCCGTACAGCACGCCGCCGAACCCGGCCAGTCCGCCGCCGATGACCCAGATGATCAGGATCACCTTCTGCACGTCGATGCCGGACGACTCCGCGAGATCGCGGTTGTCGGAGACGGCACGCATGGCCTTGCCGATGCGGGTGCGCTGCAGCATCGTGGCGACCCCGACCAGGGCGAGCGTCGCCAGCAGCATGACCGTGAGGTCGCGCGGCGTGAGGCGGATCGGGCCCAGCGTCCAGGCCTGCTGGATGGTGTAGTCGTAGTAGGGGCGGCTGGAGCCGCCGAACCACACCTGCAGGGCGTTGCGCAGCAGCAGGGCCAGACCGATCGAGATGACCAGCATCTGGATCAGGCCGGTCCGGCGCCGGCGCAGCGGCCGCCACAGGCCGAGCTCGATCGCACCACCGGCCCCCGCGGACAGCGCCGTGGCGATGATGCCGGCCACGATCAGCGTGAGGCCGACACCGCCCGCCGTGCTGGGCGCGTTCAGGAACCAGGCGATGACGGCGCCGAGCGCCACCAGTTCACCGTGGGCGAAGTTCACCAGCCCGGTCGTGCCGAAGATCAGCGACAGGCCGATCGCCGTGATGGCGATGATGAGGCCGAAACGCAGTCCGGAGACGGTCTGGGTGAGCAGTGCGGCGGTGAACCGTCCGGTCGCGGCGCCCTCGCCAAGGGCGAAGATCAGCGTGCGGTTCTGGCCGGACCGCACGCTCACCTCGAGCGGGTTGCGATCCGCGTCCCGCAGGTCGACGCCGTCGGGGAGCGTGGCCTCGTCGAGCGTGACGACGTAGTCGCCGGGCTCGGGCAGTTCCACCTCCCAGCTGCCCTCCCCGTCGGTCGTGGTCTCACCGACCTCGGCGCCGTCGGCGGTGGCGACGCTGATCGCCACGTCGGGCACCGGTTCGCCCTCACCGTCGCGCAACGTGCCACGGATGGTCTCGCCTCCCTGTGCGAGAACCATCGTGTCGCCCTGCGCGAGGGCGGCGTCCTTCGGTGCGGTGGCCTGAGCGAACGCTGGTCCGGCCATCAAAGCGATGGCGGCCAGCGCGCTCCACGCGAGCACGACGGCTCGCAGGCGGGCAGACACCTGCTCCCTCCCATGCAGTCCCGGTATATGGTCGGCGGAGTCTAAGTCGCGACTCGCCCCGCGGCGGTGTGCGGGCTCCGCCTGCGCGCGCGGGCCGACCGTCGTTCGGCCATGGCCGCGGACGAAACGCCCGGTTCGACCCCCTCGCGGGCCCGATGGCCGCCGTGCGGAACCGACGGGGGCCGGCGTCACGCGCCGCTACCCTTTCGCGCGCCGGTCGCCGAGTCGACCGCTTCGCCGTGTTCCGAGACCGCCCGTCGAGGGGTCGATGATCGAGCTGGATCCGCAACTGCTGACGTGGCTCGTGTTGGCGAGCGCGGGTCTGAGCGTCCTGCTGGGCGTCGTCGTGGTGGTGCTCGCCGTGCGCGTGCGCGCCCTTCGCCGCGAGCAGCGGCGCGCGTGCGCCAGCGGCTCGGACCAGGACGTGGTCGGCGCCCTCGGCCGGATCGACGCCGAGGTGCAGGGCGTGCGCCGCGACGTCGGAACCATCCACGCGAACACCGAGCACCTGCGCGAACTGCTGCGGGGCGCCGTCTCCAAGGTCGGCGTCGTGCGCTACGACGCCTTCGACGACATGGGCGGCGCGCTGTCGTTCTCTGCCGCGCTGCTCGACGAGCGCGGCAGCGGCGTGGTGGTCTCCGCGATCAACGGTCGCACGGAGACCCGCTGCTACGCGAAGCCCCTCGCCGACGGCAGCAGCGAGCAGCACCTGTCGACCGAGGAACAGGCCGCCGTCGACGCGGCCCTGGAGGGTCGTGGCCCCGCGGTCGTGCCGCCGGGCCGTACCCGGCGCCGCCGTCGTGTCTCCTGAAACATCGAAAGGCGTCGTCGTGAGCGACCGCATCGCCTTCCTGGGCCCCGAGGGCACCTTCACGGAGACGGCCGCCCGGCTGGTCGCCGGTGACGGCGACCCCGCGCGGCTGGTGCCGTGCGGGGACGTGATCGAGGTGCTGCGTGCCGTGGAGTCGGGGGACGCCGCCCGTGGGGTGGTGCCGATCGAGAACACCCTCGAGGGCTCGGTGACGGCCACCCTCGACGCGCTCGCGTTCGACACCGACCTGCTGCTGGAAGGCGAACTCGAGCTGCCCGTGGCGCTGGTCGCCGCGGCCGTGGACGCCGATCTCGAGTTGTCGGCGGTGACCGAGGTGCACTCCCATCCGGTGGCGCTGTCGGCCTGTCGGCGGTGGCTGTCGAAGCACGTCGGGCAGGCCGAGCGGCTGGTGGCCGCCTCGACGGCGCGGGCGGCGGCGCACGTCGCCGAGGCGGGCGGTCCGCGCCTGGCGATCGTGAACCCGCTCGCCGCGGAGCGGTACGGCCTGCCCGTGCTCGCCCGCGACATCGCCGACCGCAGCGGCAACTCCACCCGGTTCGTGGTCGTCGGCACGCGACTGCCGGCGCCGACCGGTTGGGACAAGACCTCGTTGGTCGTGTTCATCGAGGAGAACCGTCCCGGCGCGCTGCTGCAACTACTGGAGATCTTCGCCGAACGCGAGCTGAATCTCACCAAGATCGAGTCGCGGCCGACCAAGCACGAGCTCGGTGAGTACTGCTTCTTCCTCGACGTCGAGGGCCACCTCGCCGACGAGCGGGTCGGCGACGCGCTGGCGGCCGTCAAACGCACCCACCGCGACGTGAAGGTGCTGGGCTCGTACCGCCGCTCCGGCGCCCGCCGCACCGCCGAGGCCGACCGCATCGCCGCCGACGACGCCGCCTACCGCGAGTCGGCGGCCTGGCTCGCGCGGTGGCGCGAGCGCATCCAGCGCGAGCCCCCCGCCGAGCGCTGACCCCGACGGGCGCGTCGCCGGCCGTCGGGTCGGGCGGGCCGTCGGCTCGGGTGGGCCGTCGGCTCGGGTGGGCCGTCGGCTCGGGTGCGGGCCGACGAGGCGTTAGCCTCGCGCGCATGATCGATCTGCGCCTGCTCCGCGACGACTTCGAGTCGCTCGCCACCGCCCTCGCCCGCCGCGGCTACGACCGCGACGAGCTCCTCGCCCTGCGTGAGCTCGACGAACGTCGCCGCTCGCTGATCGCCGAGGTCGACCGCGCCCGCGCCGACCAGCGCAACGCGTCCAGGTCGATCGGCCGGGCCGCGCCCGACGACCGGCCCGCGCTGATCGCGGCGGCGGCCGAGCTCAAGACCGAGGTCGCCGACCTGGAGAAGCAGCTGGCCGAGGTCGAGCGCGAGCACGCCCACCGCTTCGCCGCGGTGCCCAACCTGCCACACCCCGACGCGCCGGACGGGCAGGAGGGCGACGGCGTGGTGCTGCGCACCTTCGGCGACGAGCCGGGCTTCGACTTCCCGGTCCGCGACCACGTCGAGCTGCTCGAGGCGGCCGACGCGCTCGACCTCGCACGGGCGGCCAAGGTCTCCGGAGCCCGGTTCGCCTACCTGAAGGGCGAGGGGGCGCTGTTGGAGTTCGCGCTGGTGCGCTACGCGATCGACGTGGCGATGCGTCACGGGCACACGCCCGTGATCCCGCCGGTGCTCGTCCGCGAGGAGGCGATGTACGGCACGGGCTTCCTGCCCACGGACGAGCAGCAGATCTTCCTCACCCGCGACGACGACTACTACCTCGTCGGCACCTCGGAGGTGCCGCTCGCCGCGTTGCACATGGACGAACTGCTCGACGAGCAGCAGCTGCCGATCCGCTACGTCGGCTACTCACCCTGCTTCCGGCGCGAGGCCGGTACGCACGGCAAGGACACGCGCGGGATCCTGCGGGTGCACCAGTTCGAGAAGGTCGAGCTGTTCTCGTTCGTGCACCCCGACCTCGCCGACGCCGAGCACGAGCGCATCCTCGGCATCGAGGAGGAGATCTTCACCGGCCTCGGCGTCCACGCCCAGGTGGTGGACATCCCGGTCGGCGACCTCGGCGCGTCCGCGGCCCGCAAGTTCGACATCGAGGCCTGGCTGCCCGGGCAGGCTGCCTACCGCGAGGTCACGTCGTGCTCCAACACGACCGACTACCAGGCGCGCCGGCTCAAGGCCCGCATCCGCCGGCGTGAGGGCGACAACCTGCTGGTCCACACCCTCAACGGCACCGCCCTGGCCGTGCAGCGCGCCATCATCGCGCTGGTGGAGACCCACCAGCGCGAGGACGGCAGCGTCGCGGTTCCCGAGCCGCTGCAGCCCTACCTCGGCCGCGAGGTCCTCTTCGGGTCGCCGGAGTGGTAAGCCCGCTGGCAAGGCTGCCAGGGCGCTGACAACCTCGGATTCTCCCTGGAACGGGTGACGCCCACCCGGCCGCCTGGACCGGGTGGGCGTCGTGTCGGGATCGGATCAGCGGTTGCGGTTCGACTGCGCCGCGGTCCGCACGATCGCCTGCCGCTCGGCACGGGTCAGGACCCCGTCTTCGACGAGCTGGTCGGTGACCTCGGCGACGTGCGAGACCAGGGCCCCGTGGTTGGGCCAGGTCCGGCCGTCGTCGATCAGTTCACCGGCGCAGTAGTCGTCGTCGGCGGCACGGTCCTGGACGCCGGTCGGGTGCCCGTCGACCGTGATGGTGCCCTCGCAGACCGGTGCCGGCGGGTCACCGGCGACGCCCTCGCCCTGCGCCTCGAAGTAGTTCAGGACGAACAGGTGCTCGTCCGCGCCGGCGTCCTCGTTGGTGAAGACGAGGAACAGCTCGAACGTGCGGCCCGGGTCGGTGACATCGACCGTGACGTTGGTCCACGTGTCGTCCGCACCGGTGGTCTCGACCTCGGCGGAGGCCAGCAGCTCACCGTCCGGCGCGTCCTTGCGCACCTCGATCGTGCCACCGGGACCCGCCGCGGCGACGCGGAAGTCGATGGCGTCGATGTTCACGAAGTTGACCGGGTCGAACGCGATCCAGTCCCCGTGGTCGATGGAGGCGACACGCTGGCCACCGCCCTCGGCCGGGTCCTGGGCGTTCTGGGTCGAGACCCCCGAGCTGTCGGTGAAGTGCTGGGCCTGCCGACGCATCGGGTTCAGCGTCGCCTGGTCCTCACCGGTCAGCGCCGGCAGGTCGCCCGCACCGAGGTCGGTGTAGCGGGCCGACAGCAGCCACCACAGGTTCATGTCCGCACCGTGACCGCTGTCCAGCGGCGTGGTGAAGGAACCTTCGCAGCCGCGGAAGACGGCCATCGGGTGGGCGTGCTGGTCGTGACCGAGTGCGCTGCTGATGCTCACGCGGTCACAGTCGATGTCCCCGTCCTCGCGGTCGGTCACGACGACGCGGTAGTCGATCTCGTCACCCCAGTCGAAGAACCCGCCGTCGGCCGGCCAACGGACGTCCACCTCGGGCGCGGTGTTGCCCACGACCACGGTGACGCCGGCGCGGCCGGTGCGGCCTTCCTCGTCGGTCACCAGGAGCGTGGCGGTGTAGCGACCCGGCTCCTCGTAGGTGTGCGTCGGGTTCGGGTCGTCGGACGTGGCGCCGTCACCGAACTCCCACGCGAAGTCGACGATCGAGGCACCCTCCTCGGGGTGGTGGCTGCCCTGGCTCGTGAAGGTCACCTCGAGCGGCTGCTGACCCGAGGTCGGCTGCGCGCTGGCCCGTGCGACCGGCGGGCGGCCGTCGGGGACCCAGATCACCTGCGAGAGCTGGGCGTTGGGGTGCTCCACGAAGAAGCCGCCGCCGTACTCCAGGATGTAGAGCGAGCCGTCGGGGCCGAACTCCATGTCCATCGGTGCGCGGACGTCGCCGCGGGTCAGGAAGTCGCGGATCTCGTCGAGCTGCCCGTCCTCGTCGAGGCGGAACTGCTTGATGAAGTTGCGGGTCCACTCGTAGAAGAACGGCACGCCGTCGTAGTACTCGGGGAACGCGTACGGGGAGTCGAGGTCCGCGTCGTAGCGGTAGACCGGACCGCCCATCGGGCCGCCGCCGCCGCTCTCCAGCTCCGGGAAGGCCTCGGTGACCGTGCTGTTGTGGTACCAGACGTCGGCCGGGGTGACCGGCGGCAGCTGCTCGAGGCCGGTGTTGCGCGGCGAGTCGTTGACCGGCCCGCCCTCGCAGTCGAAGGCCTCGAAGGACTCACCCGTCTCGAAGTCGTAGTCGATGTACGGGAAGTTGTCGCCGATGCAGTAGGGCCAGCCGACGTTGCGCGGCGAGTCGATGACGTGCCACGTGACGGTCGCGCGGGGTCCGCGGTCGGGGTTGGGCTGACTCGCGTCCGGCCCGTAGTCGCCGAGGTACACCACGCCCGTGACCGGGTCGACCGAGAACCGGAACGGGTTGCGGAAGCCCATCGCGTAGATCTCGGGCAGCGCGAGCTCCGGGTCGTACACCTCGTCGGGGAACAGGTGGTCGTACGCACCGCTGTTGAAGAGGTTGCCCTCCGGCACGGTGTAGGAGCCGTCCTCCTGCACCGTGATGCGCAGCAGTTTGCCGCGCAGGTCGGCGGTGTTGGCGGAGGTCCGCTGGGCGTCGAAGGCCGGGTTGCGGTAGTCGCGCTCGTCGATCGGGGCGTAGTTGTTCGACTGGAACGGGTTGGTGTCGTCACCGGTGGACAGCAGCAGGTTGCCCTCGTGGTCGAACCCGATGTCACCGCCGTTGTGGCAGCAGATGCCGCGGTTGATCGGCACCTCGAGGATCACCTGCTCGGAGTCGAGGTCGATGTAGGGGTTGACGGGGTCGTCGACGAACTGGAACCGCGACAGGTGGTTCTTGCCGACGTAGTCGTCGAAAACGCTGGTGTCACTGCCGGGCTCGACCTCGTCGGGGGCGGCCCCCTCCGGGAAGCCCTCGATCACCGGCGAGTAGTAGACGTACACCCACCCGTTGTCCTCGAAGTCCGGGTCGATGGCGATCCCCTGCATGCCGTCCTCGGAGAACGAGTAGGTCGGCAGGCTGGTGATGATCCGCGTCGACGCGGTCAGCGGGTCGTACAGACGGAACTGCCCCTGGCGGTTGGTGTGCAGGACCCGCCCGTCGGGCAGGACCGCCATGGACATCGGCTCGCCGACCTCGCGGGTCAGCGTCACCTTGGCGAAGTTGTCCCAGTCCTCCGGGTCCGGGCCCTCCTGGCCGCTGGCCGGCTGGGTCGGCAACGTCGCCAGCGCCAGCACGCTGACGACGAACATGCTGAGTACCACGGACCATCGATGTCTGGTCGCGGACATGCGCGCTCCTCTCCCTGATCACACATCACCCGTCCGGGCCACCCCCGGACGGCAACGGATCCCCCGTTGTGACCAGACGCTAGGTGGTCTTCCGTCGCAGAGCAAACAAAAGATGCCCAGCTTCGTTCGTGATCGCGCGAAGAAGTGGCGAGGACGCACATGGAAGTCGGCCGGCGGTCCGCCGCGGGGCCGACTTCGATGCCGCCGACGGCGTCGCGGGCGGCACCCGGGATCTTCCTCGGCGGTGCGCGGCGCGGCGGGGTCGGCCGCGCGCGGACCGGGGGGCACGCGCAGCCGCTCGCAGCCCTCGGATCGACGCGCGCGACCCGGCGCGCGGGTCGCCGTCAGCCGGTGGCGGCCGATGCGCCGGTCACGCCGGCGAGGCCCCCGCTGGCCAGGCGGGCGTCGACCGCGTCGGGCGTCAGCAGGTGCTCGAGCACCAGCGCGGCGGCGCCCGCGATGCCGGCGTTCTCGCCCAGTTGGCTGCGCACGATCTGCAGGTTGCGGGTCGCCAGCGGCAGCGAGCGCGAGTAGATCGACTCGCGGACGCCGGCCAGCAGCTGCTGGTCGACGTTGGCGAGGCGCCCGCCGACCACGATGACCGCCGGGTTGAGCAGGTTCACCAGCCCGGCCAGCACGATGCCCAGCTGTCGCCCCGCACCGCGCACCAGGCCGACGGCGTCCGGGTCGCCCTGTCGCACCAGGTCGACGACCTCGGCGGGACCGGCCGCCTGCTTGCCGTGTTCGCGCAACTGGCGTGCCAGCGCGCCGCCGCCCGCCACCGCCTCCAGGCAGCCCACGTTCGAGCACGGGCACACGACGTGGTCGGCGCCCACGACGCGGATGTGGCCGATGTCGCCGGCCGCCCCCTGGGCGCCGCGGCGGATCCGTCCGTCGACGATCAGGCCGGCCCCGATCCCCGTGCCGATCTTCACGAACAGCAGGTCGTTGACCTTGTCGCGCCAGCAGCGTTCGTATTCGCCCAACGCCATGATGTTCACGTCGTTGTCGACCAGCACCGGCGCATGGAAGCGCGCCGCGAACGGTACGGGGATCGGGTAGTCGTTCCAGCCGGGCATGATCGGCGGGCTGACCGCGACGCCACGCGCGAACTCCACCGGCCCGGGCACGCCGATGCCGATGCCGCGCACGTCCGTGTCGGCGCGGCCCACCTGGGCGAGCAGTTCGTCGAAGCGCGCCTGCACCTCGCCCAGCACGATCTCCGGTCCGGCGGCGACGGCCAGCTCCTGTGACGTGCGTGCCAGGACCGTGCCGGCCAGGTCGGTGAGCGCCACCCGGACCAGCGTGGCGCCGATGTCCGCGACGAGGATGACGCCGGCGGCGCGGTTGAAGGTCAGCACCATCGGCGGCCGACCGCCGGTCGACACGCCGGTCTCCGTCTCCTGCACGAGGCCACTGCTGACCAGCGGTTCCAGGCGTTGGGCGATCGTCGAGCGGGCCAGGCCGGTGACCTCGGCGAGCGCGGTGCGTGTGGTCGCGCGCCCGTCCATGATCAGCCGCAGCAACTCGCCGGGGGAGCTGCCACCGCGTCGTCCGCTGCGCCTGCCGCTTGCCGTCATGCCTCGCCTTCTCATGGTGGACGACGCGCGCTGCCGCACGCGGAGCGGCACTGTAAGCGACCCGGTCCGGCGGTCGGCCGGGAACGGCGGGTGGTTCTGCGGTTCACCCTTCCCTGCGCACCCGCGACCGGCTAGCTTCGACGGAAGTCGGCAAACTTCGGCCATAAGTTCGGCAGAAGGGGGGAACGGTGCTCGGGACGGCGGCGCCCGCGGTGAGCCTCGCGGCGTCGCGCCGCCTCCAGGCGTTCCTGGCCGAGCGCACCCGCGAACTGACCGAGCTGGACGCGGCCGCCGCCCGGCTCGGCACCGAGCTCCAGCGGTTGGCGGGGGCCGGCGGCAAGCACCTGCGGCCCGCTTTCGTCGCGGCCGGTGCCCACGCCGCAGCGGCGTCATCGGGCGAGGGGGTGCCCGAGGATGCGGTCGCGACGGTCGGGGCCGCCGTGGAACTCACGCACCTGTTCGCGCTGGTGCACGACGACGTCATGGACGGCTCGCCGCGCCGCCGCGGCGTGCCGTCGGTGCACGCGTCGCTGGCCGCGTCGCGGGGCGAGCACGCCCACGTCCGCGACGACGCGGCGTGGTTCGGCGCGAGTGGCGCCATCCTGGTCGGTGACCTCGCCATGACGTGGGCCGACGACCTGCTCGAGGACGTCGACCTGCCGCCCGCCCGCCGCCTCGCGCTGTTGCGCGCGATGCGGCGCCTGCGCGCCGAGGTGATCGCGGGGCAGTACCTCGAGGTTCGTGGTTCCGGCGGGGTCGTCGACCGGCCCGAGGAGGCGCTGCGGATCGCGGTGCTGAAGTCCGGCCGCTACACCGTGACCCGGCCGCTGCAACTGGGCGCGGCCGTCGTCGCCGACGACGGCCCGTGGTGCGGGGTACTCGCCCGCTTCGGGGACGCGGCCGGGCTGGCGTTCCAGCTCCGTGACGACGTCCTCGGGCTGTTCGGTGGTCCCGGCCGGACCGGCAAGGGTGTGCTGGAGGACCTGCGCCAGGGGCGCCCGACCGCGCTCTTCGTGCTCGCGCGGGCACGGGCGCGAGACGACGCACGTCGACGGCTGCAGCAGCTGTTGGCGACGCCGGAGGCCGGCGAGGCCGCCCTGACGGCGGTACGGGACCTCGTCGTCACGAGCGGGGCCCTGGCCGAGGTCCACGCGCAGATCGAGCGCTGCACCGACCGCGCGCGGCGTGCCGTCGAGGACCTGCCGCCGGCGGCCCGGGAGCCGCTGCTCGACCTGCTGCGCCTGGTGGTCGACCGCGACCGCTGACCGACGTGGCCGGCCGCCGACCAGCCCGACCGGCGTGACGTCAGCCGACCGGCGCCTCCAGCCCGGACAGGGCCAGCAGCAACGACGCGACGTCGGTGGCGGCGAACCGGTCCCGGCCGAAGCGCGGGTCACTGCACAGCAGCATCGGCCCCTCGTCGTCGCTGTCCGGCAGTCGGCCGTGCGAGCCGCGGACGTGCGACGGGTCGAGCGGGACGACGTCCAGGACGCCACGGAAGCCCAGCTTGCGCCGCGCCAGCGTCAGCCCGGCGCGTGCCTTCGCGAACCGGTCGGCCGGGTCGAAGAACAGTTCCGCGGGGTCGTAGCCGGGCTTGCGGTGGATCTCCACGGTGCGGGCGAAGTCCGGTGCCCGGGCCTCGTCCAGCCAGTACCGGTAGGTGAACCAGGCGCCGGGCTCGGCGACGAGGACCAGCTCGCCCGACCGGGGGTGGTCGAGTCCGGCCCGCCGCTTGCCGTCCTCGTCGAGCACCTCCTCGACGCCATCGAGGCCGCGCAGCAGGTCGGCGACCTTCGGGACGAGGTCCGCGTGCGGCACGTAGACGTGGGCGACCTGGTGGTCGGCGACCGCGAAGGCCGACGACGTCCACGGGTCGAGGTACTCCATCCCATCCTGCGTGTACACGTCCAGGAGCCCCGCCCGACGCAGGTGCTGGTTGACGTCGACGGGGCGGTCGGCCGCGGTGATCCCGTACTCCGACAGCACGACGACCGCCGCTCCGGCCGACCGCGCCTCGTCGGCGAGGGCGCCGGCGACACCGTCGATCTCGCGGGCGGCCGTGACCACGCGCGGGTCGTCGGGGCCGTAGCGCTGCAGGTCGTAGTCGAGGTGCGGCAGGTAGACCAACAGCAGGTCGACCGGGTCATCGCGCAGCACGTGTCGGGCGGCGTCCGCGATCCAGCGCGAGGAGGTGAGGTCGGCGGTCGGGCCCCAGTAGTGGAACAGCGGGAAGGGACCGAGCTTCGCCTGCAGTCGCTCGCGCAGCTCCGGCGGCGAGGTGTAGCAGTCCGGGGACTTGCGCCCGTCGGCGTGGTAGACGGGCCGGGGGGTGAGGGTCAGGTCGGTGCTCGCGCCCATCGCATACCACCAGCACAGGTTGGCCGTGCGGTGGTCGGGGCGGGCACGGCGGGCCTGCTCCCACACCTTGTCGCCCTGGACGAGCGCGTTGTGCTGGCGCCAGAACAGGATCTCGCCGAGGTCGCGGAAGTACCAGCCGTTGGCGACGGCGCCGTGGTCGCGGGGCAGCCGGCCGGTCAGCAGCGTGGACTGGACCGTGCAGGTCACGGCCGGCAGCACCGTGTCCAGCGGGGCGGCGAACCCCTCGGCGGCCAGCGCCTGCAGCCGCGGCATGGACCGCAGCAGCGCCGGCGTCAGGCCGACCACGTCGAGGACGACGACGGGGGTGGTCATGGCGTGATCTCCGTGCATCCGCGCGCGAGCAGGGCGTCGCGCGTCCAGGTCAGTTCCCTCGCGAGGGCGTCGGCGAGGTCGTGGTCCGTGACCGGCCGCTCGGCGGGCGGCAGCACGGTCCAGGTGTAGGTCTCCACCTCGAGGTGCGTGGTGACCGGCGCCGGCCCGCCGACGACCTCGTCCAGCAGCGCGATCAGCACGTCCTGGGTCGTGCCCTCGGCACGGTGCACCGGGGCATGGACGTGCGAGCGCCACTCGCGCCCGTCCGGCAGGCCGCCGGCCAGCGCCTCGGGCAGGTCGTCGGTCCCCGGCACGCGGCCGTCGTCGGGGGCGGGGGCGGCCCGGGTCTGGTGCAGGAAGCGGGGTTCGACGTAGGGCCCGAGACGCTCGCGGTGGTCGTCGAGGCGCCCGTCGGCCGAGCGCATCGCGCTGGCGACCTGCAGCTTGACCACCGGCGTGGCGGCCTGCGCGAGCCGGCGCACCGTCTTCGCGGGGTCCTCGAACTCCACCGCGAGGTGGCAGGCGTCCAGCGCGACCCCGATCATCGGCTGGCTCAGGTCCGCCACCCACTCGGTGACGGCTGCCGCGGTCGCCAGGGTGCAGCCGGGCTCCGGCTCCAGGCCGACGCGGACGGTGCGCCCGCGCTGCTCGGCCAGGTCCTGCAGCGCGCGACCCAGGTCGGTGAGTGCCTCGGCGGCCGCCCGCCGGCCGTCGGCGTCCAGCCACGCCCGCCAGCCCAGCGGCAGCGTGGAGATCGAGCCCTGCGCGACGTCGTCGGGCAGCAGGTCGGCCAGGACGTGGGCGACGTCGACGGTGAACGCAGCGCGCCGGGGATCGGCCCAGTCCGGCCGGTAGACATCGCGCTTGACCACCGGGGCGTGGAAGGCCGCGTACGGGAACGCGTTGCAGGTCACCACCTCGACGCCCGCCTGTTCGAGGTCGTCGCGGAACCGGGCACGGGCGTCGCCGTCGCGGCGCAGGTGGTGGGCGGCGGCCGCCGGGAGCCACAGCCCGACGCCGATGCGCGCCATGTCCGTCCGCGCACGGATGCGGCCGGCGATCGTCGCCAGGCGGCGGGCGATCGCGTCCGGGGTCTCCTCGGCGTGGACGTTGCTGCAGTAGGCCAGGTGGAGCGTGCTGCCGTCCGCGTGTCGCAGGCGCATCAGGCGGGCCGTTCGCCCCGCAGCACCGAGTTGCCCGCGAAGGTCGCCGTCGCGTCGAAGCCGTCGGCCGGGGTGTCGAGGTCGAGCCGCCCGCTGCGTCCGAAGACCTCGACCGGGTTGCGCCACACCACCTGGTCGACGGTGTCCTCGTCGAAGCCGGCGTCGAGCATGGCCCGCGCCGTCTTGGCGACCTTCAGCGCGTCGCTGCGGCCCCAGTCGGCGGCGGAGTTGACGAGCATGCGCTCGGTGCCGTGCTGCTGGAGCAGGCGCACCATCCGCACCTCGTCCATCTTGGTGTCGGGATAGATGGAGAACGCCGCCCAGCAACCGTGCTCACGGACGACGTCGACGGTCAGCTCGTTGTTGTGGTCGACGATGACGTCCGCCGGATCGATCCCCGCCTCGCGCACGACGTCCAGCGTGCGGCGGGTGCCGGCGAGCTTGTCGCGATGCGGGGTGTGGACCAGCACGGGCAGCCGGTGGGCCTTGGCGAGTTCGAGCTGTGCCGCGAACGCCTCGTCCTCCTCGGGCGTCGCGCTGTCGTAGCCCACCTCGCCGACCGCGACGACCCCGTCCTTGGCGAGGTAGCGCGGCAGGAGCTCCAGGACGTCGCGCCGCAGCCCGGGATCGTTGGCCTCCTTCGGGTTGAGCGCGATCGTGCAGAAGTGGCGGATGCCGAACTGCGAGGCCCGGAACGGCTCCCACCCGAGCAGGCCGTCGAAGTAGTCGACGAAGCTGCCGACGTTCGTGCGCGGCTGGCCGAGCCAGAACGCGGGCTCGACGATCGCGCGCACCCCGGCGGCCGCCATGGCCTCGTAGTCGTCGGTCGTGCGGGAGGTCATGTGGACGTGCGGGTCGAACAGGCGCATCTGGGTTTTCCGATCAGGTACGGACGGCCCGCTGGCGCAGGGCGGCGCGGGCGGCGTCACGGCGGTCGGCGACGGGATGGTCGAGCTCGGCGGTGATGGCCGCGAGCTCGTCGGCGGGCGGATGCCGGTCGATCAGCGGCCACACCTCGGCGGGGACGTCGCGACCGGCGGCGATCCGCTCGTGCACGTAGCCGGCCAGCATCCGCGACAGGTCCGGCGTGACCCGCCTGTCGAGGCCGCTCACGCCGTGCAGTGGCAGGCCGACGAACACGGCCTTCAGCACCGCTTGCGCGAAGGCGTGGTCGTCGAGGTGGTCCGCGGCCGGCCCCAGCGCGGCGGCGATCAGGCGCAGGTCGTTGGTCCGCAGCGCGTCCTCGACCAGCCCGACACCGTGGTCGGCGAGGTCGAGGTACGGCAGTGCCCGCAGGATCCCGCGCCGCTCGGCCGCGTCGCCGAAGCGGTACAGGTCGGCCAGCTCTGCCTCGACGGCCGGCCCGAGCGCGAGCAGCAGGCCCGCGCGCCCGGCGTCCTCCACCCACCAGATGTGCAGGTCCTGCGGGTCGGCGTCGGGGGCCAGCGGGCGGCGGCCCAGCTCACGGCCGACGGCGGGGAAGCGGGCACGGACGGCCGTGGGGTCGGCGCGGACCGCGGCGACGGCGGCTTCGTACCAGGCGCGGCCGTCGGGTTCGAGGCGCCGGTCGAGCATCGCCAGCAGCGCGGCCGCGTCGGGTACGGGCGTGTCGGAGGTGGTGGTCATCGGTGGGCGACCTCCCGGTCGGCGGCGTGCAACGCGGACAGGGACGTGGGCACCAGCGTGTGCGCCGTGTGGCTGTGACGCGGCAGCTCCACGGACACGAGCCCGCGGTAGTCGAGGTCGTGCAGGGCGGCCAGGGCGGCGGGCAGGTCCAGCTCACCCGTGCCGAAGGGCAGGTGCTCGTGGACTCCGCGGCGCATGTCCTCGACCTGGACGTGGAACAGCGCGTCGCCGGCGCGGCGCACGCAGGTGGCGACGGGATCGTCCTCCAGGCACACGCAGTGGCCGAGGTCGAGCGTGACGCCGAAGCGCGGATGCCGGTCCAGCACGTCGCGCAGGCGCTCCCAGGCGTCGAGGCGGTCGACGAGCATGCCGGGCTCGGGCTCGAAGGCCAGCCGGATCCCGTGGTCCTCGGCTGCGGCCAGCAGCTGCGCGCAGCCGGCCACCAGCCGGTCCCAGGCGACCGCGGGAGACACCTCGTCGGGGCGCCGACCCGACCACAGGTGCACGACCTCGCTGCCCAGGTCGGCGGCCACCTCGACGGCGGTCATCAGCAATGCCAGGCGCTGCTCGCGGCCGTCGTCGGACAGCAGCGTCGGCTCGTGCTTGCGGAATGGATCCAGGACGAACCTTCCGCCGGTCTCCACGACCGCCGTCAGCCCGTGGCGTTCGAGGTCGCGGCGCACGGCCCGGACCCGCGCGCGCAGGTCGGGCGCGTGCGGGTCGAGGTGGTGGTGGTCGAGCGTGAGCGCGACGCCGTCGTAGCCGTGGTGGGCGAGCAGGGCCAGCGCGTCGCCGAGCCGGTGGTCCGCCAGCCCGTTGGTGCCGTAGGCGAAGCGCAGGCGGCTCACGTCACGGCCCGGCGCCGGGCGAGGCGGTGTGCGACCGGCCACAACGACAACAGTCCCGCACCCAGGACGCGTCGACCGCAGGCGATCGAGACGGCGCTCTGCAAGGGGACGAACCCGAGCACGCTCGTGCCGACGAGCTGCTGAGTCGCGGCCGGCGTGGGCGTCCGCACCGCCCGCTGGGCGGCGCGGGCCTGCAGGGCCCCGTGCGCCAGCAACGGTGCCGCGGCGAGCAGGCGGCCGCCGCTGCGGCCACGGCGCCGGACGGTCCCGCCGGTGAGGGCGGCAGCGGCCAGGCCGGCCAGGGCGGCGCCGCGGACGACGTCGGGCCGGTCGCCGGTCGTCTCGTGGCGGCTCACCGTGGTGAGCGCGTAGGTGTGCAGTCCCACGGCCGCGGCAGCGGGGGCCGCCCGCCGCGTGTGACCGATGCTGGCGCCCAGCAGCACGTCGAGCACCCGGCAGGCCGCCATCGCCGCCGGCCCCGCCGCGGTGTCCTTGAGCGCGAAGTCGTAGGCGTAGACGGCGCCGGCCAGCGGCAGCGCGACCGCCAGCGAGCGACGGCCCGCGAGCGCCGACAGCCCGAGCCCGGCCGCCATCAGCCCGTGGCCGAGACGGGTGGCGGTCGCCAGCGGGACCCGCCCCGACGGGATCGGCCGGTGGGGCCGTTCGTCCTGGTCGATCCGGTGGTCGGCGACGTCGTTGAGCGCCATGCCGCCGAGGTAGAGCAGGCACGACGCGCTGGCCAGGGCCGCGGCCCGGGCCGGCAGGCGCCGGTCGTCGACGGCCAGCGAGGCGCCGGCGAGCACGTCGCCGGGCACACTGAGCACCGCGGGCAGGCGGACGAGGTCGGCGAGGTCGGCGGGGGCGGGGTGGCGGGCGGTCATGCGCCGGCCACCCAGCGCTCCAGCGTGGACAGCTGCGACCAGAACCCGTGGTCGTCGGTGCCTACGGGGTCCTTGAAGAAGTAGCCGAGCCCGGCCTGTGCGCCGCGATCACCCCGCTGCAGCGCGAGGTCGAGCAGGCGGGCGAGGTCGAGCACGAGCGGCGCGGCCAGGGCCGAGTCGCAGCCCTGCCACGTCAGCTGCAGTTGCATCCCGGTGCCCAGGAAGCCGGTGAAGTGGACGTGGTTCCAGGCCGTCTTCCACTCGCCGAGGTCCGGCACGCAGTCGATGTGGACGGGCTGGGTGACGTCGGGGCCGAGGATGGTCTCCAGCGTGCGGCCCTTGCTGGCCAGCTTGCTGGAGGCGTGGGCCGGGTCGGCCAGCCGGGCGCCGTCACCGCCGCCGAGCAGGTTGGTCCCGGCCCAGGAGTGCACCGGCAGGTGGCGGTGGGCGAACATGGGGGCCAGCACGGACTTCAGCAGCGTCTCGCCGGTCTTGCCGTCGCGACCGGCGACGGGCAGGCCCCGCTCCTCGGCGAGCGCCAGTACGGCCGGCGCCGTCAGAGCGGCGCCGGGGGTGAAGTCGACGAACGCGGCGCCGGCCTCCAGGGCGGCGATCGCCGCGACCAGGCTGGGCGTGGCCGCGTCCCAACCGGCGTCGAAGCTGCGGTCGAGGTCCTCGGTGCGCAGCGGCGGCTGTTCCCACGCCGCCGGTGCCTCGGTCGAGGCGAGGTTGACGACGACGAGGCGCTCGACGTCCTCGGCGGCGCGGAAGGCGTGGAGGTCGTGGCGCATGGCGTCGACGGCGGTGCGTGGCGAGGTGTCGCCCGCGGCGGGGCAGGTGCGCACGCGCTCGTCGAGCACGGACAGCCGGTCCTCGACGACACCGACCAGCGGGGCCGGGAACACGCCACCCTGCGCGAGCTGTTCGGCGCGCTTGACCAGTGGCGTGGAGACGACGTCCTGCCCGCCGAAGACCAGGTCGTCGACGGGTGCCAGCCGCGCCTGGTCGAAGCCTGCCGAGGCCGTGACCATGCCTTCGGGCCGCGCGGCGCCAGCGGCGACCGCGGCCGCGCCGACCATGGCCGTGGTGGCGACCGAGCCGCGTCCGCCGACCAGCCAGACCCCGGTGCGTGTCACGGTGCGTCCTTTCTCGATGGTGGTGCGGCGGTGGTGCGGGGACAGGGACGGCCCCGCCCTCCGGGATGACCGGGGACGGGGCCGTCGGGATGGATCAGAAGCTCAGGCAGTCGAGGTAGTCGATGCTGCGCTGGGCGGTCTCGAACGCGTCGGCGGGGAAGTCCTGCTCGACGACGTACAGCTTCACGTTGCCCTGGGCGGCGCGGAAGACGGCCGGCCAGTCGATCTCGCCGTCACCGACGGGGACCCACGAGACCCAGTTGCCGTCCTCGTCCGTGACGAAGTCCTTCACGTGCAGGAGCTCGATGCGGTCGCCGAACTCCTCGAGCAGCGCGACGCTGTCCTCGCCCGCGCGGTCGGCCCAGCCGACGTCGAGCTGGAAGGTCACCCAACGCGGGTCGGTGTTCTCGACCAGGATCTGCCAGGCGCTCTTGAGCTCGCCGTCACCCTCGACGTCCACGTACTGCGTCTCGAACTCGACGGCGTGGTTGTGGCCGAAGATCTTGCCGGTGCCGTTCTTCACCGAGCGCTCACCGAGCCGGTTGAGGGTCTCGGCGGTGGCCAGGACGTTCTCGTAGCTGTTGATGCCCGGCGAGGCGAAGCCGCCCGAGCCGGTCCAGCGCTGGTTGAACAGTTTGGCGTCCGCCAGGTGGCTGTCCCAGTTGGCCTCGTTGGTGCTGCCGTGACGGCTGCGGATCCGCAGGCCGAGGTCGTCGGCGAGGTCCTTGAACTCCTGGGCGGACAGTCCGTGGTAGCTGAAGGGCTCGATGTTGCGATAGCCCATGTCGGCCAGCTCGGTCAGCACGTGCTCGATGCCGTGCTGGTTGATGGCCGAGTTGAACGTCCACAGCTGGATCGAGACGTGGTTCAGCGGGATGTTGCGGCCGGTGCTGCACTTGGCGTGGTCGGGCTTGTTCGGCGTCGCCCGCTCGGCGGCGGCTTCGGCCGAGGTGGTGCCGGCCATGGCCATCGCCACGGCGAGGCCGACGGCGGCCAGGCTCAGCCAGACGCGGCGCAGGACGCCCGTGTTCGCGTTCGTCATCGCGTCACCGTCCGGTCGGGGGTGGTGGTGCGGTGCGGCATTCCCGTTCCTCTCCCTCGGGGTGGCGGCGTGGCTCGCTCCCTCACGCCGGGACCGACTACCGCCACGGGCTGCTTCTGTCGGTTGACACACGAAGTTAAGCCATACAACCGACGCAAGGTCAATGCCGGTGGCCCGAAAAGGTCATGAGCGCGCCGGGTTTCCGTAGGCACTCCGAGCCATGCTGATGCGCGAAGCGGTCCTGGCGGAAGGCTTCGGTGGGATCTGCGGGACTTGCGTCCCTACTACCTCGGGCTTTTGATGTTGACAGACGGAAGTCGGGTCGGTTATCACTACCGCCATGGGAGAACTGCTGACCACCACCAACGGGTGGCCGACGACCGCGCCGGGCTCACCGGGGCACCTGCTGCAGTTGCTGCGGGAGGGCGCCGCCTCGACCCGTCCGCAGCTGGTCGAGCTCAGCGGGATCTCCCGGACGGCGGTCTCCCAGCGCGTCGACGCGCTGCTGGCGGCCGGCCTGGTGGTCCAGGACGGGGCCGGCGCCTCGACGGGCGGACGTCCGGCGGTGCGGCTGCGGTTCAACCACGACCACGGTCTGGTGCTCGTCGCGGACCTCGGGGCGACCCACGCCCGCCTCGCCGTGACCGACCTGGCCGGCGAGTTGCTCGTCGAGCGGGCCGAGGACCGGGCGATCGCCGAAGGTCCCGGCCCCGTGCTCGACTGGGTTCGTGCCGGCTTCGAGCAGCTGCTCGACGAACTGGGCCGTGGGCGCGCCGACGTGCGGGGCATCGGCATCGGGCTGCCCGGCCCGGTCGAGCACGGCTCGGGACGGGCGGTCTCACCGCCGATCATGCCGGGGTGGGACGGCTATCCCGTGCCGGCCCACTTCGCCGACTACGACGTCCCGGTCCTGGTCGACAACGACGTGAACATCATGGCGTTGGGCGAGTACTGGGCGGCCTGGCGCCACGAGGTGGACGACCTGCTGTTCATCAAGGTCGGCACGGGCATCGGCTGCGGCGTGATCGCCTCCGGGCGGGTCCACCGCGGCGCGCAGGGCGCCGCCGGCGACCTCGGGCACGTCCGGGTGCCCGGTGCCGACGACGCGCTGTGCCGTTGCGGCAACACCGGCTGCGTGGAGGCCGTCGCCGGCGGCCAGGCGATCGCCGAACGGCTGCGCTCGCTCGGCTCCTCCGCCCGTGACGCCCGCGACGTGGTGAACCTGGTCCTGGCGGGGGACCGCGAGGCCACCCGCGCGGTGCGCGAGGCGGGCCGCGAGCTCGGTGCCGTCCTGGCCGCGGCCGTGAACTTCTTCAACCCCGCCGTGATCGTCATCGGGGGTGACATGGCGAACGCGCACGAGCAACTGCTCGCGGGCGTCCGCGAGGTCGTCTACCGACGGTCGTTGCCGCTGGCGACGCGCCACCTCCGGGTGGTGCCCGCGCAGCTGGGCGATCGCGCCGGCATCACCGGCGCCAGCGCGATGGTGCTCGCCGAGGTGCTGGCACCGGGGGCGGTGGATCGCCTCGTGAACGGGGTGACGTGATCACCACGACCGCGTCGGGGACACGTCCCGGCATCGGCGGTCGTGGCAGACAACCCGCGTGAGACGCGGGAGAAGAACAGGGAGGAACGGCATGCGCTCGACGCGTTCGAGAGGCCGACTGCTGCTGGGCATCAGCACCGCTGTGGCGCTGGTCCTGACGGCATGCGGCGGCAACGGGGACGACGGCACCGCCGCCGGCACCGGCGAGGAGGCCGGCGAGGAAGCGGGTGACGGCGGCGAGGCAGCCGCCGGTCCCTTCACCATCGGGGTGAGCAACGGCTTCACCGGCAGCGAGTGGCGCACCCAGATGCTCGACAACATCCAGGAGGTGTTCGCGGAGTACGAGGAGCAGGGGCTCGTCGACGACCTCATCATCGAGAGCGACGACGTCGACGAAGCCGGGCAGATCGAGCAGATCCGCAACCTCGTCAACCAGGGCGTCGACGCCATCATCATCAACCCGAACTCGCCGGACGCGCTGAACGCCGCGTTCGAGGAGGCCGCGGCCGAGGGCGTGCGCATCTACGCCGTCGACCAGGCGGTGACCAGCGAGGCCGTCACCAACGTCGTCATCGACCAGGCCGAATGGGCCAAGATCAGCGCCCGCTGGCTCGCCGAGCAGCTCGGCGAGGGCGCCCAGATCGTGGGCGTCAACGGCATCGCCGGCCACCCGGCCAACGAGGCCCGATGGGGCGGTGCGCAGGAGGTCTTCGAGGAGGCCGGCATCGAGGTCGTGGCCCAGGGCAACGCCAACTGGAGCCAGGCCGAGGGCCAGACCGTCATGCAGGAGCTGCTGGGTCAGCACGGTGACACCATCGACGGTGTCTGGGCCCAGGACGGCGTCGCCGAGGGCGTGCTGCGGGCGCTCATCGACGAGGACCGGCTCGACCTGACCACCACGGGTGAGGCCCGCGCCGGCTACCTGCGGCTGTGGGACGAGGCCGGCATCGACACCATCGGGGTCGTGAACCCGCCGGGCGTCGGCGCCACCGCGCTGCGCTTCGCGCTGCTGGAGCTCCAGGGCGAGGCCATCGCCGAGGACAACCTCGAGAACGGCAACACGCTGTTCCTGCCCCTGCCCGACGACGTGACCAGCGACGAGCTCGACGAGTGGCTGGCCGACGTCGAAGGCCAGCCCGACGGCTACTCCGTCGACGTCATCCTCTCCGAGGAGGAGGTGCGCGGCTACCTGCAGTAGCCGACGCACGAGGGGCGCCGGACACTCATCGTGAGTCCACCGCGCACCGGCGCCCCTCACCACCTGCCACCGGCCGTCACGCGTGGCCGTCCGACGGAGCGAGCCGTGTCCTTCCTCGAGATGCACGACGTGCACAAGCGCTACGGGGGCGTCGTCGCCCTCCGTGGCGCGAGCCTGTCCGCCGAGCGCGGCGAGGTCCACGCGCTGCTCGGCGCCAACGGCTCCGGCAAGAGCACCCTCAACAAGATCCTCACCGGCGTCGCGGCGCCCGACCGGGCCGAGATCTCGCTCGACGGCGAGCCGCTGCGCGTCGCGCGCCCGCAGGACGCCCACGAGCACGGCATCGCGGCCGTCTACCAGGAACTGAGTCTGATCCCCGACCTGACCGTCGCGGCGAACATCGCCCTGGCGTTCGAGGAGACCAGGGCCGGCTTCCTCCGTCCGGGCTCGATCCGGGAACGCGCCGAGGCGGTGCTGCAGCGGTTCGCCGCCGCCTTCCGGGGCCGGCTGCCGGTGGACGTCCCGGTCGCCCAGCTCTCCCCGGGTGAACAGCAGATCGTGGAGATCTGCAAGGCCATCGCGCGGCATCCGCAGGTGCTGGTGCTCGACGAGGCCACCGCCTCGCTGCACGCGGCCCAGGTCGAGGTCCTGTTCGACGTCGTCCGGGAGCTGCGCGACGCCGGAACCCTCGTCATCTTCACGTCGCACCGCATGGGAGAGATCTACGCGGTCTGCGACCGGGCGACGATCCTGCGCAACGGCGAGCTCGTCGGCGCGGTCGATCTCGCGGAGACCTCCGAGCAGCAGCTCGTCGAACTCATGGTCGGCCAGTTCGCCGGCGCCGCCGAGGCGGCCGGTGAGGTCGTGGAGAGCCACACCGTCGGCGAGCAGCCGGTCGTGCTCACCGTCGAGGACTTCACCACCAGCCGACTCCAGGGCATCTCGCTGGAGGTCCGTGCCGGCGAGGTGCTGGGCCTCGGGGGTCTGGCCGGGCAGGGCCAGTCCGACCTGCTCGCCGCCATCTTCGGTGCCGAGCGGCACCGCGGCGGGCGCCTGCTGCTCGACGGGCGCGAGATCCGCGTCCGGCGTCCGAGCCACGCCGTGAAGGCCGGCATCGCCTTCGTGCCCGGCAACCGTGCCCGCGAGGGCCTGCTGCCGGTGCGGCCCATCCTGGAGAACCTGACGATCGCCAGCATGCGCGGTCGCGCCGTCGGTGTCGGCCTGCTCAGGCAGCGGCGTGAGATCGCGGCCGCGCAGGCGGCGGTCGAACAGCTGCGCATCAAGCTCGGCTCGGTGCGTGACCCCGTCAGCACGCTCTCCGGCGGCAACCAGCAGAAGGTCGTCGTCGGCAAGTGGCTGCTGGAATCGCCCCGGGTCGTGCTGCTCGACGACCCGACCAAGGGCATCGACGTGGCCGCCAAGGAAGAGCTCTACGAGGTCATCGCCCGCCTCACCGACGAGGGCGTGGCCGTCATCCTCAACTCCAGCGACGACGAGGAGCTGCTCGGGCTGAGCCACCGCGTGCTGGTCTTCTACGAGGGCCAGGTCGTGGACGAGCTCCAGCGTGAGGACCTCAGCCGTGACCGCCTCGTCGCCTCGTCCCTGCAGGTGGTGGACCGATGAGCGACACCCGTACCGAGTCCCGCACCGACCCCGACCTCGGCGAGCGTCTCCGCGGTGCGGGTGACTGGCTGCTGGCCGGCCGCCTGCCGACCGCGACCGCGTTCGTGCTGCTCGCGATCGCGTTCGTCGTGAACCTCGCCATCAACGACCGGTTCCTGACCGCGTTCAACCTGCGCTCGATCCTCGCCAACGCGCTGCCCCTGGCGGCGGTGGCCGTCGGGCAGACCATCATCGTCCTCGGCCGTGGGATCGACCTGTCCATCGGCATCATCGCGGCGCTGTCCAGCGTCGTGACGGTCACGCTGGTCGAGCCGCTCGGCATGCTGCCCGCCATGCTCGTCGGCCTGGGCGTCGGCGCGGCGTGCGGGCTCGCGAACGGGCTGCTGGTCGGCATCCTTCGCCTGCAACCGATCGTGGCCACCTTCGCCACCAGCTTCGTGTGGGCCGGCCTGGCGCTGTACGTGCTCCCGCCGGCCGGGGGCGGCGAGGCCGCGCCGCGCATGCCCGAGGGGTTCGTGCAGGGCTTCCGCGAGTCCACGCTGGGCCTGCCCAACGTCGCCTGGCTGCTGCTCGCGCTCGTCGGCGTGTGGCTGGTCCTCAAGCGGACCCGCTTCATGCGCCACGTGTACGCCGTCGGCGGCGACGAGCTGGCCGCCTACGCGACCGGGGTCCGGGTCGTACGGATCCAGGTCCTGACCTACGTCGTCGGCGGCGCCTTCGCCGGACTCGCGTCGTTCGCGATGCTGGCCAACAGCGGGTCCGGCGACGCACTGGCCGGTGGCGGGCTGACCCTGATCTCCATCGCGGCGCTGGTCATCGGCGGTACCCGCCTGTCCGGCGGGGCCGGCGGCGCGGGCGGCACCGTGGTCGGCGTGCTGGTCCTGCAGTTGCTCAGCAACGTCGTGGTGGCACTGCGCCCGCCGACGGAGATGCGCCAACTGATCGACGGACTGCTGGTCATCGCGGCCCTGGCCCTGGCCGGTCTGTGGTCCCAGCGAAAGGGCGGCCGATGAGCACGACCACCGTCACCGACACCGGCGGGATGCCCAGCGTTCAGGAACTCGTGCGCAACCCGGTGGTGCTCGCCGGCGTCGTGGCCGTCCTGCTGTTCGTCGTCGGCAACCTGCTGGTTCCCGGCTTCGGGGCCTACGGCACGATCATGAACGTGCTGCGCGTCGCGGCGTTCCTCGGCGTCATCGCGGCCGGACAGACCATCGTCATCCTGGCCGGCGGCGAGGGCATCGACCTCTCCGTCGGCAAGGTCGCCACCTTCTCGGCCATCATCGTCGCGCAGGTGAGCGGCGGCGCCGACGACCGGCTGCTGATCGCCGTCGCCACCGCGCTGCTGTACTGCGGGCTGGTCGGGGCCGTCAACGGGATCGGCGTCGCCTACCTGCGCATCCCGCCGCTGGTCATGACGCTGGGCATGGTCGCGGTCGTGCAGGGCATCGTGCGGGTGTACTCGGGCGGGCAGCCCGAGGGCCGGGCCCCGGCCGCGCTCTCGCAGCTCATCAATGCCCGCACGGTCTTCGGCATCCGCGGCTCAGTGTGGGTGTGGCTGGTCATCGCCGTGTTCGTGATCCTGCTGCTGCGCCGGACCACCTTCGGCCGCCGCGTCTACGCGCTGGGCGCCAACCGCGAGACCGCCTTCCTGTCCGGCATCAACGTCCAGCGCAACCTCGTGCTGGTCTACGTCGCGTCCAGCCTGTTCGCCGCGCTCGGCGGCGTCATGCTGATCGGCTACAGCGGCGCGGCGTCCATCAGCCTCGCCGACCAGTACCAGCTGATCTCCATCGCGGCGGTGGTCATCGGCGGCACGACCCTGGCGGGCGGCGTCGGCGGCTACCTGGGCACCGTCATCGGTGCCGTCGTCCTGCAAACCCTCACCAGCCTGCTCGTGGCGCTCAACATCGGCGCCGCCGGCCGGCAGGTGGTCAACGGCCTGATCCTCATCGCGCTGCTGTCGGCGTACGGCCGGCAGCGTCGCCTCAGGCAATGAAACTCGAGGAAACGGAGACAGGTGTGAACCAACCGCTCGGAGTCGGCATCGTCGGCAGCGGCTTCATCGGCAATTTCCACGTGCAGAGCTGGGTCGGCGTCCGCGGTGCGGACATCGTCGCGGTGCAGAGCCGCAACGAGGCCACCGCCAAGCAGCTCGCGGAACGCTGCCGCCGCCTCGGTGTCGGCGACCCCACCGTCACCGACGACCTCGTGGCCCTGGTCCGCGACCCGCGCGTCCAGGCGATCTGGGTGACCGCGCCGAACCACGTCCGCGTCGAGATGATCGAGACCATCTGCGAGGAGGTCGCCTCCGGCCGGGCCGAGCTGATCGGCATCGCGGTGGAGAAGCCGCTCGCGCGCACCGTCGCCGAGGCCAAGCGGGTGGTCGACGCCATCGAGGGCGCCGGCATCCTCGGCGGCTACCTGGAGAACCAGGTGTTCGCGCCGGGCCTGACGCGGTCCAAGGAGATCATCTGGGCCCGCGGCGCCGCGCTGGCCGGCTCGCCGTACCTGGCCCGCGCCGCGGAGGAGCACTCCGGCCCCCACCGCTCGTGGTTCTGGAACGGCCAGGAGCAGGGCGGCGGCGTGCTCAGCGACATGATGTGCCACTCGGTCGAGGCGGGACGCTTCCTGCTCTCGCCGCCGGACGTGAACGCCTCCACGTGGCTGAAGCCGATCTCGGTCAACGCCTCCATCGCCGGGCTGAAGTGGAGCCGGCCGGCCTACGCCGACCGGCTGGCCGCGGAGTACGACCAGCAGGTCGACTACCGCAACCACCCCGCCGAGGACTACGCCCGCGCCACCGTGCACCTGGAGAACGGCGACGGCGAGATCGTCGTCATCGAGGCGACGACCTCCTGGAGCTACGTCGGCGCCGGTCTGCGGCTGTCGTTCGAGCTGCTCGGCCCCGAGTACTCCATGCAGGTCAACACGCTGGACACGCCCGCCCGCATCTTCCTCAGCCGCGAGCTGCAGGGCGACCAGGGCGAGGACCTCGTGGAGAAGCAGAACGCGGAGAACGGCCTCATGCCGCTGCTCGAGGACGAGGCCATGACCTACGGCTACACCGACGAGAACCGCCACATGGTCGGCGCGTTCCGGGCGGGCACCACGCCCCGCGAGTCGGTGCGCGAGGGCCTGGTCGTCACCGAGCTGATGATGGCCGCCTACCTGTCCGCCGAGACGGGCGAGACCGTCGAGCTCGACGGTCTCGACCTGTCCGACTTCGTGCCGCAGGTGGCCAAGGGCACCTGGGACCCGCGCTCGGCGGGCCGCCGGATCCGCTGACCTCCACCACGACTGCGGCGGCGCGGGATCCCGTGCCGCCGCAGCCGCTTCCACGGCGTCAGTCACCCACCCGCAGCGCGACGGCCGGGGTGATCCGTGCCGCCCGGATCGCGGGCCAGGCCGTCGCCACCAGCGAGGCGGCCAGAGGCAGCGCCGCCACCACGGCCAGGCCCGCCCACGGCACCGTGAACCCGATGGTGCCGTCGCCGAAGGCCTGCGAGCTGGTCAGGACCTGCCGCACCGTGACGAGCCCGAGCGCCGCGCCGATCGCCGTGCCCTGCGTGGCGATCAGGCCCGCCTCGGTCAGGAACGCCCGGCGCACCAGCGTCGTGGAGAAGCCCAGCGCCCGCAGCATGCCGACCTGCTGCCGGCGTTCGCGCACGGCCCGGATCATCACCACGCCGAGGCCGGCGATTCCGACCAGCAGGCCCAGGCCGAGGAAGCCCTGCAGCAGGGTGAGGAACGCGTTCTCCTGCCGCATCGCCTCGTCGACCATCGTGGTGAAGCTGGTCGCCTCGGCGCCATTGGCCAACAGGTCGGCGCCCAGGCGCGATGCCAGGGTCTCCGAGCCCGTGCCGTCGGCGGCGACGAGATAGTGGCGCGAGGGCACGTCCTGCGCGCCGAACAGCGCGCCGGTGACCTGTGACGAAACCAGGGCCCCGTTCCAGGCGAAGTCCGGACTGCCCACCGCGGCGACGGTGAGGGTGCGCGGCGCGCCGCCGGCCGGGTCGAGCACCTCGAAGGTGTCGCCGACGCCGACCCGTGAGGCCTGTGGCCCGCCGTCGCCGAGGAAGCCGTCGGGCACGATCGCCAGCGACGGATCGGACGCCACGGCGTCCCAGACCGCCCGGTCGTCGGCGTACCCGTCGGCCCGCGACGCGAGCTCCGGGGCGCCGCCCGTCACGAGGTCCTCGTCGAACCCCGTGATCGTCCACGGACGCGGCCCGTCGAGGCCGGCGGCCTCGAACATCGCGTGGCCGCGCCGCAGCGCGGCCGCGTCCGCGACGTCGTCGCGTGCCAGCAGCGCCTCGGTCGTCGCCGGGTTGGCCGGGTTGGCGTCCAGCACGACGTCGAAGCCGCCGCGGGCCGCCGCGGTCAGGTCGGTGCGCTGCCCGTCGAAGGCGGCCGACAACGACGCGATGAAGGTCATGGTGAAGATCACCAGCGAGAACATGCCGAGCAGCAGCGAGGTCCGCACGCGCCGCGCGAGCGGGTAGGCCATGCCCAGCCGCACGGCCAGGCGCCCGCCGCGCGGTGCGACCCGACCGAGCACCCTCGCCCACACCGCGTCCAGCGTCGCCACGAGCGAGACGGCCGCCGCCGTCAGCACGACGCCCTGGACGACGAAGACCGGCAGTTCGGCCACGCTCATGACGTCGCCGAACAGCGGGAAGGCGCCCACACCCCAGGCGAGTGCGGTGCCGGCGCTCAGCAGCCGTGCGGGCCGCTCGGGCAGCACGCGCCGCAGCAACGGCCCGGCGGCGAACGCCGCCACGGGGACACCGACGAGCAACGGGATCGGCTGCTCCTGGCCCACCCCGACGACGCTGACGGCGATGCCGGCGAGCACGCCAAGGCCAGCGCCGATCAGCCGGCGCAGCGACACCGTCGACCGGCTCGGTTCGGGCAGGTCACGGATGGCGCGGATCACGTTCAGGCGGCCGATACGCAGGCTGGTCAGCCAGATCGTGATCAGCGACATGGTCAGGCCGAGGAGTCCGCCCAGCGCCAGGCTGGTCGGCTCCACGACCAGCCGGAACACGATCCCCTGGTCGCCGATGCCGAAGATGGCCCCCGCGGTCCGGGCGACCACCCAGCCGATGCCGACGCCCAGCACCGTGCCGGCGGCCGCGGCCGTGACGGCGTACAGCGCACCCTCGAACGCGAACGCGCCCGAGAGCCGCCGCCGGGTGAAGCCCAGCGCACGCAGCATGCCGAGCTCCGTCTTGCGTTCCTCGGCCAGCATCACGAACAGGTTCACCAGCAGCAGGATCCCCGCCATGACGCTGAACGAGCCGATGGTGGTGAACAGCTCGGCGAGGCTCGCCCCCTGGCGCTCCGCGTCGTCGAGCAGGGTCGCCTTCACGGCGTCGACCTCCACGCCCTCGAGTCCGGCAGTGGCGTCGCGCAGGGCGGCGACCGCCGCCGGTGACGCGTCCCGGGTGTCGAAGACACCGCCGGCCAGCGAGACCAGCAGCTGCGCCTGTGGTGGCGCGGCGTCCAGGTCGCCGGCGCCCGCCAGGGCCTCCAGCGTGCCGGCGGCGACGAGCGCGCCCCCGTACCCGGCCAGGCCGACCTCCGGGACCACCTGCGTGAGGGTGAGCTCGGTCGCCGTGCCGTAGGCGTGCAGGCGGATGCGGTCCCCGGGCCGCGCCGCCAGGCGTTCGGCGGTGCGCTCGTTCAGCACCACCTCGTTGTGTCCGAGGTCGCCGGCCACCAGGTCGAGGCCCGTGCTGGCCGGGTCGTCCCCGAACGCGCGTGCGGCCGCGAGGTCGAGCTCCACGATGCCGGCCCGTGGCACGGCGCGTGCGGCCTGCCCGCCGCCGGCCGGCAGCTCGAGCGCCGCGGTCGTGCGGCGGACGGGCAGCGTCCCGTCGACGTCCGCGGGCGCAGCTGCGGCAACGGCGGCCGCGACGGCATCGAGGTCCCCGTCCGCGGGGGTGACGGTGACGTCGACGGGGCCGAGCTGGGTGCGGGCGACGTCGGCGATCGAACCGTCGACGACGTCGCCGACCACGAACGCGGACGTGATGATCGCGGTGCCGAGCAGCGAGCCGGCGACGACCAGCGCCGCCTCCGTCCGGCGGCGGGTGACGTTGCGGGCCGCGAGGCGGGCGACCTCGCGGTGCCGGACCGCCGAGACGCCCAGCGGCAGCAGGAGCCCGGCGGCGACGGCCGCCAGTACGAGGACCGCGGTCATCGGACGGCCTCCACGCTCGCGGCGGCCTCGAGGGCGCGGGCGTCGGGTGCGGTGTGCGGCGGGCCGTCGTGGACGACACGTCCGTCGCGGACCTGCACGAGCCGCTGCCCGGAGCGGCCGAGCTGGTCGTCGTGGGTGACGACCACCAGCGTCTGCCCGCCGGCGTGCACCTCGTGGAGCAGCTCGACGATCTCGCCGGCGGTGCGGCTGTCGAGGGCACCGGTCGGTTCGTCGGCCCACACGATCGCCGGCTCCGCCACCAGCGCCCGGGCGACGGTCACCCGCTGCTGCTCGCCCCCGGACAGCTCGCCCGGCCGGTGGCCGGCGCGGTCGGCGAGCCCGACGCGGGCGAGCAAGTCACGTGCCCGCTCACGCGCGACCTTGGGCGCCACCCCGGTGACCAGCAGCGGCAACTCGACGTTCTCCACGGCCGACAGGACCGGGATCAGGTTGAAGGCCTGGAAGACGAAGCCCATGGTCGTGGCACGGTGGCGGGTCCGGTCGGCGTCCGACATCGCGAACAGGTCGCGACCGCCGACGTGCACCGTGCCGCCGTCGATCTCGTCCAGGCCGGAGAGGCAGTTGAGCAGCGTCGTCTTGCCGTTGCCGGACGGGCCCATCACCATGACCAGTTCGCCGGCGCCGATCCGGAGGTCCACGCCGCGCAGCGCCGGGACCTCGAGGTGGCCGCTCCGGTACGTCTTGACGACGCCCGTCGCGGAGAGCAGGGGTGGTTCGTTCTCCGAGTGCATGTGCGGTCCTTCGTGGTGGAGGGGACTGCGGCGGACGCTAAGGACGGGCGTGGCCGCTGCCCTCGGGGACCGACCCGGAACCGCACCCCGACCGGACCCTGACCCGCACCCCGGTGTCACCCGGGGAACTCCCGGGTGACGGACCCCGAGTCCGGGCGTACCGTCGGTCGCGACCGCCGCGGAGGTAGCCGACCCGTGCCCGAGCCGGAGCCCGAGCGGCCGGACGAGGTGCCGCCGCCCGCACCCGACGTCGAGCCGCCGGCGCGACCCGACGAGCTACCGCTACCGGTCGAGCCGGAGCCGCCGGCACGGCCCGAGGAACTGCCGCCGGTCCCACCCGACGAGGTGCCGCCACCACAGCCGGAGCCCGCTCCCGAGCAGCCGCCCTGGATCCCGGAGGTCCCCGTCCCCGCGCCGCCGCCGGAGACGCCACCGACGCCGCCACCGCCCGTGCCGGAGCTGCCGCCCGAGGTGCCGCGCCGGCCGGGCGAGCCGCCCGTGCCCGACATCCCACCGGACGTTCCCGCACCACCGTCGCCGCCCGAGGTCGGCGGGTAGTTCGTCCCTGGTCACGAACGGCCCGGCGCGGAACGCTGGCGCCACTCGACGTCGGCGACGAGCGGAGACGTCGCCATGTTCCGGGACCGTCGCGAGGCCGGGCGCCTGCTCGGCGAGCGACTGCGGCGCAAGCACCTGCACGCGCCGGTGGTGTTCGGGCTGCCCCGAGGTGGCGTGCCCGTCGCGGCCGAGGTGGCGTCCGTGCTGGACGCGCCCCTGGACGTCGTCGTCGTCCGCAAGCTCGGCTGCCCCTGGCAGCCGGAACTGGGGGTCGGCGCGATCGGCGAGGACGGCATCCGGGTGCTGGATCGCCGCCTGATCCGCCAGTTGGGCATCCGGCCCGACGAGCTGGAGCAGGTCGCCGAACAGGAGCAGGCCGAACTGCGGCGTCGCGTCGAGCGCTACCGGGCCGGTCGCACGCACGCGCAGGTGCACGGACGCACCGCCGTGGTCGTCGACGACGGCATCGCCACCGGCTCCACCATGCGCGCCGCGCTGGACGTCGTGCGGACCTGGATGCCGCGCCACCTGCTGCTGGCGGTGCCGGTCGCCCCGCCGCGGACGCTGGCGAGGGTGCAGACGTTGGTGGACGCCGCCGTGTGCCTGCTGAGCACCGAGGACTTCGGGTCCGTCGGACAGTTCTACGCCGACTTCTCGCAGACGACCGACGAGGAGGTGGCGGCCGCGTTGGCCGCCGCCCGGCCACCCGTCGGCGACGGCAACCCCACCGGGAACGTGCCGCTGTGAGGGGGCGGGCCGACCGATCCGCTCCGGTGCTGCGCACGCTCCTGTCGCTGGCTGTCGTCGTGCTCGTCGCGTTCTCCCTGCCCGCGGCACGCTCGAGCGACCGGACGCCGCCGGACGCCGGGGCCGCGCCCGACGGCCTCGGCGGGCAGGTACGGCCCGAGGGCGTCGCCGCGCGACTGCTGGCCTGCGACCAGGTCGTGCCGGTGACGCAGGCAGAGGTCGACCAGGCCGCCCCCGGTGAGGTGATCTGCCTCGCCGCCGGCCGTCGCGGCGCGCTGCGACTGACCGGGCTGCAGGGCACGGCCAGCCGACCGATCACGGTCGTGAACCACGGTGGCGTCGTGGAGATCGACGCGCCCGGTGCCTACGCCGGTCTCGAACTGCGTGACGTCGCACACGTGCACGTCACCGGGACCGGGACGACGGGCCGCTGCGGTGCGCACTTCGGCGAGGACGAACAACGGTGCGGGATCCGGGTCACCGGATCGTTCAACGGCATCGCCGGCAAGACGCGCACGACGAACCTCACCGTCGATCACGTCGAGGTCGGCGACGTGGAGAGCGCCGGACTCGGGACCCATGACAAGGAACTCGACCGGGACGAGTGGCTCCAGCGAGACGTCGCCTTCCGGGACCTGTACGTGCACGACATCGGGACCGAGGGGCACTACCACGGGTCCTCCGACTACACCTCCGGTGACCAACACCTGCTCGACGGGGTCGAGATCACCCGCAACCTCGTCGTTCGGACCGGGCGTGACGGCATCCAGGTCGGCTCGGCGCCCCGGAACTGCCGGATCGCGCAGAACGTGGTGCGGGACACGGGGCGCAACGGCGAGAGCAAGCACGAGTTCGGGATCATCGTGAACCGCGGCTCCTCCTGCGACGTCATCGGCAACCGCGTCGAGCGTTCGCCGCGGTCGGGCATCTACGACCAGGGCCTGCACGGACAGGTGATCGCCCGGAACACGGTGCTCGACTCGGGTGAGCTCGGCATCCAGGTGACCGAGGGCGACCAGGCGGCCGACGACCCCCAGACGCCGGACTTCCCGCGCTCCACGCACGTCGTCGACAACCGCATCCAGGGGGCGGCGGGCGGCATCCGGCTCGGCAACACGGCGGGCACGGACAACCGCGTCACCGGCAACCGGCTCGCCGACGTGTCCGGTGCGGCGGTCGAGCTCGACGACGGCGTGCGCGCCGAGGTCGGCGACAACCGCGAGCAGTGACCGCGGGGCGGAACCGCGTCCCGTTCGCCGCGTCCCGTCGCCGGTCTCGCCGCCGCGTCCCGTCGCCGGTCTCGCCGCCGCGTCCCCCCGCCGCGCCGTGGTGCGTAGCGCGCCCGGCACGCATCAGCCTTGACAGCGCACGTCGACGGCCATCCGGCCGCCGGTCGCGAGGTTCCCGGCAGCGCGGATCTGGCGAGATCCGTGCGCCCGGGCGGACACCCGGTCCCGTTCCGCGGCCGATTCCGGCTACGCAGCGCAGTCGGAGGCCTCCGAAACGTTGGTAGTGCCGGCGTCGCCGACGGCCACCTCCCCCGTTGGGTGGCCGGCGGACCCCCCGCCGCCAGCACCGCGGCCCCGCGCCGGTCGGGTCCACCCGACCGCGCGGTACCTCGCCGTGCTCGGCGACGCGCACGCGACCGCACACGGTCGTGTCGTCAGTCATGCCCCCGACCGGAAGTCCTCGAACCCATGCGACGCCTGTGGTCCTTCCTGCTCGTCACCGTCCTGGCCGTCGTGGCCCTCGCACCGGCGGCCTCGGCCCGCCCCGAGGGGCACTGTCCCCCGGGACTCGAGAAGCAGGGCCGGTGTACACCGGACGATCCGACGCCGGACCCGGACCCGACGCCCGACCCGGACCCGGCACCGGACCCGGCACCGGACCCGGCACCGGACCCGGACCCGGACCCGACGCCCGACCCGGACCCGGATCCGGAGCCGACGCCCGACCCCGGCCCGGAGCCGACGCCCGACCCGGAGCCCGAGCCCGAGGCACCGCTGGCGTGTGATCGGGTGGTGCCGCGTGGGCAGCGTGAGGTGTCGCGTGCGGCGGCGGGTGAGGTGTTGTGTCTGGAGCCGGGGACGCGTGGTGAGTTGCGTCTGTTCGGGTTGCAGGGCACGGCGGCGGCGCCGATCACGATCGTGAACGATGGTGGGGTGGTCGACATCCGGGCGCGTGGTGCGTATGCGGGGATCGAGATTCGGGATTCGTCGCATCTGCGGATCACGGGGACCGGGGTGGTCTCGCAGTGTGGTGCGGGGGTCGGCGAGTCCGAGCAGCGGTGTGGGATCCGGATCTCGGAGTCGGGCAACGGGTTGACGGGCAAGGTGCGGACCGAGCATCTGGTCGTGGATCACGTGGAGGTCGGCAACGTCTCGTCGTCGGGGCTGGGGGTGCACGACAAGACCCAGTCGCGTTCGTGGGTGCAGCGCAACGTGGCGTTCCGGGACCTGTACGTGCACGACATCGGTACGGAGGGCCACTACCACGGCTCGTCGAAGTACACCGCGGGTGAGGCGCCGCTGTTGGACGGGGTGGAGATCACCCGCAACCTGGTGGTGCGCACCGGGCGGGACGGGATCCAGGTCGGCTCGGCGCCGTGGAACTGCCGGATCGCGGACAACGTGGTGCGTGACACGGGCCGCAACGGCGAGAGCTCGCACGAGTTCGGGATCATCGTCAACCGGGGTGCGGCGTGCGACGTCGTCGGCAACCGGGTGGAGCGTTCGCCGCGGTCGGGCATCTACGACCAGGGCCTGCACGGGCAGGTGATCGCGCGCAACACGGTGTTGGACTCGGGCGAGGTCGGGATCAACGTGCGTGAGGGCAACCAGTCGCGCACGAACCCGGAGACGCCGGACTTCCCGCGTTCCACGCACGTGTTGGACAACCGGATCGAGCGCACCGGTGACGAGGGCATCAGCCTGGGCAACGCGGCCGGGACGGACAACCGGATCGTGGGCAACCGGCTGGCGCGTATCGGGGGCGAGCCGATCCGGCTGCGCTCGGGCGTGAGCGCCACCGTCACCAACAACACCGTCGACTGATTCACCGACCGAGGTCGCGGTCGACGGGTTCTCGAAAGCACGCCTCGAGCTCGTCGGCCGGCGACCGTGAGGAGCCTGCCATGTCCTTCCGAAACCGCAGACCCCGGGTCCGCGCCGCCGTCGGGGGTGCCGCGCTGCTCGCGACCCTCGTGCCCGCCACCGTCGCCAGTGCCGACTCGGCCGCTGGTGCCGCGGGCGCGAGCCCGGAAGCGGTCTGTGCCGACGCGCCGACGGTGACGTTCGCCGACAGCGACCGCATCGACCCGGCCTTCCGCACCACCGTCGCCTGCATGGCGGCGTACGGGATCACGGTCGGCCACCCCGACGGGTCCTTCCGGCCCGGGCGGTCCGTGACCCGCCAGCAGATGGCGCTGTTCGTCGCCCGCTTCCTCACCCAGGCCGAGGACGGGACGCTGGACGTGCCGGCCGCCCCGCGGGCCGACTACCCCGACCGGGGCACGGCAACCGTCGAGGCACGGGCCGCCATCGACTACCTCACCGCGCGTGGCGTCGTGACCGGGCGGGCTGACGGGACCTACCGGCCCAACGCCGTGGTCACCCGCCAGCAGATGGCGTCGTTCATCGCCCGCGCGATGCGCGAGGCCGGTGCGACGCTCGCCGCGGGGTCGGCGCGGTTCTCCGACCTCGAGTCCGGGACCGACCACACCCGCAACGTACGGGCGCTGGCGGAAGCCGGCGTCCTGCGGGGCTACGGCGACGGCACGTTCCGTCCCGGCAACCCGGTCACCCGCCAGCAACTGTCCCAGTTCGTCGTCGGCGGGGCCGGTGTCCAGCACGAGCAGGACGCCTGGCACGGCGCGTTCGACCCGCCCGAGGTCACGCTCCCGCAGCGCACCCCGCCGCCGGGCACCTCGCTGGCGTGTGATCGGGTGGTGCCGCGTGGGCAGCGTGAGGTGTCGCGTGCGGCGGCGGGTGAGGTGTTGTGTCTGGAGCCGGGGACGCGTGGTGAGTTGCGTCTGTTCGGGTTGCAGGGCACGGCGGCGGCGCCGATCACGATCGTGAACGATGGTGGGGTGGTCGACATCCGGGCGCGTGGTGCGTATGCGGGGATCGAGATTCGGGATTCGTCGCATCTGCGGATCACGGGGACCGGGGTGGTCTCGCAGTGTGGTGCGGGGGTCGGCGAGTCCGAGCAGCGGTGTGGGATCCGGATCTCGGAGTCGGGCAACGGGTTGACGGGCAAGGTGCGGACCGAGCATCTGGTCGTGGATCACGTGGAGGTCGGCAACGTCTCGTCGTCGGGGCTGGGGGTGCACGACAAGACCCAGTCGCGTTCGTGGGTGCAGCGCAACGTGGCGTTCCGGGACCTGTACGTGCACGACATCGGTACGGAGGGCCACTACCACGGCTCGTCGAAGTACACCGCGGGTGAGGCGCCGCTGTTGGACGGGGTGGAGATCACCCGCAACCTGGTGGTGCGCACCGGGCGGGACGGGATCCAGGTCGGCTCGGCGCCGTGGAACTGCCGGATCGCGGACAACGTGGTGCGTGACACGGGCCGCAACGGCGAGAGCTCGCACGAGTTCGGGATCATCGTCAACCGGGGTGCGGCGTGCGACGTCGTCGGCAACCGGGTGGAGCGTTCGCCGCGGTCGGGCATCTACGACCAGGGCCTGCACGGGCAGGTGATCGCGCGCAACACGGTGTTGGACTCGGGCGAGGTCGGGATCAACGTGCGTGAGGGCAACCAGTCGCGCACGAACCCGGAGACGCCGGACTTCCCGCGTTCCACGCACGTGTTGGACAACCGGATCGAGCGCACCGGTGACGAGGGCATCAGCCTGGGCAACGCGGCCGGGACGGACAACCGGATCGTGGGCAACCGGCTGGCGCGTATCGGGGGCGAGCCGATCCGGCTGCGCTCGGGCGTGAGCGCCACCGTCACCAACAACACCGCCAGCTAGCGCTCCGCACGTCCATGATCGGCACCGGCCGGGCTCGACCCGGCCGGTGCCGTCGCGCCTCCGGGCGCGCCCGGCCCGTCTGTCTGTTCCAGCTGTCCAGGCGACGCCGGCCAGCTTGGGACAAGCGGACAACGACGCCCCGCTGGACGGCCCTTAACGTCGTGGCCCTCCGGTGACGGCTCGGGAGTGCCGCCACCCACGGAGGGCGGGTGTCCCTGGCAGGGTCCGGCCGACGGTCGGATGCTCGCGTGCCCCGCGAGGGGTGCCGCCGCCTTGCGGCAGGGGCGCACGTGCGACGGCCAGTGAACGGCGCATCACGGGTATCGGGAGGTCCCGTATGGAGCCAGGCAACGGTCAGGTCGACCCAGCCCACGCGGAGCAGGCCGGCAAGCTGCGGGATCTCGCGTACGGCTGCTTCAGCTCCGGGCACAAGTTCTGCCGCAACGTGTGCCCGGTCATGCAGGTCACGCAGAACGAGAACCACTCGCCGACGGCGTTCCACGCCAACGTGGTGGCGATGGAGCAGGGCCTGCTGAAGATCGACGACGTCGCCGACGACTACGTCCACTGCACCCAGTGCGGCGCGTGCGAGCTGCGGTGCCCCAACACGCTCATGGCCGGCGAGTTCTACCGGGCGCGGACCCGCACCGTCGACGTCGTGAAGTCCATGCGGGCGTTCGCCGTCGAGCAGGGCGCCGACCGGCCCAACTGGAAGCGCTGGGTCGAGGCCACCCTCGAGCACAAGAACGAGCCGGTGCTCGACGTCCCGGTCGCCCAGGAGAACGTGCGCACCTGGGCCAAGGACCTCGACCTGCCGATCGGCGGCGAGACCGTGCTGTTCGTCGACTGCGAGGCGGCGTTCTACCGGACCTCGCTGCCGCGGGCCGTGGCCCAGGTCCTGCAGCTCGCCGGCGTCGAGTTCGGCCTGATGGGTGAGCAGTGGTGCTGTGGCGGCCCGGCGCTGGAGATGGGCTACGTCGACCAGTCCCGCTTCCTCGCCGAGCACAACCTCGCCGACTGGCGCGCCACCGGCACGAAGCGGCTGATCACGCTCGAGCCGCACGACTACGTGCACTTCACCGAGGACTACCCGCGCTACTTCGGGGATGACTTCGACCTCGAGGTGGTGCACGTCCTGGACGTGGTCGCCGAGGCGATCCGCGAAGGCCGCCTGGAGCTGACCGTCCCGATCCCGCGGGTCGCGACCTACCACGACCCGTGCCGGCTCAACAAGCGCAAGGGGATCCACCAGGCCCCGCGCGAGATCCTGCGCGCGATCCCGGGCCTGGAGTTCCGTGACGTCGACCACGTCACCCAGTGGTCGTACTGTTCGGGCGCCGGCGGTGGCCTGATGATCGAGAAACCGCACATCACGGCCGCCATCAGCGACCAGCGCCTGGCACGTGCCGCCGAGCTGGACGTCGACCTCCTCGTCAGCGCGTGCGTGTGGTCCGAGCGCCCGCTGACCAACGCCGGCTACGCCCGCGACCCGCAGATCGAGGTCCGCGACATCATGGAGCTGGTGGCCGAGTCGGCCGGCCTGCAGGTCGACCGGGTCGACGGGCACGCCGCCACGACGCACGGCAGCACCGCGGCGGAGGGGGCGCAGGCATGAGCCGGACCTCGGTCGGAGACGCCCTCTACGACGAGCTGGTCGACATCCTCGGTGAGGAGCACGTGCTCCCGGAGGTCTCGGCCCGCACCAACCGCACGCGGGTGCCGGCGCCCTTCCCGGTGCATCGGTGGGCGGACCACGTCCCGGACATCGTCGTGCTGCCGTCGACCACCGCCGAGGTGGTGGAGATCGTCAAGCTCGCCAACCGGACCCGCACGCCGATCGTGCCGCGGGCGGCGGGCACCGGGTTGTCGGACGGCGCGGTGCCGCTGCGCCACGGCATCCTGCTGGACGTCAAGCGGATGAACCGCATCCGCGACCTCGACCTGGACAACTACACCGTCACGGTGCAGCCGGGCATCAACATGCTCAAGCTCAACCAGGAGCTGCAGCCGCACGGCGTGTTCTACCCCGACGACCCGGCGTCCTACCCCTGCTCGATGGTGGGCGGTCGGATCGGCACGAGCGGCTGGTCGCTGATCGGGGCCCGGTACGGCCACACGAAGGACCTCGTGCTGTCCATGGAGGTCGTGCTGCCGACCGGCGACGTGATCGAGGTCGGCTCCGGCGGTGGCCGCAAGCTGCGCAAGGCGTCCACGGCACTGACGCTGAAGGAGCTGTTCTTCGGCCACCAGGGCACGCTCGGGATCACGACCGAGGCGACGCTGGGACTGGTCCCGCGGCCCGAGGCCGAGTTCGCCGCGTTCTTCGCCTATCCCGACTACGACACCGCCTACCGCTCGTGCGGGGCGCTGTCGAAGTCCGGACTGGCCACGCTGGCCGGGGTCGTGCTGTTCGACGAGAAGAAGCTCGAGTACCTGCGGCGTGACGACGAGGCCTACATCGAGCAGCCCCACGACGTCGTCGCCGTCAACGCCGTCGCGCTCTACGGCACGGAGGCCGAGGTCGTGCCGGCCGCGCGGCGGATCCTGGAGATCGGCCACGAGACGGGCGGGCGCTACCTCGGCGACGAGGTGTCGCAGGGCGACTGGGCGGCGCGCCACGACCGCTACGCGATCCCGCTGCACGGCCGCCTGCGCGACACGGGCCAGGTCGTGCCGATGTCGTGGCACTGCGAGGACGCGGCGATCAACTACAGCGAGCTGCCGGCGGTCCGCGAGAAGTGGCACGCCATCGCCGACCGCTACATCGAGAAGTACGGCATCTTCGACGACTGGGGGATGTTCGCCTACACCAACGGCTCGCACCAGCCGTACGGCGACTACCTCGTGGAGATCGACATCGGCATCTGGGAGCAGAAGCTCGACGACGAGACCTGGACCGCCTGGAGCGAGTGCAAGAAGGAGATCGCGCAGGTCGCCATCGACCACGGCGGCTCCATCACGGCCTGCCACGGCGCCACCCGCGCCGGCGAGGTCGACCTCGTCCCGCTCGAGCTCGGCGCCACCTTCGAGGTGATGAAGTCGATCAAGCGCATGCTCGATCCCAATCACGTGATGAACCCGGGCAAGTACCTGTTCGACCAGGCCTACGGCGAGGACGTCCCCGACGTGGGCGAGCAGCGGCCCTAGGAGGGAGCGCGACGATGTTGGGGTTCCGGCTCTCGGCCCAGGTGCCGCCCGCGGCCCGGCGCATCAAGCACGACGTCATCATGCGGTTCGACCACGTCTACGAGGTCGACCCCGCGCTGATGGAGATCTATCCGCAGCAGCACATCCCGGCCTGGGACACCCACCGCATCGTCGACAGCAGGTGGGACCACCTCGCCTGGATGCACCAGCACTTCGCCGATCGGGTCGTGTCCGCTGCAGAACTCGGTCTGCCGGCGGAACTGCTCGGTGACGACGCCGACGAGCACGGCGCCGGCCCCGGGCACTGAGTCGACGCGTCGGCGGGCGGCGCCGACGTCACCGGACCAACCCGCACGACGCCGGCGGGCGGCGCCGACGTTCGTGCTCGATCCCACCGCCGATCGAGGCGGGAGGAGGTCGTCGTCATGGCGGACGACATCGCCGAGGTCAACCTGCCCGGCATCGCCGAGGACCTGCGCCAGGACATCGAGGAACGCGTCGCCCAGTTCGAGCTCCAGCACCAGGCGGACGTGCTCAGGGACGGCCCCGGCTGGGTGCCGCGCATCCGGGGCATCGACTACGCGATCGCGTTCGGCGTGAACCTGCTGTTCGTGCTGTGGCTGATCATCGCGTTCACGGGAGACTGAGCGATGGCGCACGCAACCGAGGGTCGCGCGAAGGCGATCCGCGAGGAGATGTACGTCAACCTGCTGCCGCTGCGACGCGGCGAGCGCATCTACGGCGGCTGGGACTTCCTCGCCGTGCAGATCTGCTTCGGCATCGCGGCGTGGTTCTTCCTGACCGGCAGCCTCACCGGTCTGACGGTGCCGGCCCGTGAGGCGCTGCCGATCATCCTGTTCGGCAACTCGGTGCCGCTGGTCCTGATCGCGCCCATGGCCGTGATGTTCGCGCGCTACGGCGTCGAGCAGTGGCAGGGTTCGTCGGCCGTCTTCGGGCATCGCCTGAAGGACGTGTGGCTGCTGATCTACATCAGCTCCAGCTTCGGCTGGATCGCCTACGCCTCGTTCCTGTTCGGGCAGAGCGCGGTCCGCTTCCTGCAGGTCTTCGGCGCCCCCGAAGCGGTCACCGGCACGCCGGGCGCGATCACGTTCGCCATGCTGGCCACCGCGGTCGGCGCGTTCGTGGCGTTCCTCGGCCCGCAGGTGCTGAAGTGGTTCACCCGCACCTCGGCGGTGTTCCTGCTGCTCGTGCTGGGCTACTTCACCTGGTCGGTGCTGACGCGCTTCGGGCTGCCGGAGATCTTCGCCGCCGAGCCGGCCGAACCGTTCGAGACCGTGGCGTGGAGCCGCGCGTCGGCGATCGAGTTCAACGTCGGACTCGGGTTCTCGTGGGCGTTCTGGTACGGCCAGTGGACGCGCCTGTCGCGCTCGGAGTCCGGCGCGTTCCACGGCTGTCTGTGGGGCTGGGGCGTGCTGGCCGCCACCGCCGGCATCTTCTCCGCGTTCCTGGCGCTGACCCTGGACCTGTACGACCCCACCGAGTGGATCGTGACCCTCGGCGGCGGCCTGGCGGCGCTCGGCCTGCTGCTGTTCGCGGTCGCCAACGTGTCGTCGGTGACGGCGCTGGTCTACCCGATGTCGATCACCCTGCGGACCCGCTTCCCGAACCTCAAGTGGGGCGTGGCGGTCCTGATCTGCTCGGTCCCGGCGCTTGCGTTGGAGAACCCGACCGTCTTCGAGTCGTTCGGGACCTACCTCGCCTACATCGCGCTGCTGACCGGTACGTACGGCGGCATCATGATGGCCGACTACTACCTGGTCAGCCGCGGCCGGCACGCCTGGTACCTGCGCGACCTGTACGTCACCGGACCGAAGAGCCGCTACTGGTACTGGGCCGGGGTGAACCCGGCGGCGCTCGTCGCCACCGGGGCCGGTGCGCTGTTCTACCTGTGGACGCTCGACCCGCTGTCCTGGACCAGCGGCAACGGGCTGTTCCCCTACATCACCGCGGGCCTGCCGTCGTTCTTCGTGGCGTTCGTCGTCTACGCCGCGCTGATGCGCGCCTGGGTGCTGCCGCGGCTGGACGAGCGGCGTGGCGATGTGCCGACGGAACGGCCGCCGGCGAGCGACGACCGGCTCACGCCCGCGTGAGCCGCGTCCGCCGGCCCGGACGGGAGTCGAGGCGCCGGCGAACCACCGAGGGAGAAGGAACACGCCATGGTCCGCTTCAGCTACGTGCAGTTGCCCGACTACCCGCTCGACGACTGCATCGACATGATCAAGACCGCCGACGAACTCGGCTTCTACGCCGCCTACAGCGTCGACGAGACGTGGCACAAGGACATGTGGCTGCTGTTCGCGGCCGCCGCGGACAAGACCCGCAACATCCGCATGGGTCCCAACGTCACGCACGTGATCCTCAAGGAGCCGACGATCCTCGCCCAGCAGCTCGCGACGCTGGACGAGCTCACGAACGGTCGCGCCGAGGCGGTGGTCAGCTTCGGCAACCTCGGGATGCTCGAGCAGTACCACATCGACTGGTCGAAGCAGCGTCCGCTGGCCCGGCTGCGGGAGGGTCACGACGTCATGCGCACCTTCCTCGACGAGGGCGTGATCAATCACGAGGGCGAGTTCTTCAACTACACGGGCCTGTTCACCTTCGCACGGCCGGTGCAGGAGCACGTGCCGATCAAGCTCGGCGGCATGGGTGGCCCCAAGTCGTTCGAGCTGGCCGGCGAGATCTCCGACGGGCTGCACCATGCGCTCGGGTACTCGCGCGAGAACTACGACTACGTGGCCGAGCACTTCCGCATCGGGGCGGAGAAGGCCGGCCGCAACCCCGAGGAGCTCGACCTCGGCGCCTGGCTGTGCTGGTCGGTCGCCGAGGACGGCGAGGTGGCCAAGCAGGCCGCGCGCATCATGGTCGCGTTCTACATCTCGTCGATGCCGGAGAGCCAGCTGCAGCGGCACGGCCTGAGCCGTGAGGGGATGCAACCGATCCTCGACGCGCTCGGGCAGGGCGAGATCGACCGCGCGATCGAGCTGACCTCGCCGGAGATCGCCGCCAAGCTGTCGGTCGCCGGCACGCCCGAGGAGTGCATCGAGCAACTCAAGCGCGACATCCTGCCGACCGGTGTCAACCACGTGATCGCGGCCGTCACCGACGCGAAGCTCGTGGAGACGTTCTCGGGCAAGAGCATCGAGGGTGTCCCCGTCGTGCAGGACCAGCTGCGGCTGATCGCGGAGCGCGTGATGCCGGCCCTGAGCTGACCAGGCCGGGTCGGCCGCCGGTTCCCCCGCGCCGGCGGCCGACCCACCAACCCGTCAGGGCAGCTGGTCGAGGCTGCGGCCGATGATCGAGGCGGTCTGGTCGCGTCGCAACGACGCCTTCGGTTCGAAGGTCGTGTCGGTGCGGCCGTTGACGATCCCGGCCGCGGCCAGCGCGTTGATGTAGCCGCTGTGCTCGGCGCCGGCCGGCACGTCGGTGAAGGGTCCGTCGGCCACCTCGTCGACCTCGAGCCAGCGGCCGATCAGCGATGCGGCCTGGGCACGGGTGACGGGCTGCGACGGACGGAAGGTGCCGTCCGCGAACCCGGCGACGATGCCGGCGTCCGCGAGCACCTGGATGTTGCCGGCATGGACGCTGTCAGCGATGTCCTCGAAGTCGTAGGGGCCGGTGGCCGGCTCGAGCCCGGCGGTGCGCGCCATGATCGAGGCGAGCTGCCCGCGGGTCACCGACCTCGCGGGACGGAACGTCCCGTCCTCGGATCCCAGCAGCACGCCCCGGTTGGCGAGCAGGAGGATGTTGTCACGGTGGACGTTGTCGGCGCTGACGTCGGGGAAGTCGAGGCCGGGGCCCACCGCGTAGACCAGCAGCACGGTGTCGTCGGGGACGGTCACGTCGCCGAGCGAGATGGCCGCGTCCGTGGTGCCCGCGAGTCCGATGCCGACGTCGTCGACGACTGCGCCGCCGGGGAGGTCGAACTTGGCGGTGTCACCGTTGGCGACGTCGTCGGCGAGGACGCTCTGGCCACTGAGGAGCACGACCTCGGGGAAGGCCGCCACGTGGAAGGCCTGGATCCCGCTGTCGGCCGTCTCGTTGGTGAACGGGGTCAGGACCGGGTCGCCGTCCGCGTCGAGGTGGGCGACCACGGAGTAGCTCGTGCCGGCGGCCACCTCGACGTCGTCGAGGGTGAGGATCGGGGTGGTGGTGCCGGCGGCGGCGACGCCGAGGTCGTAGGTCCCGGCGGGCAGCTCGGTCACGACGGTGTCGCCGTACCGGAAGTCCTCGATGGCGGCGTCACCGTCGACGAGGACGTCGACGACCAGCCCGGGAACACCGTGGACGACCACGACCTCGGCCACGTCGTCGGACGTCGGGCTGTCGACGGCCTCGGTGAAGACGTCGGGGAGTTCTGCGGTCTGGGCGCTCGCTGGTGTCGCCGACAGCGCGGCGAGCAGGGCTCCCAGCATCAGCACGATCAGGGCGGTGCGGCCGGCCACGCGGGCGCGCAACGGTGGCAGGGATGGACTCATCGGGCTCTCCTCCTCTCGACAGACGTGGGGACGGCCGTGGTCGCCCACCACCCCCCACGAAGAGGTTTCGAGGTCGCCGGGTCACGTGGACCGGCGAGATCTCGTGACGGTTCGCGGGGGCCACCCGAAGGTCCGCGGGTCCTTGCTGCCGACCGTCCTGCTCGGGCGGGCTCGGCGAGGCGTGCGGTAGCGTTCTGGGCCACTGGAGGGTTGGCAGAGCGGACGAATGCACCGGTCTTGAAAACCGGCGGGCGCCTCGCGCGTCCCGGGGGTTCGAATCCCCCACCCTCCGCCGTTCCCACTGGTCACGACCCGCGGCCCGCCGCCGGCATGCAGCCCGGTGGGCTCACCGGGTGGGACGGCGGCGCGGGCGCACGGCCGGCAGCGCGGGTTCGTCGTCGCCATCGGACGCCGACGGGGCTGCGGGTGGCGTCGGCCCGTCACGCTCACCGGGGCCGACTCCGGATGACTCGTCGGTGCCGGACGCGACGGGTACGGGCGCGGCGGCCGGGACGTCGGCCGTACGCAGCCGGATGGGTTGGCCGCCGTCGACGGGCCACAGGTGCTCGATCTGGGCGTTGAGTGCGCCGCCGAGCAGGACGGCGAAGCCGGTGAGCCACAACCACAGCAACCCGACGATCGGGCCGGCCAGCGGGCCGTAGACGGTGTCACCGTCCATGACCCAGGTTCCGTACAGGCGCAGGGCGCCGCTGCCCAGCAGCCACACGAGGGTCGCCAGGGCGGCGCCGGGCAGGTCGCGCCGCCACGGCGTGGAGCCCGGCACGGCGAGGTGGTAGAGGACCGTGAGGGCGAGCGCCGCCGCGACGACCGTGGCCGGCCAGTACGCCAGGCGCCAGATCTGCGCGACGCCCGGGATCTCCCCGCCGAGCCAGGTCGACAGTTGCTCGCCGAAGTTCGGGCCCGCCAGCAGCAGCGGCAGCAGCACCGTTCCCACGACCAGGGCGCCGAGCGTCAGGCCGAGACCGAGCAGCCGGGTCTGCCAGGCCGCCCGCTGGCCGGGGCGGTCGTAGACGATCGTCAGCGCGGTCACGACGACCTTCACGGCGCGCGACGCCACCCACAGCGTGGCGACGAAGGCGGTGGAGGCCAGCCCGACGCCGCCCTCCTGGACGAGTTGTTCCAGCACCGGGCGGACGACGGTGTCGATCGTCTGGCTGGTGAGCGCGACGGTCGCCACCTCGGTGAGCCGGTCGATGAGCGTCATCCGCCAGTCGTCGGCCACCGCGCCGCCGAACACGGTCCCGGCGGCCAGCACGGTCAGCAGCAGCGCCGGAAGCGACAGGACCGTCCAGAACGCGACCTCGGCCGCCAGGCCGGGCAGGCGTTCGCCGACCGCGCGGTCCGCCGTGGACACCACGAGGTGCACTCCCGGCCGCAGGCGGCGGGGCGTGCGGTCGATCACACGGCGGGTGACGGCATGCACGAGAACCCGAGCGTCGGACGCCCCGAGCGTAGATGCCCGGTTTCCCGCCCGACGACGACCCTTCGCGCCGATCTCCCCGGCCGCGTGTCTCGAAAGGTGCCGGCCGTCGGCGAGGCTCGACCGCCCTCGGATCGCAGTACCCGGCATCCGTTGCTACCCTGCGCGAGCCGCGCGCCGGGCCACCCCGGTTCGCGGGCGCCTGGAGGCTTCGCCTAGTCTGGTCTATGGCGCGGGATTGCTAATCCCGTTGGGTCGTTCACGGCCCTCGAGGGTTCGAATCCCTCAGCCTCCGCCACGCGCGGGTAGCTCAGTCCGGATAGAGCACCTGACTACGGATCAGGCGGCCGGGGGTTCGAATCCCTCCCCGCGCGCGAGACCCAGGAACGGCCCGCCACGCACCAGTGGCGGGCCGTTTCTCGCGTTCCCGGGGCATGGCGGGTTTTCGTGCGGTCCGCGGGCGTATGGCCCGACCGAGCTACGAAGGCATGGCCTGCGGACCCCACGGCCACTAACGTTCGACCTGGGCGCTTCGGACTAGATGCGTCCTGGCCGCCAGGGGTCGCCGCCGGAGGTCCGGCCCTGCAGGTCGCGCGGTCATCGGGATCAGGGAGGGAGCATCACGCATGGGAGACCGTTCACTTCGCTCGACCCGCAGGACGCGGGTCAGGCGCATACTCGGCGTCGCCGCGTCCGCCGCGATGATCGCGAGCCTGCTGCCGGCCGCCGCACTGGCCGACGTGCCGGGGACCGGCGAGCCGACCACCGACGACCCCCGGGTCGGCCTCGACGCGGGGTTCCTCGACGCCGAGGAGACGTCGCTGGGCATGGACCTGGTCGGGCAGTTCCAGAAGCCCGACGGTGGCTTCTTCGATCCGGACAGCGTCGGGTCGTTCAGCTGGGCGAACTCGGACCTCACGTTCTTCGACCACTACGCCGTGCAGGGCAACTTCTCCGGGTTCCAGATCTTCGACCTCTCGGACCCCTCGTCGCCGGAGCTGGTGACCGAGGTGCTGTGTCCTGGCGGGCAGGGTGACCCGAGCGTCCACGGCGACCTGTTGTTCTTCTCGGTCGAGCAGACCCGTGCCCGCTACGACTGTGGCACGCAGGGCACCACGGGCAACAACGATCCCGAGATGTTCGTCGGCGTGCGCATCTTCGACATCTCCGACATCACCGCACCGGAACAGGTCGCGGCCGTCCGCACCTGCCGCGGCTCGCACACCCACCGGGTCGTCGAGGACCTGAACGACCCGTCGACGGTGTACGTCTACAACTCGGGCTACAACTCGCCGATCCAGACCCGGATCGGCTGCGTGGACACGGGTCCGAGCGCGGAGCCGATCTTCGAGTCCGGCCGCTACCAGATCGAGGTCATCGAGGTGCCCCTCGACGCGCCGGAGGAGGCCGAGGTCATCAACGAGGCGCGCCTGTTCATGGACGAGGAGACCGGCGCGCTCAACGGCCTGCTGAACGAGCCGAACCAGCATCCGTCGAACACCGGGCTGAACCGCAACACCAACGGCTGCCACGACATCACCGCGTACCCGGAGATCGGCCTGGCCGCCGGTGCCTGCATGGGCAACGGGCTGCTGATCGACATCTCGGACCCGGCCAACCCGGAGCGCATCACCTACGTCCAGGACGACAACTTCTCGTTCTGGCACTCGGCGAACTTCAAGAACGACGGTTCGGCCGTGCTGTTCACCGACGAGTGGGGCGGCGGCAGCGGCGCTCGGTGCCGTGACACCGACCGGCTCGAGTGGGGCGCCAATGCGATCTACGACATCGTCGACACGGCGGAGGGCAAGCGGCTCGAGTTCGCGAGCTACTACAAGATGCCGGCCGTGCAGACGAGCACCGAGAACTGCGTCGCCCACCAGGCCAACATCGTGCCCGTCCCGGGTCGCGACATCATGATCCAGGCGTGGTACCAGGGCGGGCTGTCGATGTTCGACTGGACCGACACCGCGAACCCGCGCGAGATCGGCTACTTCGACCGTGGGCCGATCTTCGCCAACCAGCTGACGCTGGGCGGCTTCTGGTCCGGGTACTGGTACAACGGCCAGATCTACGGTTCGGAGATCGCCCGCGGCTTCGACGTGTTCGACCTGACGCCGACCGACGAGTTGACCGCGAACGAGATCGCCGCGGCCAACGAGGTGGTGTACGACCAGCACATGCCCATGATGCAGACCACGATCACATGGCAGCCGAGCTTCAACGTGACCCGCGCCTACAACGACCAGGCGCTGCGGGCCGGCGTGCTCGACCAGAAGACCTGGGAGCAGGTCGACCGGTTCGTGGAGCGGGCGGAGCGGTTCTCGTCCGGTCCGCAGCGGCGTGCCGCGGTCGCGACCCTGACCGGGCTCGCCGGTCAGCTGGAGCGGACCGAGGGTGCCGAGCAGGTGGCGCAGGCCCTGCGCGAACTGCTGGACACGCTCGACTGACCGGCTGGCGGATGATCGCCTGAGGAGCGACACGCGGAGGGGGCGCCTACGGGCGCCCCCTCCCGCACACTCGGCTCCTGCGATCGGATCGAAGGGGTCGGCATTCAGTGCGGGCGGCAGTCGAGGGCCAGCGTCAGCGGCTCGCCCGGAACCACGACCACGTCGGCGGGGGTCGCGGCGACGTGGTCGGCATGGAGCTCGGCAGGGGCGTGCGACGTCGTGAAGGCGAGCGTGATGCTGCCGGCCGCCCGGCCGGCGGCGAGCCCGGCGGGGGCGTCCTCGACGACGAGGCAGTCCTGGGCGGCGACGCCCAGACGCTCGGCCGCCAGGAGGTAGGGCGCGGGATGCGGTTTGCCGTGCTCGACCTGCTCACCGGTGACCAGCACCGGCGGCGCCGGTAGGCCCACCGCGTTCATGCGTGCCGTCGCCACCGGCGCGGTGCCCGAGGTCACGACGGCCCACGGCCGCCCGGCGAGCGCGCGGGTGAGCGCCAGCGCACCCGGTTGCGGCCGCGTTCCGGTGCGGGCGCCGCGGGCCTCGGTGTCCTCCATCCAGGCGGCCTCGCGGGCCAGTTCGCCGGGCGAGAACTCCGGCAGCGCCCGGGCGATGATGTCGACCATCCGACGACCGTGGAGGTCCTCGAGCAACGCGACCGGGTCCAGCCGATTGCGGGCCGCGAAGGCGCGCCAGTGGCCTTCCACCGCGGCGGTGGAGTCCACGAGCACGCCGTCGAGGTCGAAGAGCACGGCGTCGGCCGTCACGGTGCAGCGAGGGTCCACGGAGGCACTTTCCGGCGGGAGGCGCCGCGGACGCTACCCAGTCGGTGTGTGGTGCCTGCGTGCGTCGACGCGAAGTAGGCTCGTTCGCCGGGTGTCAGGAGAGCTTCCATGGTGCGTGCGTCGGCCGGGACCCCGCCGGAGCGACGGCCCTCCATGGCCGACGTCGCCGCGGTCGCCGGCGTGTCCCATCAGACGGTCTCGCGGGTGCTGAACTCGCCCGAGGCGGTTCGGCCGGAGACCCGACGACGCGTCGAGTCGGCGATCCGGCAACTCGGCTACGTGCGCAACACGGCGGCCCGGGCGCTGGTCACCCGCCGCACGCGGCTCATCGGCGTCGTCAGTCCCGGCGAGGCACTGTTCGGGCCGGCGAGCACCACGATGGCGATCGAACAGGCCGCCCGGCTGGCGGGCTACGCCACCACGCTGGCCATGATGCCCGACGTCGACACCGGCAGCATCCAGGGTGTGCTCGAGTCGTTCCGCGAACTCGACGTCGAAGGCATCGTCGTGGTCGCCCCGGTGACACAGATCGCGCTGGCCGCCAAGGAGTTGGCGACCACGCTGCCCGTGGTGATGGTCGCCGCCGGCCTGCGGGAGAACAGCTCCCTCTACGTCGTCGCGGTCGACCAGGAGGTCGGCGCCCGGACGGCGACGCGTCATCTGATCGACCTCGGGCACCGCGACATCCTGCACGTCGCCGGCCCGAACGACTGGTTCGACGCCAGATCGCGCATCGTGGGCTGGCGGGACGAACTGCTCGAGGCGGGCCTGGAGGCGCCACCGATCATCACCGGCTCGTGGGCTCCGGAGGACGGCTACGAGATCGGCAGGAGGCTGGTCGCCGAGCGACGGCTGCCCTCGGCGATCTTCGCGGCCAACGACCTGCTCGCGCTCGGGCTCGTGCGCGCCTTCCACGAGGCGGGCGTGCACGTCCCCGGCGACGTGTCGGTGGTCGGCTTCGACGACATCGACGGCGCGGGGTACTGGGAGCCGCCGATGACCACGGTGCGCCAACCGTTCGCGGCCGTGGGACAGCGGGCGATCGAGGTGCTGCTGGCCGCGCTCGAGGGCGCCCCGTCGTCGCGGACCCTGATCGCCCCGGAACTGGTGGTGCGCGGCTCCTGCGGCCCGCCACGCTGACCCACGACGGCGCCGCCCCGTGGGTGGCCCCGTGCGGAACTTCGCCGGGCCCTTGCCAGGAACTGAATGTTAGCGTTAACATGTGAACGCGAACATCCGGGCAGGGCAACGGGAACTGCCCGGTGGAACGGCGCGACCGACGGCCTGGCGGAGCCGGTCGCGACCCGGGAGAGAAGGGCGCCACGTGGCCCACCGCGGCGATGCGTTCGTGATCGGTGTCGACTTCGGCACGCTGTCCGGCCGCGCGGTCGTCGTGCGCGTGCGCGACGGGGCGGAACTCGGCAGCGCCGTCCACGCGTACCCCCACGGGGTCATGGACGAGCGCCTCGACGCGGGTGACGGCCGCTTCCTGCCGCCGGACTGGGCCCTGCAGGTGCCCGGCGACTACGTCGAGGTGCTTCGCCACGCCGTTCCCGGCGCGGTCGCCGCCGCTGGCATCGATCCGGCCGACGTCATCGGCATCGGCACGGACTTCACCGCCTGCACGATGGTGCCCACCACGGCAGACGGCACGCCGCTCAACGAGGTCGACGGCTACCGCGACCGGCCGCACGCCTACGTCAAGCTCTGGAAGCACCACGCGGCCCAGGGCCAGGCCGACCGGATCACGGCGCTCGCCCACGCGCGCGGCGAGTCCTGGATCGACCGCTACGGCGGAGCCATCTCCTCGGAGTGGGAGTTCGCCAAGGGCCTGCAACTGCTCGAGGAGGACCCGGAGGTCTACGACGCGACGGTCCACTGGGTGGAGGCCGCCGACTGGATCGTCTGGCAGCTGACCGGCCACTACGTGCGAAACGCCTGCACGGCGGGCTACAAGGGCATCCGCCAGGACGGCCGCTACCCCTCGCGCGACTACCTCGCCGCACTGAACCCCGACTTCGCCGACTTCGCCGACACCAAGCTCGATCACGAGATCGGCCAGCTCGGCCACGCCGCCGGGAAGCTGTGCGCCGAGGCGGCGGCCTGGACCGGGTTGCCCGAGGGGATCGCGGTCGCGGTCGGCAACGTCGACGCCCACGTCACCGCGGCCGCGGCCAACGCGCTCGAACCGGGGCAGATGGTCGCCATCATGGGCACCTCGACCTGCCACGTCATGAACGGTGACCGCCTCGCGGCGGTACCGGGCATCTGCGGCGTCGTCGACGGCGGCATCCTCGAGGGCTACTGGGGCTACGAGGCCGGTCAGTCCGGCGTCGGCGACGTCTTCGCCTGGTACGTCGACCACCAGGTCCCGGCCGCCTACGCGGCGGAGGCCGAGGCACGCGGCTGCTCGCTGCACGACCTGCTGACGGAGAAGGCGGCCGCCCAGCCGGTCGGCGCCCACGGACTGGTCGCCCTCGACTGGCACTCCGGCAACCGTTCGGTCCTCGTCGACCACGAGCTGTCCGGCCTGGTCGTCGGCCTCACGCTGACCACCAAGCCCGAGGACGTCTATCGGGCACTGCTCGAGGCGACCGCCTTCGGCACCCGCAAGATCGTGGAGACCTTCGCCGACGCGGGTGTGCCGGTGACCGAGCTGATCGTGGCCGGTGGCCTGCTCAAGAACCGGTTCCTGATGCAGCTGTACGCCGACGTCACCCGCCTGCCGCTGTCGACGATCGTCTCGGAGCAGGGGCCGGCGCTCGGGTCGGCGATCCACGCCGCCGTCGCCGCCGGCGCCTACACCGACGTGCGCGACGCGGCCCGGGTCATGGGTCGCCGGGTCGTGGCCGCCTACACGCCCGACGAGGACGCCGCGCTGCGCTACGACGCGCTCTACGCCGAGTACAGCCGCCTGCACGACTATTTCGGCCGCGGCGAGAACGACGTCATGCGCCGGCTGAAGACGATCCGTCGTGAGGCCCGTGCCGCCGCGACGGCCACGACCGCGGAGGTGCCGGCATGACCCTGCGACTGGCCGACCTCGACCGCGAGGTGCAGCGCAGCGTCGCCGACACCCGCGAGCGGGTCGCCGCCCTGCACGCCGAGCTGCCGCGCAACGGACTGGTCGTGTGGACCGCCGGCAACGTGTCCGAGCGGGTGGCCGGCGCCGACCTGTTCGTCATCAAGCCGTCGGGGGTCTCGTACGACGAACTCGACGCCGCCAGCATGGTCGTCTGCGACCTCGACGGCGGAAAGATCGAGGACGGCACGGCCGACCGTCTGCAGCCCTCGTCGGACACCGCCGCGCACGCCTACGTCTACCGGCACATGCCCGAGGTCGGCGGCGTGGTCCACACCCATTCGCCGTACGCGGTGGCCTGGGCGGCCCGTGCCGAGCCCGTGCCGTGCGTGCTGACCGCCATGGCCGACGAGTTCGGCGGCGACATCCCGATCGGGCCGTTCGCGCTGATCGGTGACGACTCGATCGGCCGCGGCATCGTCGAGACGCTGCGGGGCTCGCGCTCGCCGGCGGTGCTGATGCAGAACCACGGGCCGTTCACCGTCGGCAAGGACGCCAGGTCCGCGGTGAAAGCCGCCGTGATGTGCGAGGACGTCGCCCGCACCGTGCACCTGTCCCGGCAGCTGGGCACCCCCGTGCCGATCGCGGGGCCGGACATCGACCGGCTCCACGACCGCTACCAGAACGTCTACGGCCAGCGCGACGAGCGTGCCGAGGAGTCACACGTATGAAGGACCCGTTCGCGGGCCGCGAGATCTGGTTCCTGACCGGGAGCCAGGACCTGTACGGCGAGGAGACGCTCCGGCAGGTCGCCGAGCAGTCCCAGCAGGTCGCCGCCGCCCTCGACGACGCGCCGCAGGTGCCGGTCCGCATCGTCTGGAAGCCGGTGCTGAAGGATCGTGACGCGATCCGGCGTGCGGCGCTGGACGCCAACGCCGACGACCGCTGCCTCGGCGTCATCGTCTGGATGCACACCTTCTCGCCCGCGAAGATGTGGATCGTCGGGCTCGACGCGCTGCGCAAGCCGCTGTTGCACCTGCACACGCAGGCCAACGAGGCGTTGCCGTGGGCCACCATCGACATGGACTTCATGAACCTGAACCAGGCCGCACACGGCGACCGCGAGTTCGGGTACGTCGCGTCGCGCCTGTCGGTTCGACGCAAGACCGTGGTGGGGCACGCCACCCACGCCGCCGTGCGCGCGAAGGTGGGTTCGTGGGCCCGCGCGACCGCCGGCTGGGACGCCCTGCAGCAGCTCCGCTTGGCCCGCTTCGGCGACAACATGCGCAACGTCGCCGTGACCGAGGGCGACAAGACCGAGGCCGAGCTGCAGCTGGGCGTCTCGGTCAACACCTGGGGCGTCAACGACCTGGTGGCGGCGGTCGAAGCCGCCACCGACGCCGAGGTGGACGCGCTGGTCGCGGACTACGAGCAACGCTACGAGGTCGCCAAGGAACTGCGTTCCGACGGGGAGCGTCACGACTCGCTGCGCTACGGCGCCCGCATCGAACTCGGACTCCGCGCCTTCCTCGACGACGGCGGATTCGGGGCGTTCACCACCAACTTCGAGGATCTCGGCGGCCTGCGGCAACTGCCCGGCCTGGCGGTCCAGCGGCTCATGGCCGACGGCTACGGATTCGGCGCCGAGGGCGACTGGAAGACCGCGCTGCTGGTCCGGGCCGCCAAGGTGATGGGTTACGGCCTGCCCGGCGGTGCCTCGCTGATGGAGGACTACACCTACGAGCTCACGCCGGGACGGGAGAAGATCCTCGGCGCCCACATGCTCGAGATCTGCCCGTCACTGACCACGTCCACGCCACGCCTGGAGATCCACCCGCTGGGCATCGGCGGCCGCGAGGACCCCGTGCGGCTGGTGTTCGACACCGACCCGGGGACGGGGGTCGTGGTGGCGATGAGCGACCTGCGCGAACGGTTCCGCCTGACGGCGAACGTCGTGGACGTCGTGCCGCCCGACGCGGAGCTTCCGAACCTGCCGGTGGCCCGCGCCGTGTGGCAGCCGCGGCCGGACCTCGCCACGTCCGCGGAGTGCTGGCTCACCGCCGGGGCGGCGCACCACACCGTGCTCACGACGGCGCTGGGGGTGGACGTCTTCGACGACCTCGCCGAGATCGCCGGCATGGAGTTGGCGGTCATCGACCAGGACACGACCACGCGCGGCTTCACCCGCGAGCTGCGTTGGAACCAGGCCTACCACCGACTCGCACAGGGGATGTGAGACGACGAACACCGTTCCGGCCGTTCGCCGGCCAGATCGACGCCCTCGCCCGGCGCCTGCAGGTCGAGGGGAGCGCCAGCCCGCGAGGGTTGACCGTGCAGGCACCACAAGGAGCACAGGACGATGAACCGCAAGAAGACACTACGCACGACGGCGGTGGGGCTCGCCCTCGTGCTCGGCCTCGTCGCCTGCGGCGGCGAAGGCGCGGGCGGGGGCGGGACCGGAGCCACGGTGGAAGGCGAGACCGCCAGCGGCGAGGCCGAGGGCGGTGGCGAGGGCGGCCTGATCGGCGTCGCCATGCCGACCGAGACCTCCGAGCGCTGGATCGCCGACGGCAACGCCGTCAAGCAGGGCCTCGAGGAAGCCGGCTACGAGGTGTCGCTGCAGTACGCGGGCGACGACATCCCGGTCCAGTCGCAGCAGATCGACCAGATGATCACGCAGGGCGTGGACCTGCTGATCATCGCCGCCATCGACGGCACCGCCCTGGCCGGGCAGTTGCAGAACGCCGCGGACAACGGGATTCCGGTCATCTCCTACGACCGCCTGATCCGCGACAGCGAGCACGTCGACTTCTACGTCACCTTCGACAACTACCAGGTCGGCGTCCAGCAGGCGACCGCGCTGCTCGTCGGTCTCGGCGTGTTGAACGAGGACGGCACCGAGGCCGATGCCCAAGGGCCCTTCAACGTGGAGCTGTTCGCCGGCTCGCTCGACGACAACAACGCCCACTTCTTCTGGCAGGGCGCGATCGACACCCTCCAGCCCTACTTCGACGACGGCACGCTGACCGTCCCGTCGGGGCAGATGGACATCGAGCAGGCCGCCACGCTGCGCTGGAGCCAGGAGACGGCCCAGCGGCGCATGGAGGACCTGCTGACCGCCGCGTACTCGGGCGACACCGAGCTGCACGGCGTGCTCTCGCCGTTCGACGGCATCTCGCGGGGCATCATCACCGCCCTGCAGAACGCCGGCTACGGCCCGACCATCGCGGACGGCATGCCCATCGTCAGCGGCCAGGACGCCGAGATCGCCTCGGTCAAGCTGATCGCCGACGACGTCCAGCACTCCACGATCTTCAAGGACACCCGCAAGCTCGCGGCCCAGGCCGTGACGGCGGCGCAGTCCTACCTGGCAGGTGAGGAGCCGGAGGCCAACGACACCGAGACCTACGAGAACGGGGTCAAGGTCGTGCCGTCCTACCTGCTGGAGTCGGACATCGTGTACGCCGACGGCATCCAGCCCCTCCTCGTCGACTCGGGCTACTACACCGAGGACCAGGTCGAGTCGGGACAGTCCTGATCGACGGGCGCGTGGGGGCGGTGCGCACGCCCGCCCCCACGCGTCACCAGCCGGAGCCCCGGTCCAGGAGGCGGGCATGAGCGACCACATCCTCGAGATGCGCTCGATCACGAAGACGTTCCCGGGCGTCGTGGCGCTCGAGGACGTCAACCTCGACGTCGAGCGCGGCGAGATCCACGCGATCTGCGGCGAGAACGGGGCCGGCAAGTCCACGCTCATGAAGGTCCTGTCGGGCGTCTACCCGGCCGGCAGCTACGAGGGCGAGATCGTCTTCGACGGGACGCCGCTGCACCCGAGCTCGATCAACGACTCCGAGGCCAAGGGGATCGTGATCATCCACCAGGAGCTCGCCCTGGTGCCCTACCTGTCGGTGGCCGAGAACATCTTCCTGGGCAACGAGCAGGCCAGCCGTGGCTTCATCGACTGGCACGAGACCAACCGCGCCGCCGGCGAGCTGCTGGCCCGGGTCGGCCTGGACGAGAACCCCACCACGCCGGTCGCCCAGCTCGGCGTCGGCAAGCAGCAGCTGGTGGAGATCGCCAAGGCGCTGTCGAAGAACGTCCGGCTGCTGATCCTCGACGAGCCGACCGCGGCGCTCAACGACCAGGACTCGGCCCACCTGCTCGGGCTGCTGCGCCAGCTCAGGGCCGAGGGCATCACCTCGATCATGATCTCGCACAAGCTCAACGAGCTCGAGGCCATCGCCGACCACACGACCATCATCCGCGACGGTCGGACGATCGAGACCCTCGACATGTCCGATCCGGGCTCCACCCAGGCCCGCATGATCCGCGGCATGGTCGGCCGCGACCTCGAGCACCTCTACCCGGAACGCACCTCGACGCCCGGCGAGGAGGTCTTCCGCATCGAGGACTGGTCGGTCATGCACCCGACCCAGGCCGGCCGGGTCATCGTGCAGGACGCCAACCTCGTCGTGCGTGCCGGCGAGATCGTCGGGCTGGCCGGGCTGATGGGGGCCGGGCGGACCGAGCTGGCGATGAGTGTGTTCGGGCGTACCTACGGGCGCGCCGTCACCGGCACGGTGTACATGCACGGCCGTGAGGTCGACACCAGTACGGTCCGGGCCGCCATCGACAGCGGTCTCGCCTACGCCACCGAGGACCGCAAGGTCTACGGCCTCAACCTCATCGAGGACATCCGGCGCAACATCAGCGCGTCGGCGCTGGGAAAGTTGTCGACCAACGGCTGGGTGAACGGCAACGAGGAGATCGCGGTCGCCGAGCGCTACCGCCGCGACCTCGACATCCGCGCCCCGTCCGTGCTGTCGGTCGTCGGGCAGCTGTCCGGCGGCAACCAGCAAAAGGTCGTGCTGAGCAAGTGGCTCTACACCGACCCCGAGGTGCTGATCCTCGACGAGCCGACCCGCGGCATCGACGTCGGCGCCAAGTACGAGATCTACACGATCATGAACCGGTTGGCCGAACTCGGGAAGGCCGTACTGGTCATCTCGTCGGAGCTTCCCGAGCTGCTCGGCATCTGCGACCGGATCTACACCCTGTCCGCCGGTCGGATCACGGGCGAGGTGCCCGCCGCCGAAGCGACGCAGGAACGGCTCATGGAACTGATGACGCGGGTAAAGGACGCGACCCCATGACGGCACTACTCAACCTGAAGGAGCTCGTGACGGGGAACCTGCGTCAGAGCGGGATCTACGTCGCGTTCGTGGCGATCGTCGGGTTCTTCGCGGTGCTGACCAGCGGCGTGTTGCTGAGCCCCGGCAACCTCACCAACATCGTCCTGCAGTACTCCTACATCCTGATCCTCGCGATCGGGATGGTGATCATCATCATCGGCGGCCACATCGACCTGTCGGTCGGCTCCGTGGTCGCCCTGACGGGCGCGGTGTCGGCCGTGCTGGTGATCCAGCAGGGCTATCCGTGGTGGGTCGGCATCCTCGGCGCGCTCGCGACCGGGTTGCTGGTCGGTGTCTGGCAGGGGTTCTGGGTCGCCTACGTCGGTATCCCGGCCTTCATCGTCACGCTGGCCGGCATGCTGATCTTCCGCGGGCTGACCCTGCAGGTCCTCAACAACATCTCGCTCTCGCCGTTCCCGCGCGAGTACCAGCAGGTCGCCAGCGGGTTTCTCAACGGTCTGCTCGGCGGGCACGGGGTCGACGTGTTCACGCTGGTCATCGCCGCGATCGCGGTGATCGGCTACGCCGTCAACGCGTACCGGACGCGTCTGCGCCGCGTCGAGTACAACCAGCCCGTGCCGACGCTCCTGCTGTTCTGCCTGCAGATCCTGGCGGTGGGCGCGGTCGTGATGGCCTTCGCCTACCAGCTCGCACGCAGCCGCGGCCTGCCGATCGTCCTGATCCTGCTCGCGATCCTGATCCTGTCGTACAGCGCCCTGACGAAGAAGTCGGTGTTCGGACGCCACGTGTACGCCATCGGTGGCAACCTCGCGGCCGCCCGGCTGTCCGGCGTGAAGGTCCGGAAGGTCAACTTCTGGAACTTCGTCAACATGGGCTTCCTCGCGGCCGTCGCCGGCATCGTCTATTCGTCGCGCTCCAACGGCGCCCAGCCCGCCGCGGGCAACATGTTCGAGCTCGACGCGATCGCGGCCGCCTTCATCGGTGGCGCCGCGGTGACGGGCGGCGTCGGCACGGTGGTCGGCGCGATCGTCGGCGGCCTGATCATGGGCACCATGGCCAACGGCATGCAGCTCATGGGGGTCAACCAGTCGATGCAGGCGGTCGTGCGCGGCCTGGTGCTGCTGCTCGCCGTGGCCTTCGACGTCTACAACAAGCGGCGCGCCAACAGCGGTCTCTGACGAAAAGCTGTAGAACGGCGATTCCTCCTTCTATGGGGACACGTGTCCTGGGTGGCGTCCCTGCCGCTCCCGTAGGGTCGTCGGACGCATCGTCCGGGGCGAGGGGGAGACGGGCGTGGTAGGTCGCAAGCTCGGTGGCACACCGTTCCACAGCGACCCGCCCGCCGGCTGAGCTCGCCTCGACGTATTCGAGGTCGGCCCTGCCCCGGTTCCCGTGGGCGTGATCAGCGCACGCACCGACGATCCGGCGCCCGACCTCTCGTCGACGATGCCGTCCGGGAGCGATCCGTGCGTGGGCGCACGGAAGGGGGAGCCATGCGGGGTATGCGGGCCTTGACGTGCCGAGCCACGACGCTGGTCGTGACGTTGACGTTGCTGGCGGCACCGGCCGCGGCGTGGGCGGAACCGGGCGAGAGCGTCCCGGTGCTGCAGAACACCCTCGGTGACGGCGTGCCGGTCGTGGGGACCGACATCAGCAGTCTCGGTGGGCAGCAGTACCACCAGAACAACCAGCGCAACGTGTGGTGGAACGAGTACCAGCAGCGCTGGGACGGGATCCTGCCCACCGCGTCACCACCCGCCAGCCGCTCGTCCGCGTGGTGGCTGTGGTACGGCCTGGAGGCCGAGACACCGGAGCCGGTCACCGAGGTCGAGGACGCGCCGGCGCGGACGCCGGACGCCTACTGGGATGCCGATGAGCGGCTGCTCTACGTGTTCTTCTCCCGCGGCAACTCGGGGACGTCCAACTTCCGTCGGTTCGCGTACGACCCCACCACCGACCGCTACGTCGAGCAGCGGCGACCGGGCGGCGCGAACGCCCCCACCCGCCTGCGCGGCGGCAAGCGCGTCACGATCATCAAGTCCCCCAACGGCCACCTGTGGGCCGGGGTGAACAGCGTCGAGACCCGCGAGATCCTCATCTCGCGGTCGACCGACGGCGGCGACACCTGGCCCGAGCCGGTGCGCATCAAGGACACGGCCATCGGCGGTGAGGGCCACTGGGTGACGTTCACCCAGGACGGCCGCACGCGGGTCGGATTCGCCGCGACCGAGGACGGCGTGGCGCCGGACGCGCGGGTGCACTTCCTGCACCTCGACGAGGACGAGTCCCAGTGGGCGGACCCTGCGAGCTGGACCGACGAGACCGCGTCGCTACCGGACTGGGAAGGTGACGAACGCGCCGACGACGAACTGTCCGCGGTCGTCTTCGAGGACCGGGTCTTCATCACGATCGAGACCGAACCGCTGGGCGACGCACGCTCGGCACGGCGGCCACAGCTGATCGTGTACGAGCGCGAGGCCGGCGGCGGGTGGTTGAAGCACGTGATCCTGCGCTACGACCGTGGCATCAACGACGCCAAGCGGCCGGTCATCACCGTGGACGCCTCCGCCCGACTGCTCATCGTTTCCGGCGGCACCACCCAGCGCACCCACGCCGATCTGTGGTACGCGCCGATCGACGCGCTCCAGGGGCGCGACGAGGCCTGGGAGACGCTGCGCGTCTTCCAGGTCACCGACCCGGCGAGCGAGAACATCTACACCACCCGGATGCCGCTGCCCCGCTTCCCGGTCACGTCGCAGTCGAACCTGCCGATCCTCATCGACGACCGCGGCGACGCGCTGAACCTGCGCCGCCAGGTGGTGAGCTCGAGCGGCGGCGGCGCGCCCCCGGGCACGCCGAACCGGCCACCGGTCGTCGAGTCCGTCACGATCGACCAGGACGCGCCGGGAACCGACGACACCCTCACGGTGACGGTGGTGGCCTCCGACCCCGACGGGGACGAGCTCACCTACCAGCACCGCTGGTCGAGGAACGGCGAGCAACTCGTCGGCGAGACCGGCGCGAGCCTGGACCTGTCACGGCCCGGCAACGGCGACAAGGGCGATGCCATCTCGGTCGAGGTGGTCGCGTCCGACGGACAACTCGAAAGCGCGCCGGTGTCCTCCGCAGCCGTCACGATCGTGAACACGCCGCCGGCGTTCGACGAGCAACTCCCGGACCGGACCGACCCCGAGGGGGCGACGGTCAGCCTGTCGGCGTCGGCGAGCGATCCCGACGGTGACCTGCTGACCTACCGCGCCGAGGGACTGCCGCCCGGAATCGCCATCGACCCCGACACCGGGGCGATCACCGGCACGCTCGCGACCGGGGCGGCAGCCGACAGCCCGTACGAGGTCGCGGTCACCGTCAGCGACGGTGAGGCCGACGGCCCGGCGCCGCCGGCGGCGATCTCGCGCGTGCAGTCGGCCGCCGACGACCTCAGCGGGGTGAACACCCTCGCCGTGAGCTTCGAGCGGACCCCGCAGCCCGGCAACCTCCTGGTCGCCTTCGGTCACTACGGCGCCAATCGCACCCCGACGATCCCGCCCGGCTGGACGCTTGCCCTGGAGACCAACCAGGGCGCGGAGACCGTCGTCTTCTACCGGGTCGCCGGCGTCGACGAACCGACCGAGGTCGAGCTCGGCGCCAGCGGCGCGCCGTTGTTCATGAGCCTGTCGATCTTCGAGTACGCCGGGCTCCATCCGGTGCAGTCCGAGGTCCTCGACCGGGTCGCCTTCAACGTCGCCAACGACGTGAGCACCGTGACGACCGGGCTCACCCAGCCGACCCGACAGGACGACCAGCTCCTGTTGGCGTCGGTCGGCCTCAACGGCACCCGCAGCTTCGACGACGCGTGGACCGACGGTTTCCGCCGCCTGACCAGCGAGCGTCGCCAGACCGTGGCCGAGCGGATCGTGACGACGACGGGGTCGTTCCAGACCTCCGAGTCGTGGTCCGATCGGACCGTCGGGATCGCGGTCGGCTCGTTGCTGACGTTCCGGGGCGCGACCGCCTCGGAGGCGCCGCCGCCGGCCGAGACGACCCAGACGTTCACCTGGACCGTGACCACCACCACACCGCCGACCGGCCCCGTGATCGACGACGTGACCGTGGCCCCCGCGGCGCCGCGCACCGACGACACCCTGTCGACGGCGGTCTCGACCACCGGCGACGGCCCGCTGACCTATACCTACCGGTGGCTGCGCAACGACAGCCCACTGGATGACGAGACCGGCCACACGCTCGACCTGTCGCGACCGGGCAACGGAGACAAGGGTGACCGCATCGCCGTCGAGGTGGTGGCGTCCGACGGCACGACGTCCAGCGAGCCGGTGCGATCGGCGGAGGTGACGGTCGTCAACTCGCCGCCCGCGTTCGACCCGGGGCCGCAGGACCGCACCGACCGTGAGGGCGACGACGTTTCGTTCGCGACCACGGCCAGCGACCCCGACGAGGACGAGCTGACCTACGCCGCGGCGGGGTTGCCGGGCGGCGTGTCGATCGACCCGGCGACGGGCGAGGTCGCCGGAACCCTCGCCGTCGGCAGCGCCGGCGACCACGACGTCACCGTGACGGTCAGCGACGGCGACGACGCCGCCGAGGCGACGTTCCGGTGGACGGTCACGACCGACGCGGCGCCGCCGGACGCACCGACCGGACTGGCCACGACGTCCACCTCCACCGAGGTACTGCTGTCGTGGGACGCCGCCGCCGGGGCGGTCGGCTACCACGTCCTCCGCGGAGAGGCGCCCGCGGGTCCCTTCGACGCGCTGACGAACTCGCCGGTGACGGACACGACGTTCACCGACGTCTCCGCGCCACCGGGGACGTCGTACTACCGGGTGACGGCCGTCGACGCGGCCGGGAACGAATCCCCACCGGCCGAGACGTCCGTGCAGGACCGGATCGTGCTGCGGTCGGTGAGTGAAGCCACCGCACGTGACGCCCGCGAGATCCGTGTCGACCGTCCCACAGGCGTCGCAGCCGACGACGTGCTGGTGGCCACGATCGCGGTCAGCGGCGCGGCCGTCAACGCCGCACCCGGGTGGACGCTGATCCGCGAGGACGCCGCGAGCGGCGGGCTGCGACAGGCCACCTACCACCGGGTCGCCGGTGACGACGAACCGTCGGTGTATCCGTTCGCGTTCGCGGCGGCGGCGAGCGCGACGGGGGTCGTCGTCGCTTACCGCGGGGTCGACGCGACGGCGCCCGTCGAGGTCGACGCCGGCCGGGCGAACCCCTCGTCGACCACCATCACGGCGCCGAGCGTGACCACCACCGCGGCCGACCGGCTGCTGGTCGGGGCGTTCAGCGTGGCCAGCAACGCCTCGAACGGACTGGAGCCGCCCGAGGAGATGGTCGAGCGTGCGGACGTCGTACAAGGCCAGGGTCGCGACAAGCTGGCCCTGGAAGTCGCGGACCAGATCCTGCCCGCGGCGGGGGCGTCCGGGACGCGCAGCGCGACGGCGACGAACCGGCCGGGGGTCAACATCGGACAGCTGATCGCGCTGCGGCCGGCCGGCTCCTGACCCGCACCGCGGCAGGCCTGCGCAAGTCAGTGGGTGTCGCGTCCCGTCTCGACCTCGCGGACGAGGTCGCCGGGGCGGATGGTGCCGCGCGCGTCGGCGACGTCCGCGAGCAGCGACGACACGACGCCCTGGGCGCTGATGGTCGTGCGCTGGATCGCCTCCAGCGCACCGTCGGTGTCCCCGAGGTGCAGGGCGAGCCAGGCCGAGGTCAGGCCCTGCACGATCTCGTCGTGCACCTGCAGCGCCGTGCGTTGCCGTTCGGTGGCACGTCGCAGGGCGGCGGCCTGCCGCTCGAGCTCCAGCCGGTCGGTGACGTCCTGGACGGTGCCGAGCACGTACAGCGGACGGCCGTCGTCGTCGTAGGTGTACTCGGCGCGGTCCTCGATGTTGCGGACGTCACCGTCCGGGCGCCGGATCCGGTAGTGCGTCTGGGTGATCTGCCGACCGGCGCGGGCGGCGTCGAGGGCGCCCAGGACGGCGTCGGCGTCGTCGGGGTGGATGGCGGCGAGGTAGCGCTCGAAGGTCGCCTCGACCTCGCCAGGGTCGTAGCCGAACAGTCGGTACAGCTCCGGTGACCACCACACCGTGTTCTCCACCGTGTTCCAGTGGTAGACGCCGATGCCGGCGACGCGCGTGACGTTGTCGAGACGGCGGGTGGCCTCGCGTTCGGCGGAGACGTCCAGGGCGAACAGCACGAACCGGTCCTCGGGCAGTGCGCGCAGCGACGCGCGTACCGACTGTCGCCCCGCTGGCAGGTCGCGGACCGCCTCGAAGTCCACACCGCCGGCGCGGGCCTGTTCGAGGCGGGCGGCCAGGTCACCACCGAGTTGCTCACCGTAGGCCTCGACGACGGTCAGACCGGGCAGTTCACGCGGGTCGCGGTGCAGCACCCGCGCCGCCGAGGGGTTCGCCCACTCGATCGTCGGAGCCGCGCCCGCGGGCGCACGGAGCACGACGATGCGGGCCGGGGTGATGTCGGCCAGCCGCTCGAAGGCGGCCACCCACCACTGCGGGGTCGCGTTCACCATCACCCCTCCTGTACGGCGGCGACGGTAGTTGACGGCCGCCCGCCGTCGGGCGCGTTCGCGAGCCGCGTCCGTGCCCGCCTCCGAAGGCCCGTGGGCCACCTCGGCGCGCCCCCCTCTCGGGTCGGGACACACGTCCCTTCCAGCTCCCGGTGGCCGGTCGTTGACTTCGCGATGATCGACGACCGCGGCCGTACGGAGCACCGGCTGCCGCGACCGCCGTTCGGTCCACGGGGGTGGACGGGCCCGGCCGCGTCGGGCCCTCGGACGGGGTTGGTGACCGGTGGGACCCGAGAATCCGAACCAGGCGGTCATGCGCCCGGCTGTCGTCGTCGTCGGGCTGGACTGTCTCCAGGGCCTGCAGTCCGCGCGCGTCCTCGCCGCGGCGGGCCTGGCCGTCGTCGGCATCATGAAGGACGCCGCTCATTACGCGGCCGCGACGCGCGTGTGCCATCGGATCGTCGTCGCGGACACGGGCGGTCCCGGGCTGGTGGACCGCCTGGAGGAGCTCGGGCCCGGCTTCGCCGACCCACCGGTGCTGCTCCCGTGCCAGGACAAGAACGTGCTGATCGTGTCGCGCGAGCGCGAGCGTCTCGCGCGTTGGTACCGCCTCGCGCTCGCCCCGCACGAGACCGTCGAGACGCTGCTGGACAAGGCTTCGTTCCATGCGTATGCCCTCGCGGCCGGACTCCCGGTCCCGGACACGCACGTGCTCGGCGACCGTGCCGACGCGGAGGCCGCGGCGCAGGCGCTGACCTATCCGGCCATCCTGAAGCCGTCCGTACGTCTGCGCGAATGGTCGAGGCACACCAGGACGAAGGCGCTGATCGCGGACGGTCCGGACGAGCTGCTGGCCCACTACGACCGCTTCGCGCCGTGGGCGGAGGTGCTGCTCGCCCAGCAGCTGATCCGTGGAGGCGACCGCAACCACGTCACCTGCAACGCCTACTTCGACCGTGACGGCGAGGCCGCCGTGGTCTTCACCACGCGCAAGGTCCGCCAGTGGCCGCCGCGGACCGGGCAGGCCTGCGCCAGCGAGGAAGTGCGCGACGACGCCGCCGTCGACCTCACCATGCGGGTGTTCGGCGGCATCGGCTACCACGGCCTGGCGTACCTCGAGACCAAGCGCGACGAGGTGACCGGCGAGTACGCGATCATCGAGGCGAACGTCGGCCGGCCGACGGGCCGCTCGGCGTCTGCGGAGGCAGCCGGCGTACCGCTGCTCTACACAATGTACTGCGACGCCGTCGGCCTCCCGCTGCCGTCGGGACGCGTGCAGCGGTTCGGGCCGACGATCTGGGTGCACACGGTCCGGGACCTGCAGGCTGCCGCCCATCACTGGCGCCGTGGGGAGCTCGACGTCATGGACTGGTGGCGTTCCGTCCAGGGCCCGCGGGCCCATGCCATCGCGTCGCGTGACGACCCGCGTCCGTTCCTGCGCGCGGTCCTCACCGCCCTGCGGGAGCGCGGTGCGGTGCGCGACGCGCCGGCAACCGGCGCGGTCCCGCCGGAACCGCCGGTCCCGCCGGTCCCGCCGGTCCCGCCGGTCGCGACGCCGGCTGCCGGGCCCGGATAAGCCGCTGCAGGACGAAGGAGACGGCATGGTGACGATCGCGTTGGCGGGTGCGGACGGCTCCGGCAAGACCACGGTGGCTCGGCGACTGGTGGCCACGTCGCCGATCCCCATGGCCTATCTCTACATGGGCCCCAACATCGAGTCCAGCAACGTGGCGCTGCCGTGGTCGCGCCTCTTCCTACGCCTCAAACTGCACACGTACCGCCAGGTCGCGAAGCGCGAGGGGATCACCGACCCTGGCTTCGTCTCCACGCACCACAACGCCCACCGCAAGGTCCGACGTGGTCGGCTCGGAGCCACCCTGCGCATGGTGAACCGTCTGTTGGAGGCCTCGTTCCGTCAGGCCGTGGCGACCGTCCACCAGCGGCGCGGGGTCGTCGTCCTCTACGACCGGCACTTCCTCCTGGAGTCGCTGACGTCGTCCGGCCGACGGCACCGGCGCCTGACCGACCGCATCTACCACTGGGTCCTGGCGACGCTCTTCCCGGCGCCCGACCTCGTCGTCGTCCTGGACGCCCCGCCCGAGGTGCTGCTCGCCCGCAAGGGCGAAGGCACGCTGGACTCGCTGCGACGAGCGCGCACGTTGCTGCGGACCGAAGCCCCCAAGTTCGCTCGGGTGGTGACCGTCGACGCCACCCGGCCACTGGAGGAGGTCGTCGCCGAGGTGCGCACCCACGTCGCCGCGGTGGGCGGCCGGGCCTCGGCGGTGCCGGCAGGGGCGCGGGCGTGACGCCGGCCGTGTCCGGCGTCGTGGTCGACGACGAGACGGCGGCCGCCGTCCCGGGGACGCGCACCTTCGACGTGTCGGTCCACGGCGTCGTCACACTCCGGTTCGTCGACGCCCCGTGGCGGTTCGCGGATCGCTTCACGACACGGTGGCAGCGCTACCTGCTGCCGGCCGCGGGTGCCGATCCGGACCTGGTCGTCCGGTTCGCGGACGTCGCGCCGCCGTCACCGAGCTTCGTCGGACAACGCTGGTGCGCGGTCGACGAGTCCGGCTTGTTCGTGCTCGACGAGGTGGACGGCAGGGCGCTCGCCCGGCTGCCGTTGGACGAGTTCGGCAGCACGGCCGAGATCCGATGCCGCCGCGACGTGACCGCGGTGCCGTTCCTGGTCGAGGCGATCTGCCTCGCCTTCCTCGCGCGCGGCTACGTGCCGCTGCACGGCTCCGCCGTCGTCCACGAGGGGCGCGGCGTCGTGTTCATGGGCTGGCCGAAGGGTGGCAAGACCGGGGCGCTGCTCGGCTTCGTCGGTCACGGGGCCCGCTTCGTGGGGGACGAATGGGTGCTGCTCAGCCCGGACGGGAGCGCCGTACTGGGGCTCCCGCTGTCATTGAGCGTCTCCGCGTGGCAGCTGCCCTACCTCGGCATCGCCCCTGCCACGCTGCCGGGCGGCAAGCGGCGACTCTTCCGCGCCGTCGCAGGCCTGGAGTGGGTCGCGAGGGCGACGGCAAGAGGTCGCCTGGCACGCAGTGAGCCGGTCACGCTGCTGCACAAGGCGCTCCCGACCCTGCGCCGCCAGCTCCGGGTGAGCCGCCCGCCGGCGGCGTGGTTCCCGGACCGGATCGGTCCGGTCACGGCACCGGTCGACGTGCTGTTCCTCGTCGAGGGCCACGCCGCGCCGGACGTCCGGGTGGAGCGCGAGCCGCCCGCACGGCTCGCGCGCCGAATGGTTCACGCCAACGCCTACGAGTGGCGGCCACTGCTCGACCGTTACCGGGCATTCCGGTTCGCCCACCCCGACCGCCGCAACGCGCTGCTCGACGACCTGGAGGCACGGCTCGGTCCGCCGATGGCGGCGGCGATGGCCGGCACCCCGGCCTACCGGGTGCGCCACCCGTACGGCGGATCGCTCGACGTGCTGTACGCCGCGATCGCGCCGTACGTGTCGGGGTCGTCTGCCGACGGCGTCGGCCGCGTCAGCGGCTGACGAGGTCCTGCATCGCCTCGAGCAGCCGGTCGACGTCGCTGTCGTCGGTGTACGGCGCGATCCCGGCGCGCACGGCTCCGGTGTCGCCGAGCCCCAGCCAGCGTGATGCCTCGATGGCGTAGAAGTGGCTCGCCGGCGCGTTGACCCCGGCGTCCGCGAGGTGCTGCGCCACGTCACCGGGTTCCATCCCGTCGACGAGGAAGGCCACCGTGGGCGTGCGCCGGGGCGCACGGCCGAGCAGCCGCACCCGCTCGAGCGCGCCCAGGCCGGCCTCCAGCCGCTCCGCCAGCGCGGTCTCGTGGGCCTCCAGCAGCTCCATCGCGGCCAGCAGGCGGGTGCGCCGCTGCCCGCTCTCGCCCGCGATCGCGGCGAGGAAGTCGACCGCCGCGGTGGTCCCGGCCAGCAGTTCGTACGGCAGCGTGCCCAGCTCGAAGCGCTCCGGCACGGCGTCCGTGGACGGCAACAGCTTCTCCGGCCGCAGCGTCTCCAGCAGCTCCGGCGCCCCGATCATGGCCCCCAGGTGCGGGCCGAGGAACTTGTAGGGCGAGCAGCTGAACAGGTCGGCGCCCATCGCCACCATGTCGACGGGCGCGTGGGGCGTCAGGTGGACGCCGTCGACGTGCACCAGCGCGCCCACCTCGTGCGCGGCGGCGGCCATGGTCGCCACGTCTGGGCGGGTGCCGAGGAGGTTGGACGCACCCGTCACGGCCACCAGGCGGGTGCGCTCGGACAGCAGCGAGGTGACGGCCTCCACCGGCAGTGCGGCGGTGTCGCGGTCGAACGCGGCCCACCGGACGGTGGCCCCGGCCGCCTCAGCGGCCAGCACCCACGGCCGGATGTTGGCGTCGTGGTCGAGGCGGGTGACGAGGACCTCGTCGCCGGGTCCCCAGTCCTGCGCGAGCGTGCGCGCGAACTGGAACGCCAGCGCGGTCATCGAGCGGCCGAAGACCACCCCGCGGGACTCCCCGCCGACGAGGTCCGCGACGGCGCGGCGTGCCTCGACGACCACCCCGTCGGCGCGCCGCTCCGCCGGGGTGAGCCGGCCGCGGTTGGCGATCGCGGCGACCAGCGTGCCGGCGACCGCTTCCCCGACCTGCCGGGGCACCTGCGACCCACCGGGGCCGTCGAAGTGGGCGGCGCCCTCGGCGAGCGAGGGGAAGCTGGCACGGATGGTGGCGACGTCGTATCCCATGCCGGGGCAGTCAAGCAGCCGGGGCGATGGCGACGCCCATCCGCGATGCGGGCAGCGCGGTCGCCGGGCAGATGCCCGCCGGCCCGTCGGCGCACCAGTCGGCGCCACGCCTTCGGTCCCCCGAAAAGGGCCGGAGGGCCCTATCGAGTTGCCTCGCGATAAACGTTTACTGAATTACTAAGTGATGACGGTTGGCGTCATCGCCGGAACCAAGAGAGACCGCCATGACCGGCCAGGCTCCAGTTCGCGAGAAGCCGTCCCAAGCTCCCCCGATCCCGCCCTCCGGACCCACGCTCGGCAGCGGCCGGGCGCTCCTGCTGATCGTGACGGCCGTGCTGGCCTCCATCGCCGTCACCCTGGCCATCGGCGACACCGGCTCCGGTGGCGTCGTGGTCGCCGACGCGAGCGCCGTCGGTGCGGCCGAGGTCGAAGCGCTCGAACCCGGCCCGCGCACGGCGGACCGGATCTCGCACGACGGAATCACGATCCCCGAGCCCGTCCGCGACCGCGCGGCGACCACCCTCGAGGTCGAACTGACCACCGTCGAGGTCGAAGGCCAACTGGCCGACGGCTCGACCACCACCTACTGGACCTTCGACGGCTCGGTGCCGGGCCCGCTGGTGCGCGTCCGCGAAGGCGACACGGTGGAGTTCACCCTTCGAAACGACGACGGCAGCAAGAACCCGCACTCGATCGACCTGCACGCGGTCAACGGTCCCGGCGGCGGCGCGGGCGCCACCCAGCTCGCCCCCGGGGAGGTGGGAACGTTCACCTTCCAGGCCCTGAACCCCGGCGTGTACGTCTACCACTGCGCCACCCCGCACATCCCCACGCACGTCGCCATGGGCATGTACGGCCTGATCGTCGTCGAGCCCGAAGGCGGTCTGCCGGCGGTCGACCGTGAGTTCTACGTCATGCAGGGCGAGATCTACACCGCCCAGGCGCGTGGCACCGCCGGGCTGCTGTCCTACGACGTCGACAAGATGATGGCCGAGGCCCCCACGCACGTGGTGTTCAACGGGGCCGTGGGCGCGCTCGCCGGCGACAACGCCATGCAGGCCGAGGTCGGCGAGACCGTGCGGATCTACATCGGCAACGGCGGCCCCAACCTGACGTCGAGCTTCCACGTGATCGGCGAGGTCTTCGACCGCGCCAGCATCGAGGGCGGCTCGCTGATCAACGAGAACGTGCAGACCACCCTCGTCCCGGCCGGTGGGGCGACCTACGTCGAGTTCGAGCTCGACGTGCCGGGTGACTACGTCTTGGTCGACCACGCCCTGACCCGCGCCCTCGACGGCGGGGCGGTCGGGATCCTCCACGTGACCGGCGACGCCGATCCGGCCGTCTTCGACGCCCCCGAGGGCGCCGGTTCCGGCCACTGAGTTCCTCGCGACGACCCGGTCCGGGGGCGGCACTGCCCCCGGACCGCGGTTCGCCCCGTACTCGCTGCCGGCACGCGCTCCTCCGATCCCGCCCGTCCGATCCCGACCACGAAAGGCACGACCCGATGCGCAGACGGACCACCCTCACCGCCCTGACCGCGGCCGCCCTCCTGGCGGTCGCCTGCAGCGGCGACGACGGTTCCCCGGCGGCGGCGCCCGCGGCCAGCGGCGCGACCGGCGCGACCCTCGAGGTGGAAGCCGGCGACCTGTACTTCACGCCCGAGCAACTGAGCGCGAGCGCCGGTGAGATCACCGTCGTCCTGGACAACGTGGGGGCCGCCGAGCACGACTTCGTGATCGAGGAGCTCGACGATGCCGAGGTGGTCCACGCCGCACCCGGCGAGACGGCGAGCGGCACCGTGACCCTCGAGTCCGGCACCTACACCTTCTACTGCAGCATCCCCGGGCACCGCACCACGATGGAGGGGGTCCTGGACGTCGGCTGAGCCTGCTCGGCTGGGCCCACCCGTCGATGTCACGACCCGCGAGGAGACGTCATGGAGCCGCCGTCCGCCCTCGCGCGGCCCGTCGTCCGGGCCGGTCGCCAACCGGCCGGCCCGACGACGGGCGTCGCCGTGCCCGACCAGTCTGTCCGTCGACGTGACCCCGTGGGCCATCGCTCGCCCAGTCGGAGCAACCCCGTGAACCGCCCGCAGACGCCGCTTCCCACCGTGCCCCCCGGCCACGGCGGCCGACCCCGCGGCCGCTCGCCTTTCGGGCTGGCCGCACCCAGCATCCTGTTCGCACTCGCCTACCTGCTCGCGCTGTTGGTCTGGCTGGCCGCCGGCGAGGTACTGCCGGGTGGGCGTTGGTTCGCGGTGCACCTGTTCACCCTGGGCGTGCTGACCAACCTCGTGCTGACCTTCAGCGAACACTTCGGTCGGACGGTCACGCGCACGACGGGGGAGCGGTCCGCGTGGTGGCCGCTGGTCACCAATACCGGCGTCCTCGGCGTGCTGATCGGGCTGCCGGGCGGCCACCGATGGTTGCTGGTCGCCGGCGCGACGGTGGTCACCACCTCGGTGTTCCTCGCCTACCGGCGTATCCGCGCCATGCGGCGGGCCGCCGTCGGTGCCCGCTTCGGGTGGATCGCGCGCATCTACGAGCGCGCCCACGGTGCCTTCATCCACGGCGCGGTGCTCGGCGCGCTCCTCGGCAGCGGTGTGCTGGCCGGAAGCTGGTACGGCGGCGCCCGCATCGCCCACCTGCACGCCAACGTCCTCGGCTGGGGCGGACTGACGCTGCTGGCCACCCTCGTGTTCTTCGGACCGACCATGGCCCGTACCCGCATCGAGCCGGGCGCGGACGCGCGCGCCGCCCGCTGGCTGCGCCGCGGGGCCACCGGCCTGAGTGTGGCCGTCCTCGTGTTGCTGGCCACCGGTCTGCCGGGCTCGGCCGGTGCCTCGGCCCGGGTCGTCGCCGCCGCCGCGCTCGGTGTCTACGCGGTCGGGGCCACGATCGTGTGCGTGCCGGTGGCGCGTGCCGTCGCCGCGGCACCGCACCGGACGGCGGCCCAGCCACTGGTGCTCGGCGTGGTGGGACTGTTCCCCGTGGTCGTCGCCGCCGACGTCGTGGTGGTGGCCGCCGGTGCCTGGCGGTGGCTCGACGCCCTGGGGATCGCCGTCCTCACGGGCGTGCTCGCCCAGGCGATCCTCGCCACGCTCGTCTACCTCGCACCGATGCTGCGCGGTCGGACCACGGCCGCCCGCGACCGGCTGATCGCCCGGCTCGAGGTCGGCGCGCGGACGCGGGCGGGGCTCGTCCTGGCCGGTGTGCTGGCCTGCACGCTGGGGGCTGCGCGTCTCGGCGACGGACTGCCGCTGGCCGCCGCTGGCTGGACGCTGCTGGCGGTCGTATCGCTCGTCACGTTGCTGACGGCCCTGTGGCCCGTGCCCCACCCCGACGACGCGTGACGACGCCGGAGGCCCCGACGGGCCGACGGATACGCTGCCCCGGCGAGACCGCGGAGGTCGGATGAAGCTGACCCTCGGCAAGCGGGCCGACTACAGCGTGCGTGCCGTGCTGGACCTCGCGCGTCATCACGGCAACGGGCGACGTACGACCCGGGCGATCGCCGAGGCGATGGCCATCCCGGTCAACTTCCTTCCCGCGCTGCTGGCCGAACTGGTCCGCGCCGGCCTGGTCGTGTCGGTGGCGGGCCGCAGCGGCGGCTACGCACTGGCCCGCGCCCCCGGAGAGATCTCGCTGCTCGAAGTGATCGAGGCCGCCGAGGAGGAGCCGGCCCGCGAGTGCGTGCTGCGGGGTGGCCCCTGCCGCTGGCAGGACGCCTGCGTCGTCCACGAGCCGCTGGCCACCGCACGCGAGTCGTTGCGTGCCTCACTCGCCATGACCGACTTCGCGCAGTTGGTGGCGCGTGACGCGGCGCTGGAGGTCGCGGACGCCGCCCGACCGCACCACGAGCACCACGCCACGTGACGGTTGGGCCGCCTCGGCGGTGCGGCGGACTCGATGTGCGACGGACAGGCATCGACCCCCGCCGCAGCGGGGGCCGATCGACGTGGACGGTGGAACGGTCAGCGCAA